>NZ_JBSFHO010000020.1:0-155025 GCF_053597075.1 Streptomyces sp. NPDC001514
AGACTTCCTCCACACCTACAACCACCACCGCTGCCACACCGCAATCGGAGGGCAACCTCCGATCAGCCGCGTCAACAACGCTGCGGGTCAATACAGCTAGGCCGTGGGCGCCTGCGGCGGGCTCATTGTGAGCCCGTCCGGCGTTCGAGGACGGACACGCGGGCCGACCGGACGGTACGGGTCGCATCCCGGGGGCCTGGGGGCCGGCCCCCGGTTCGCGAAGGGGCGGGGTGGGAAAGGCCCGCCGCAGGCGCACCCGAAACCCGCACCCACCCCCGCGGAGCTACTGCGTGCCGCCCGGGCGGCGGTGGCGGCCGTGGGACGGTGCCGTCGAGTCCTCCCTCGACGCCGCACCGCCCCGGTGCTTTCCGGAGCCGCCGCCTGCGGCCTGGATCGCGCCCGCCCCCTGCGGACGCGCCTCGGTCGTGTTGGTTCGGGCTTCAGACATGTGGGAAGTTCACCCCGTTGTGATCGCTGATTTCAGGTCGCAAGGGAGCCGGTCACGTCACGACACGTCACCGTCGGCATCCGGACGGTGCGGCTGTGTAGCCCCCCGCCGGGAAGTCTAACCAGGTGTCACTCGCCCGATGAGGGGCGCCTGCTGCAACGGCACGGGCCTGCACACGGAAGGACCCCCACGGCCCTCGCACGGTTCCCCACCTGCGGATTCCGCTTGTGCCGATTCGGTGATCACGGTGACCGGATCAGGGAGGAACGCGTCATCCGGGATCTCCACCCGGGCCACCCCGCACGGCACCGCCCCCGTCGCGTACGGCAGCCGCAGCGCCCCCTCCCGCGTCCACAGCCCGGCCCCCGTCAACCATCCTTCAGGGGCGGCGAGTTGGTGCATCCGGCGCTCCGACGGGCGCCACACCCCCACCCAGCTGCCCGCCGCCGCGTCGATCCGCAGCGCCACCGAACAGTTCTCCGGCATCAGCATCTGCCCGGGCTGGATCGCGAACGGCGTCACCGCCGCGTCGGCAAGCCGCAGGCACTCCGGGAACCGCACCGGCCGCAGGCTCCCCAGCACGCCCCACCCCAGCCGGTCGTGCCCCGCCGCGTCCGAGCGGATCAGCAGCAGGCCGCTCTCGGCGTCCGCGAGCAGCAGCCGGTCGTTGCTGTCCTCGGTGATCTGGAGCAGCGGCGTCACCTCGCCGCCCCGCTCCAGATCGACCGCGATCGCCTTCGTGATCCCGTCCGTCTCCCGGTCCAGGGCGAGCATCCGGCCCGTACGGTCCAGCCACACCCCACCCGAGCAGCGGCCGGGCACCTGGGCGACCCGCTCGGGCCCGAACGCCCCGCCCGCGACCAGCCACACCGCGGTCGAACGCTCGCCGGGCACCAGCGCGTACACACAGGTGCCGTTCGGGGACGGCGGGAGCAGGGTCAGTGTGGTGGACTCGACGGCACCGAGGGGCAGTTGGCCCGTGCCCGGTCCGGTCGGATAGAGCAGCGAGAACGTCTGCAGGCCCGCCACCCGGCGCCGGATCAGCACCCGCCCGTCGGCCATCGGCGCCACCTCGGCGTCGGGCTCCTCCGGCTGGTCCAGCGGCAGCGGAACGGCGTAAGGCTCGGGCCCGTCGAGCGTCCACCGCTCGGCGAAGCGCGCGTCTCCCGTGCCCGCGAGACGCGCCGCGTAGCAGCCGTCCGCGCTGATCGTGAACCCGTCACCGGTACCGGCGCCGAGGCCGGCGCCCGTACCCTCAGCCGCGTCCGTACGCCGTTCGGCTCCGTCGTCCCCGGCCGCGGTCTCCTCGATGGCACACGCTGTCATCGGCTGTTCACCTCCGGCCATCGAAGCTAGTTTTCGTACTTCCAGCCGAACAACGCAAGACAGCTCACTTCACACATAAGGGTGGCCGTGCGCCGGTTCGCCTGTGGGTGAGGGGGCGGCTGTGCTCTACGGGGCCCCCGTTAAGGTAAGGCACACCTAAGCAAACCCTGTCGCACCCCCGCTCCAGCAGGAGCACCCATGTCGCTACGCCGCCGTGGCCAAGCGCGTCGTCGTCCTCGACGTGGGGGAACTCGACAACGTTGCCTCGCTCGGCGTACAGCCCGTCGGCTACGCCCCGTCGGAGGGCGACGACGGCATCCCGTCGTACCTGAAGAAGGAGGCCGGCAGCCCCAAGAGCGTCGGCATGATCAACAACCTCAGTCTCTAGGCGATCGCCCAGCTCGAGCCCGACCTCATCCTCGGCAGCCAGCTGCGCGCCGCCGCCCGGCGAAGACCAAGCGCGACACCGCGCAGTCCAACCCGCTGGGGAAGAACCTGAAGGCGGTCAAGGCGGGCCAGGCCAAGGACGTTCCGGACGAGACCTGGTACCTCGGCCTCGGCGTCACCGCCGCCGACAAGGTCCTCGACGACCTGCGCGGCCACCTGGTCAAGTAGGTGCCGGTGCCGGTGCCGGTGCCGGTGAGCGGCGCCGGGGCTCTCCCGGTCCTCAAGCCGGTCCTGGAACGAAGACCACCGCAACCATCGATCGAGCAACCCCGACGGCGACCGGCCCCCTCCGCGGGAGCGAGCGCCGGTTCAGGCGCAGGGGCAGCCCAGGTAGCCTTTGCTTCGTGCCCCGTCTCTCTGAAGTCATCGCCGCGCTCGACGCCCTATGGCCCCCCGAGCGGGCCGAGGAGTGGGACGCCGTCGGCACGGTCTGCGGAGACCCCGACGCCGGCATCACGCGCGTCCTCTTCGCCGTCGATCCCGTCCAGGAGATCGCCGACGAGGCGATCGGCCTCGGCGCGGAGCTGATCGTCACCCACCACCCGCTCTATCTGCGCGGTACGACGACGGTCGCCGCCTCCCACTTCAAGGGCCGGGTCGTGCACAAGCTCATCAAGCACGACATCGCTCTGCACGTCGCGCACACCAACGCCGACACCGCCGACCCGGGCGTCTCCGACGCCCTCGCCGGCGCCCTCGACCTGCGCGTCACCGGCCCCCTCGTACCCGAGAACGGGCTCGGGCGGATCTGCGAGCTCGACCACCCCGAGACGCTGCGCGAGTTCGCGGCCCGCGCCGCGAAACGGCTGCCCGTCACCGCGCAGGGCATCCGGGTCGCCGGCGACCTCGACGCGATCGTCCGTCGCGTCGCCGTCAGCGGCGGCTCGGGCGACAGCCTCTTCGACGCCGTACGGGCCGCGGGCGTCGACGCGTACCTCACCGCCGACCTGCGGCACCACCCGGTGTCCGAGGCCACCCAGCACTCACCCCTCGGTCTGGTCGACGCCGCCCACTGGGCCACCGAATGGCCCTGGTGCGAGCAGGCCGCCGCCCAGCTCGACGAGATTTCCGACCGCCACGGCTGGGACCTGCGGGTCCATGTCTCGAAGACGGTCACCGACCCCTGGTCCTCCCACCACACCTCTGGAGCCCCCAACTGAACGCCGCGCCCGCCGACCAGATCAGACTCCTCGACGTCCAGGCCCTCGACGTACGCCTGTCGCAGATTGCCCACAAGCGCAAGTCACTCCCCGAGCACGCCGAGATCGAGTCGCTGAACAAGGACCTCACGCAGCTGCGCGACCTGCTCGTCGCCGCGCAGACGGAGGAGAGCGACTGCGCCCGCGAGCAGACCAAGGCCGAGCAGGACGTCGACCAGGTGCGCCAGCGCTCCGCCCGTGACCAGCAGCGTCTCGACTCGGGCGCGGTCACGTCCCCCAAGGATCTGGAGAACCTCCAGAAGGAGATCGTGTCGCTGGCCAAGCGGCAGGGCGACCTCGAGGACGTCGTCCTGGAGGTCATGGAGCGTCGCGAGTCCGCGCAGGAACGTGTCACCGAGCTGACCGACCGCGTCGCCTCCGTCCAGGCGAAGGCCGACGACGCGACGGCCCGCCGGGACGCGGCGTTCGAGGAGCTCGACGGCGAGTCCGCGACCGTCGCCAAGGAGCGCGAAGTCGTCGCCGGCAGCATCCCCGCTGATCTCCTCAAGCTGTACGAGAAGCTGCGCGAGCAGCAGGGCGGCGTGGGTGCGGCGCGCCTGTACCAGCGCCGTTGCGAGGGCTGCCACATCGAGCTCAACATCACCGAGCTGAACGAGGTGCGGGCGGCCGCGGCCGACACGGTCGTACGGTGCGAGAACTGCCGCCGCATCCTGGTCCGTACCTCGGAGTCGGGCCTGTAATGCAGCAACTGCAGGAGCTGATCGTCGAGGCCGACGGCGGCTCCCGGGGCAACCCGGGCCCGGCCGGTTACGGCGCGGTCGTGCTCGACCCGACGACGGGGGAGCCGCTCGCCGAGCGCGCCGAGTACATCGGCATCGCGACGAACAACGTCGCCGAGTACCGCGGTCTGGTCGCCGGCCTGAAGGCGGCGAAGGAGCTCGCCCCGGACGCGTCGATCCGCGTCCGCATGGACTCCAAGCTCGTCGTCGAGCAGATGTCGGGCCGCTGGAAGATCAAGCACCCCGACATGAAGCCGCTCGCGGCGGAGGCGGCGCGGATCTTCCCGCTGGGGCAGGTCCGCTACGAGTGGATCCCGCGCGAGAAGAACAAGCACGCGGACCGGCTCGCCAACGAGGCGATGGACGCGGGCAAGCGGGGCAGGCAGTGGGAGCCGTCCGCGTCTCGGGCGGCCCTCGCCGAGGACGCCCGGGCGGCGCGGGTCGTGGGCGACGCGGCGGCGGGCGCGGCGAAGGCGCGGGCCGCGCTCGCGGGTACGGCGGTGTCGGGTGCGTCGGTATCGGGCGCTGCCGTGCCGGGTGCGGTGGTGTCGGGCGCGGCGGTGTCGGCCGCGGCTCCGGCCCCGGCCACCCCAGCGGTGGGCTGGGGGCCCGCCGACCTCGGGGCGCCCGCCACGTTCGTCCTGCTGCGGCACGGCGAGACGGCGCTGACGCCGGAGAAGCGGTTCTCGGGGAGCGGGGGCACCGACCCGGAGCTCTCCGCGGCCGGTGAGCGGCAGGCGGACGCGGTCGCGACGGCACTGGCCGCCCGCGGCACGATCCAGGAGATCGTCTCCTCGCCGCTGCGGCGGTGCCGGCAGACGGCTGCGGTCGTGGGCAAGCGCCTCGGGCTCGACGTACAGATCGACGACGGGCTGCGCGAGACGGACTTCGGCGCGTGGGAGGGCCTGACGTTCGCGGAGGTCCGTGAGCGGTACGGGGACGACCTCGACGCCTGGCTCGCGTCCCCGAAGGCGGCGCCCACGGGCGGCGAGTCGTTCGCGTCGGTCGCCCGGCGCGTCTCGGCGACCCGGGACCGCCTGACGTCGGAGTACCGGGGCCGCACGGTCCTGCTGGTCACGCACGTCACGCCCATCAAGATGCTGGTCCGCCTGGCCCTGGGAGCCCCGCCGGAAGCCGTCTTCCGCATGGAACTCTCCGCGGCGTCGTTGTCGGCGGTTGCGTATTACGCGGACGGCAACGCGTCGGTGCGGTTGCTGAACGACACGTCGCACCTCCGCTGACGCCTCCGGCGGTGGGCGGGGTCTGTGCGGTGTGCCCGGCACCGGTGCGGGGTGCGGTGTTGCCCGGTGCCGGGTGGGCGTCCGGGGTGTCCGTCCTCAAGCGCCGGACGGGCTTGGTGCGGCTGCTGTGGGTGGGTGGTGGTGCGGTGCCCCTCCGGGCTCGCCTCCTCGGAAATCGGTGGGTACGGCGTCGTCCGGTACCACCGCCCGATTTCCTGCGGGGGCGACCCTGCACGGCCCCGCCCCGGGTCGCCCGCCGACTGCAGGTCGGGGGGTGGAAAACCATGCCCACCGGGGCGAGCCCCCACCGGCAACCACGCCCGGGGGTGCGTAGGGGTCGTGTAAAAGCGCCCGCAACTCGCGCGAAGCGCGGTGACCACGCGGCGGAGCCGCATATCGGATGCAGCGCAGTCCAGGACACGAGCCCCGGAGCGGCGGTGCGGGACGCTCGACGCCGCTTTGCGACCGCCCTGCCCGCGTCGGCCGGACCCGTAGACCACCGGCACCGGCCCGTTGTGGAAGTGGCCAGCCCGTTGAAGCCGGGCCAGGTGGGCGACTTTCTGTCAGGAGATCGTCCCTCCGGACGCCTCGATCAGCCAGTGCAACGAGCCGGTTCCAAACGGCCAGCCGGTTGTGGCCACATCGAACCAGCCGGTATCCGGCCCGCTACTACCGGCGTCCCACCACCACCAACTGCGGTCATCGCCTTCGCCGTCAATGGGGTCGAAGTAGTAGAGCCAGTTCGACAGTGTCCAGGGCCCTTGGGAGTGGGAGATCTTCTCCGCCGGGGTCATTGCTTGCCACTTCGCCAGCCAAGCAGCGGCATCCCAAGAGGGATCGGCCGATCGTTCGGGAGCGCATGCCTGTATGAACCACGGCGGCAGCAGCTGTGCCCAGGCTCCCTCGGCGGGCCATGGGTCCAGGTGCTCGACCACCCGCCCGAGCACGTCACGAGCACGCTCGACCACCGAGACCGGGTCATCGGCCGAGAAGTGCACTCGCACCACGAACGCCTGCTCATCGCGCTCCGGCCCAGTTCGGATCCGCCGGAGCTCGTTCACTGAAGCTTCCATGAAGAGGAGTGTGTCCCATGCGCGTTACCGCAGGCACAGGGCTCCGGAGGCCCTTTGGACCTGCGGAGTCGCTGCTGGTCACAGGGCTGCTTCTGCGTACTCGACGGCTTCCTGCCCACGGATGATCCACGGCGCTGGTGCCTACCCGCATGTGCCGGACCGGGCTGCGGGACGAGTCGTCGCGAAGAGGTGGGTGGTAGGGGAGCGCGAGCTCGGCAAGAACGTGGGGTGCAAGTTCACCCTGGTGGGCGGATGGAGCGGGCCACCAGTACGCGTGCGCGCGTGACGCCGACATGCCGGAAGCCGGTTCCGGGCCCAACGGTTTTTCGTTACATGAGGTGCCTTTGTTGAAGATTTGGACTTAATGGTGCATTTCGGATGCAAGCATCGACGAGTCCGACCCAGGCAGGCGCATCAGGCACCTGCCGTGAAAGGAGCACGGAATGCGGGTTTCCCGTTTTGCCGCCGCGCTGGGCGTCGCGGCCGCCGTCCTGTTGGGCGGCGCCACTGGTGCCAGCGCCGCCACCTCTGCGCCTTCGGTGGTGTCTCACGCCACGCACGACCGTGGTCACGACCACGGTCACGACCACGGTGACGACTACGGGCGCGGCGAGCGCGACGGCCGCTGGGGCCACCACCGCGGGGGCCACCGGCACCACGGTCACCACTGGGGTCAGCGGCACCACGGTCACCACCGGCACCACGGTCACCACTGGGGTCACGACCGCTACGACCACCGCTGACCGTCCTTGGGGTGCCCTCCCGCTGTTTGGGGAGGGCACCCCTTCCGCGCTCCGCCGAGATCTACGATCCGCTCGATTCCGACCGAAGCGATCTGGATCCGCGCATTGGTGTCGTGCAGGAGTTCAACGCGCGTCGGGTGCTGGAAATCGGCTGCGGGACGGGTGCGCGACACCCGTTTCAGGATCGGGGAGGTGGCTGAAGCCGTGGAGCCGACCGCCCAAGCCACAGCGGGTTTTCCCTCATCAACCGTCGCTGTTCGGTGCCTTGAGTACGTGAAGACAGTTTTCGACAGTTGGCCTGGGTGCGTGCTCAGACCGCGTGGAGCGAGCGGGAGCTGTCGGCCGTGATGCGGTAGGCGAGTTGAGGGCGAGTTGAGCGGCCGGACACCCCCGCGGCACGGGGCAGCCCCTGCCCCACCCGGGGTACGGGGTGGCACCCGTACGAACAAACCCCGCGCGGCAAGCCCGCGCGCTGTGGCAGCGTCGGTGCATGCCCTGGCACTTCACCCACGACGTCGAAGCCTTCCGCTGCGCCGCCGACGAGCACCTCTTCGCCCACCCCGGCCGCAACACGGTCCTCCTGACGGTCAGTCAACTTCTCGGCCGTAAACGACCGAGCTTGTTGACTGGGTCGTCCACACCTTGTCGCGCTCCCGACTGCCCCCTACGGCAGGACGGTCACGGGTCGCATCTACCAGCGAAAGGGGGTGTTCAGGTCCTTTGTGGTACGGGTTCGTTGACGAGAACCCACGCCGAGCGTGCGCGGTTGCGTACGTTGACCCCGGCGACGTGGTCGGCGGGGCCGGCGAGCCCGCACCGACGACAGCAGAAGGTGTCCCGGGTGGGACGGTTGTTCCTCGCCGTGTGCCCGCATCTGGGGCACATCTGCGAGGTGTAGTGGGCGTCCACCGCGATTACCGGTACCCCGGCCCGCCGGGCCTTGTACCGGATGTGCTCTTCCAGCTGGTGGAACGGCCAGGAGGAGAGCGCGGCCCGCTGGTCGCGAGAAGGCCGTACCCGGTCACGGATGCCACCCAGCTCTTCGAGGGCGATTCCGCGTCCGGTGCGTTGTGCGACGGCCACGATCTCCTTACTGATCCTGTGATTGACATGAGTAGCGTGCCGGGCTTCCTTCTTCGCCCGGCGTTTGGCCCGCCTGGCGGCGGAGCAGGTCTGCTTCGCCTGCAACTCGGCTCGCTTGCGGGCGTGCCAGCGCCGGTAGCGGCCAAGGCGGCGGCCCTGGTAGTTGGTCCCGTCGGACGTGGTGGCGAGGTTGGCGATGCCCCGGTCCACGCCGACCCAGTCCACCGGGTCGGTGTTGAGCGGCGCTTCCGGGATGTCGCAGGTGGCGACCAGGAACCACATACCGTCCCGGTGCACCAGATCCGACTCGCCCTTGCGGTATTTCTCGAGCATCGCCAACTGGTCGGGGTGCCCGGAGTACCGGACGCCCTTGATCCGCCCGGCCACCGTCCAGACGCTCACCGTTTGCGCGTCGTGCTGCCAGGACAGGATCCGGTCGTCATACGGCTGGGCCGCATCAGGCCGGAAGACGACCGGCTTCGACTCCGCACGCCTGCGCCGCTTCGATGCGGCCGGACCCAGGTTCCCCGCCCGGATGTTCGCACGCAACGTGGCGTAGGCGTCCACGACCTTCTTCACCACCCGTACAGCAGGCTGGGCAGCAAGCCCGAACTCCGCCTTGAGACGGGCGTAGACCAGCCTTTGCAACTCGTTGCGGGACGTGATGCCCGTCTCGTACGCCAAAACCGATACGGCATCAGCCGCCCGGTTGCACACGCGCAGGGTCGCCGTCAAAGCCGCCGCCACCTCGGGCGACGGCAACAGCTTCGCCTGCACCACGACCTTCACCCCTTCAACCTAACCGCCACCACTGACAACAGCCGAAAGCGCAGGTCACGACAGGCACGAAGGGAACTCCGCCGCTTCGCGGCTCCGCTCCAAGGACCCATTCCTCCCCGGCCTGAAGGCCGGGGCATCCTGAGAGAAATCAGGTGAAATGGTGCGCCGCCATGGCCCGTTCGTGTACGGGAAGGATGCTCCGGCGCGCTTCGGCTGGTGGCGCAGGACCACCGAAGGGCCCGTCGGTGCCGCGTACCTGCAGACGCCTCCGATGCCGCCCCAGCTGGGCGTCATGCCCGAGGAGGCCGCCCGCGAGCTCGCCCGGGCGCTCCGGGCGCTCCGGGACCGTGGCGGCGAGCCCCTGCCCGGCGTCACCGGCGAGAGCGCGAGCGCGCGGGCGTTCGCGCAGGAGTGGGCCGGCGAGGGCTACCGCGTCGACCACGAGACACGCCTGTTCCGGCTCGGCGAGCTCACCCCGCAGCACCCCGCCCCCGAGGGCCGCGCCCGCCCGGCGACCGCCGAGGAGATCCCGTTCGCCGCGGACTGGCTGAGCGCGTTCAAGGTGGACGTCGGGGGAGAGGCGGCGGACTTCACGGACGCCGCCAGGACCCGCGTCAGCGACGGGCGGTTGCTGTTCTGGGAGGCGGGGGGACGCCCCGTCGCGATGGCCGGGGTGTCACCGGTGGTCGCGGGGCAGGCCCGGATCGCCCCCGTCTACACCCCGCCCGAGCTCCGCGGCCGCGGCTACGCGGGCGCCGCCACCGTCGCTGCGACCCGCCTCGCCCAGCGCTCCGGCGCGAGCGAGGTGCTGCTCTTCACGGACCTGGCCAATCCCACGAGCAGCGCGCTCTACCAGCGCCTGGGGTACCGCCCGGTGACGGACCACCTGGAGCTGGTCTTCGGCTGAGCGCCGCGCTCGACTCGGCGTCGGGCTCGGCTCGGCCCCCCGCTTCGGCTCAGCCCCGCGCTCGACTCAGAGCCGCGGCCTCGCGCGCGAGGGACTCGACCCGCACCCAGTCCCGCGCCGCGAGCGCGTCCGGCGGCAGCATCCACGTACCGCCCACGCAGCCGACGTTCGGCAGCGCGAGGTACGACGGCGCCGTGGCGAGCGAGATCCCGCCGGTCGGGCAGAACCGGGCCTGGGGGAGCGGGCCGGCGAGGGACTTCAGGTACGGGGTGCCGCCCGCCGCTTCCGCGGGGAAGAACTTCATCTCGCTCACCCCGCGCTCCAGCAGGGCGACGACCTCCGAGGTGGTCGAGACGCCGGGCAGGAACGGCACGCCGGAGGACGCCATCGCATCCAGCAGCGCGTCGGTCCAGCCGGGGCTCACCAGGAACCGCGCCCCGGCCGCCACCGCGTCCGCCACGCCCCGTGGCGAGATGACCGTGCCCGCGCCGACCACAGCGTCGGGCACCTCGTCGGCGATCGCCCGGACCGCGTCGAGCGCGGCCGGGGTGCGCAGGGTCACCTCGATCCCGGGCAGGCCGCCCGCGACCAGGGCGCGGGCGAGCGGTACGGCGTCGGCGGCATCGTCGATGACGACGACGGGGACGACGGGGGCGAGGCCGAGCACGGAGGGCATGCGGTCATCGTGCCCGCCCTCACCGCCCTGCGCAACGGGCGTTGCAGAGGATGCAACCTCACGTTTCGTTCAGTGGATCTCGGTCACCAGCACGTCCAGCGACCACGCCTTCCCCGGCTTCCCCGGCGCCTCGACCTCCACCGTGTGGCCGAGGTCCCGCAGGGCCTCCACCAGCTCGCCCGGACCCTTCGGTGCCGCCCCCGCCTCCAGGAGGCTGCGCACGATCCGCCCCTTCGTCGCCTTGTTGAAGTGGCTGACGACCTTCCGGGTCGGGGCGTGCAGTACCCGCACGGTTGCCGTACGGCCCGCGACCTCGCCCTTCGGCCGCCACGCCGCCGCGTAGGCCGACGACCGCAGGTCCAGGACGAGCCCGTCCCCGGCGGCCTCGGGCAGTGCGGACGCCATCGGAGCCCGCCAGTGCGCGCTCAGCGCCCCGAGCCCCGGCAGCTTCACCCCCATCGAGCAGCGGTACGACGGGATCCGGTCGTCCACCCGGACGGCGCCCCACAGCCCGGAGAAGACCAGCAGCGAACGCCGGGCCCGCTTGCGGGCGGCCGCGTCGAGCGTGGCGAGGCCGAGCGCGTCGTACAGAACGCCCGTGTAGATCTCCCCGGCCGGTCGCGCCCCGGCCGTCAGCAGCTGCGCGTTCTTCGCGATCTCGCCGCGCAGCCCCTCGCTCAGCCCGAGCACCTCGCGGGCCTTCTCCTCGTCCCCCAGGCAGAGTTCGACCAGCTCGTCGAGCACCGCGGCCCGCGCCCCGGCCAGCCCGGGCAACGACAGCGACTCCGGCTTGAGCGGCGCCCCACGGCCGGAAGCGGCCTTGCCCTCCGACGGCGGCAACAGCACGAGCACGGCGGTTCTCCTCTACCTACGTACGTGAAGGGGGTGCGGCCCCCGCGCCAGCGTAGTCGGGCCACGCATCCCCCGGCCGTGCCACCGCCCGCCGCGGCGACGAGCGGGGCGCGCCCCGCCCGGCGCTGCGCGGTCCGCCTCCCACAGGCGTACGCCGCGGGCGCGGCGGGCCACGGGGGCGGCAGCCCCCGGATCGTCCGGTCGCCGCGGCGGTCCGGGGGCCATACGCTCGGTCCATGCCCCGCCGTCAGATGCATGTGATCTGCGCAGCCGAGGCTCCCCTGCGGGCCGCCCTGCGGGCGCTGCGCACGACGCTCGACGTGCCGGACGGCTTTCCGCCCGAGGTCCTCGCGGAGGCGGAGCAGGCGGCGCGCGAGCCCCGGCTTCCCGACCGCGATGCGACGGACGTCCCGTTCTTCACGATCGATCCGCCGGCCTCCGGCGACCTGGACCAGGCCATGCATCTGGAGCGCCGCGGCGGCGGCTTCCGGGTCCGGTACGCGATCGCGGACGTCGCGGCGTTCGTACGGCCCGGAGGCGCGCTGGACGCCGAGGCGCACCGTCGGGCGCTGACGCTCTACTTCCCGGACGAGAAGGTTCCGCTGCACCCCGCGGCCCTTTCCGAAGGCGCCGCGAGCCTGCTGCCGGAGCAGACGCGTCCGGCGCTGCTCTGGACGATCGACCTCGACGCGGACGGCAGGGTCGTCACCACCGACGTGCACCGTGCCCTCGTACGCAGCCGCGCCAGGCTCGACTACGAGGGGGCACAGCGGCAGATCGACACCGGCACCGCCGAGGAACCGCTCGCACTGCTCAAGGACATCGGGCTGCTGCGGGAGCGGCTGGAGGTCGAACGGGGCGGGATCTCCCTCAACGTGCCCGAACAGGAGATCGTCGAGCAGGACCATGCGTACGCACTCCGGTTCCGTGCGCCCCTCCCCGCGGACGGCTGGAACGCCCAGATCTCGCTCCTCACCGGCATGGCCGCGGCCCACCTCATGACCAAGGCAGGCACCGGCATCCTGCGTACCCTGCCGACCGCACCTGACGGCGCGGTCGCCCGGCTGCGCCGCACCGCCAAGGCCCTGCACATCGACTGGCCGCACCACGTCTCGTACGCGGAGGTCGTCCGCTCCCTCGACCCCTCGAACCATCGGCACGCCGCCTTCCTGCAGGAGTGCACGACGCTGCTGCGCGGCGCGGGCTACACGGCGTTCAGCGGCGGCCGGCTCCCCGTCCCGGCCGTCCACGCCGCCGTCGCCGACGCGTACACGCACTGCACCGCCCCGCTGCGCCGGCTCGTCGACCGGTACGCGGGCGAGCTGTGCCTGTCCGCCGTGGCCGGCGAGGAGCCGCCCGCGTGGGTGCGGGATGCCCTCGACGTACTGCCGAAGGAGATGGCCGAGGGCTCGCGGCGCGCCAACATCGTCGAGCGCGAATGCGTGGACATCGTCGAGGCCGCCCTGTTGAGCGGGCGGGTCGGCGAGCTCTTCGACGCGTTCGTGATCGATGTGAAGGACCACGAACCGGACGTCGGCACCGTCCAGTTGCAGGACCCGGCGGTGGTCGCCCCCGTCGAGGGCGGCGGGGCCGAGCTCCCCCTCGGGGAGGCGCTGCGGGTGCGGCTCATGCAGGCTGACCCGGGGGCGGCGAAAGTGCAGTTCGCGCCTGCGTGAGGGCGTGCAGGAGGGCCCGGGAGTCGTCGGCGTGCAGGCGTACCGTACGGACCTGACGCTCCCGCCCCAGCAGCCCTACCGCGGTGACGGGCTCGGACAGTTCCAGGGTGAGGGAGGTCTGCGAGGCGACGGCCAGATTGAGGACGCCGTCCTCCTTCTTCTCGTGCGTGAAGAGCAGCTCGTACGAGACGGAGGCGATCCGCTCCAGCGGTATGCGCACGTCGACATGGGCCGCCTGGCGCAGTCTCAGCGTGTCCGCGGACAGCGTGTGCGGGCGGGTGACCGAGGCCGCGTACACCCCGATCACGAAGAGGACGGTGTACACGTCGAGGACGAGCACGATCGCGTGCACGATCGGCCAGGAACTCAGCAGGTACGACATCCCGACGCTCTCGACGACACAGACGAAGCCGAAGCCGAGGAGGAGGGCGGCCCGGTCACGGGCGTGCCCGAAGGCCTGGTCGCCGGGGCCGACGCCGTCGCGGCGCCGCGTCACCCACAGGACGACGCTCCACATGATCCGCAGCTCGTGCCCGGTGAGCCGGAGCACCGGCTCGGGCACCAGCTCGCCCACGGCTTCGCGGGTGCTGCGGCCCTGCCGGCGCAGCCGTACGAAGACGGCGGCTCCGGCCGCCGGCAGGAGCAGCGAGGCCGCCTCGGCGGCGGCGAGAACGGGGCCGGAGATCCGTACCCCGGCCAACAGGCAGACGGCGACGACGAGTTCGGCGGGCAGCGCGGCGTACGCCGCCCCCCTGAGCAGCCGCTTCACCGGGCACGCTCCACGACGAGGCGCAGCGAGCGGCGTACGGCCTCGGCCTGGGCGGGGGAGAAGTCGGCGTAGAACGCGTCGAGGAACCCGCTCTCCGGCACGGCACCGGCGTCCGCGAGGTGCGCCGCGACCTCGTCGGGCATGCAGTCGGCCAGTGCCTGCGCGGCTTCGCCGACCCGCGGGTCGTCCGGGGCCGCGTCCGCGAGCGCGTCGAGCATTCCGTACACCTCGTACGCGCGCTCCGCGGCTCCCGGCGTCTCGGTCATCCGCCGCATCGCGCCGAGCAGCCGGTCCCGCTCCTCGGCGGACGCGACGGTGTCCAGGAGGGCGAGCAGTTCGCGGTCCTTGGCGGCCATGGGGGACTCGGGGCGTCCGGCGGTGGCCTCGGCGAGGGTCCCGAACAGCGCCGACAGCTCGTCCGACACCGGCCCCTCGGCCGTCATCCGGCCGTCCCGCGCCTGCGCCAGCAGCTCCCCGAGCCGCCGGCGGCGCTCGCCCAGCTGTTCCTGCTGCCGCGCGAGGTCCTGGTCCAGTTCCTCCAGCACCTCCACGACCTCCCTCCCCGCGTCGTCGGCGAGCACGTCCCGCACCTCGTCGAGCCCGAGCCCCAGCTCGGTCAGCCGCCGGACCCGCGCGAGCAGCACGGCGTCCCGGACCGAGTAGTCCCGGTAGCCGTTCGCCTGCCGGGTGGGTTCGGGCAGCAGCCCGAGGTGGTGGTAATGCCTGATGGCCCGCGGGGTGACCCCGACCATCGCGGCGATCTCTCCGATACGCATGGCCCCAGTAGAAACCCTGACGCTGCGGCAAGGTCAAGCGAGGCCGTGCTCCGGCGCCGGAAGCGCCCCGGCTTCCATGATCGTGTGCCACGGTCGAGGGAAATACTCCCCATCTCAAGGACGGCCGGTGCAGCGATGTCCCAGTCCGGCGAGCGACCGAGGAAGGAGCGCGACATGAGTGCCATGCCGCAGCCTCCGCCCCGCCGGGTAGCATGGTCGTCACGGCAGACGAGCCGGGCGGACGGCCGCGACGGGATCCATGATTCCGCCGAGGAACGTCCGGGCTCCACAGGGCAGGGTGGTGGGTAACGCCCACCCGGGGTGACCCGCGGGACAGTGCCACAGAAAACAGACCGCCGGGGACCTCGGTCCCCGGTAAGGGTGAAACGGTGGTGTAAGAGACCACCAGCGCCTGAGGTGACTCAGGCGGCTCGGTAAACCCCACCCGGAGCAAGGTCAAGAGGGGACGTCCTCGGACGTCCCTGCGCGGACGATCGAGGGCTGCCCGCCCGAGTCCGCGGGTAGACCGCACGAGGCCGGTGGCAACACCGGTCCTAGATGGATGGCCGTCGCCCCGACGACCGCGAGGTCCCGGGGCACAGAACCCGGCGTACAGCCCGACTCGTCTGCCACTGTGGTCCTGACCAGGGGAAATATCCCGGCCGGGACCACTGTGCGTCGCGCGTGAACAGTCGCGAGGATTCTTGCGGTTGATCGGCTTGTCAGTCCGGTCTGCCACCATCCCCGCATGTTCTACGACGCTCTGGTGGCCGCATCCCGTAGGAACGACTCGCTCGACGGCATGAGGTCCGTCGCGCTCGACCGCGTGCGCCGGCAGCGAGGTGCCTGATGGACCCCGCAGCCCTGCTGATGCGTGCGCTGACCGACCCGGACTTCGAGCTCGGGGAACGGTGGCCCGATCTGTCGCAGATCTCCGACGAGGAACTCGGCGACCTTCTCCCGGCGGCCTACCGTGTGGGCCGTTCCGCCCCGCACACGACGATGAGGGTCCGCTTCGCGGTCGAGGAGGCGGGCAAGGAGCGGCAGCCGCGCTATACGCCCGACGCCTGCCGCCGGATGTTCGAGGCGCTCGTCGCGCGGAGGGAGGCGCGCGACTGGGCGGATCTCACGCTGGGGGCGGGCGCGCTGGTGCGGTGCACAGGGCCGTGGCCCGAGCTGTCCGAACCCGCCCGCACGCTGGTCGAGTTCCTGCTGAAGAAGGACGATGTGCGCCAGCCGTACGCGCTGCTCTCGATAGCGGGGCTCGCGGGTGGCGAGACGCTGCGAGCGGCCGTGGAGCGCCTCGGCCGGAACGAGGGGCCCATTTCCTTGGACGAGATCACCGTCATCACCGGCCTCACTCCGGCCGAAGGGGCGTTGCTGTCCGAGATCGAACGGGCCAACTCGTACACCTCACCGCCGACCCTCCCGGATGCGTGGCGGAGGCTCGCCGACATCCCTGCCTACGCCACCTACGCCCGCCGCGCGTTGGAAGCGGCTGCCGACCGCGCCGACGCGATCCACGCGGGCGCGATCCCGTACCACGCGGACAAGGCGTTCACAGCCCGCGAGGTCGTTGCGCTCGGACATGCCGCGCGGGTGGCGCTGCTGCGCGACGAGCCGTGGCTGCCGGAGTTGCTCGACCGACTGCTGCCCGGGATCGCGGTCGCCCCGACGACCGCGAGAACCGTGCCGTCGCAGGCGCTGCTGTACGAACTGGTCCGCGCCGCGCAGGACTTCCCGACACCCGAGCTGGTGACCGCGATCCGCACCGTGCGCCGGACTGTCCGGCACGCCGGGGTGCCCAAGCAGCTCGACAAGATGCTCAAGAAGGTCGAGGCGGCCCTGGCCGAGCGGACCGACGTGGCGCTACGGCTGCCGAGGCTGGAGTTCGACACTGCATCCATCAGCGGCTCCGCCGCGGGCGGCGTCCTGCGCCGGACGGCCGGCGACTACCAGGCCGTCGTCATGGTCACCGAGACCGTCACGCTGACCTGGGAGAAGGACGGCCGCCCGCTGCGCAGCGTCCCGGCGCCGGTCCGCCGCGACCACGCCGCCCTGGTCAGGGAGCTGCGTGACCTGGTGAAGCGGGTGGGCGTCCAACTCGGCACCCTCGCACGGGCGCTGGAGGGCGGCTTCACCGTCGACGCCGTCCATCCCTACGGATGGTGGCGCGCCGAGCTGGCCGGGCATCCGCTCGCCCGGGCCGTCGTGCGCCGGCTGATCTGGGAGATCGAGGTCGCGCCCGGCGACTGGCGAGCGGTCCTGCCCGAGGCCGAGGACCTTCCCGACGCGCCCGACGACGCCTCCGTACGGCTCTGGCACCCCATCCGCTCCGACCCCGGCACCGTACGGGCCTGGCGGGATCTGCTCACCGAGCGCCGGGTCCGGCAGCCGTTCAAGCAGGCGTTCCGCGAGATCTACCTCCTCACCCCGGCCGAGGAGGAGACCCGCGTCTACTCCAACCGCTTCGCCGCGCATCTCGTCCACTACCACAGGATGTTCGCGCTGTTCCGGGCCCGGGGGTGGACGAGCGACCGCCTCGGCCCCTGGGACGGCGGGGGCGAGGACGCGGTGGCCGAGCGGACCCTGGCGGCGGGGGAGTGGCGGATCCGCTTCTTCCACGCCCTCGCGGACCGGGCGGGCGACGACCTGCTGGCCGCGACCGATCAGGTGCGCTTCACCCGCCGGGTGGACGGCGTCCGGCGGGAGGCGCCGCTCGCCGACGTGCCCCCGCTGGTGTTCAGCGAGGCGATGCGGGACGTGGACCTCTTCGTCGGCGTGACGTCGATCGCCGCCGATCCCGACTGGACCGACCGGGGGCCCGAGCGCGCCTACTGGGAGCGGGCCGGGTTCGCCGAGCTGACCGCGAGCGCCGAGGCGCGCCGCGACGCGCTGGTACGGATCCTGCCGCGCCTGAAGATCGCCGACCGGTGCTCGCTCGACGGCCGCTTCCTGGTGGTCCGGGGCGGACTGCGCACGTACAAGATCCATCTGGGCTCGGCCAACATCCTGATGGAGCCGGACGACGCCTACCTGTGCATCGTCCCGTCGCGCGGCAGGGCGGACGGCCGGGTGTTCCTGCCTTTCGAGGACGACCGGCTCTCACTCATCCTCAGCAAGGCGTTCCTGCTTGCCGCCGACACCGAGATCACCGACGAGTCCATCCTCACGCAGATCAAGCGAGGTGCCTGATGGCCACCGTGACGTTCCGGGACGAGACCGCGACGGGCAGGCCGGTCGCCGAGTGGAAGGTCGCCGGGCTGCCGCAACGGATGACCGTACGGGAGCTGATCAGGCTCCGGGTCCGCGACGAGGTCGCCCGGTTCAACGCATCCCCCAGCGATCGCTTCCACGGCCTCGTCCGCCCCGACGACGCCGAGGCGGAGCTGAACGGCTACCGTCTCCGCGAGCCCCGGCGCCTCGACTGGGAGCGCCAGGCCGCGATCGCCGAGCGCGCCTTCCTGTCCAACGGATTCTTCGTGCTGGCCGGGGATCGCCAGGTCGAGCACCTCGACGAAGACGTGGATCTCACCGCCGATGCCGGCCTGGTCTTCATCAAGCTCGTCGCCCTCGTGGGCGGCTGAGGGCTCCCGGCGCGGGTCACCCCGGTCGGCATGATCCGGCGCTGGATCTCGGCTTCCTCCGCGGGGGCCACAGCTCGGGCTATCGGCACGGTCGCAGCTCCACCGTGCCCGCGTGGTTGCGAAGGCGGGCCGGTCGACGGGACCGTCACCCGTCACTTGCTGCCTCCCACCCGTCACCCCAGCGCCTTGTCCAGGTTGAACGCCGCGCTGATCAGGGCCAGGTGGGTGAACGCCTGCGGGAAGTTGCCGATCTGCTCGCCCGTGCGGCCGATCTCCTCCGCGTACAGGCCGAGGTGGTTGCCGTACGTGAGCATCTTCTCGAACGCCAGGCGCGCCTCGTCCCGTCGTCCGGCGCGGGCGAGCGCCTCGACGTACCAGAAGGAGCAGATCGAGAACGTGCCCTCCTCGCCCCGCAGGCCGTCCGGGCTGGCCTGGGGGTCGTAGCGGTAGACCAGCGAGTCGGAGACGAGTTCCTCGCCGAGCGCGTCCAGGGTGGAGAGCCATTTCGGGTCGGTCGGGGAGATGAACTTGGTCATCGGCATCATCAGGACGGACGCGTCGAGCACGTTGCCGCCCTCGTACTGGACGAACGCCTTCCGGTCGGGCGACCAGCCGCGGCGCATGATCTGCCGGTAGATCTCGTCGCGCACCTTGGCCCAGCGCACCATGTCGGCGGGGAGCCCCCGGTGCTGGGCCATCCGCATGGCCCGTTCGATCGCCACCCAGCACATCAGTCGGGAGTAGAGGAAGTTCTTGCGGCCGCCGCGGGTCTCCCAGACGCCCTCGTCGGGCTGGTCCCAGTTCTCGCACACCCACTCGACCAGGTCGCAGACCGTGTCCCAGTGCGCGCTGGAGATGGGCTCGCCCCACTTGTCGTAGAGGTAGATCGAGTCGATGAGCGCGCCGTAGATGTCCAGCTGCAGCTGGTCGACGGCGCTGTTGCCCACGCGTACGGGGGCGGAACCCAGATAGCCCTCGAGGTGGGCCAGCTCGCGCTCGGGCAGCCGGCGGCGGCCGTCGATGCCGTACATGATCTGCAGCGGTCCCGAGCCGGTGCAGGAGGTGCAGACGTGCTCGGTCAGGAACCCCATGAAGGCCTTGGCCTCGTCGGTGAAGCCCAACCGGAGCAACGCGTAGACACAGAAGGCCGCGTCGCGGATCCAGACGTACCGGTAGTCCCAGTTCCGCTCGCCGCCGACCTGCTCGGGCAGGCTCGTCGTCGGTGCGGCCACGATGGCGCCGGTCGGTGCGTAGGTGAGCAGCTTGAGCGTCAGGGCGGAGCGGTGCACCATCTCGCGCCAGCGTCCGCGATAGCGACACTGGGACAGCCACCGCCGCCAGTACCGAACGGTTGCCTCGAAGTGATCCTCCGCCTCGGCGACGGGACAGGCCCGCGGCCGCACCTCGCCGCCGACCCGGTCGAGCGCGAAGACGGCGGTCTCTCCCTCGTGCAGCTTGAACAGCGACCACACGTCCCGGCCGTCGCTCTCGACCGGAACGCTGGAGGTCAGCGCGAGGGTGAACGAGGGCGACTCGAAGACGGGATAGCCGTGCTCGGTACGGACGGTGTGCGGCTGGGACCCGTACTCGAAGCGGGGCGCCACGACCGCGCGGAACGGCAGCGACCCGCGCACGCAGATCACCCGGCGGATCAGCCGGTGCCGACCGGCCTCGCGCGAGTCGTCGACGATGGGCATGAAGTCCTGGACCTCGCCGACGCCGTCGTCCGCGAAGAAGCGGGTGATCAGCACGTTGGTGTCGGGGAAGTAGAACTGCTTCGTGCGCGTCGGTACGTCCGGGGCGAGCTCGAATGAGCCTCCCCGCTCGGCGTCCAGGATCGAGGCGAAGACGCTGGGAGCGTCGAACCGGCCGCAGCAGTACCAGTCGATCGTGCCGTTCGTGCCCACGAGCGCGGCGCTGCGCAGATCCCCGATGAGCCCGTGCTCGGACAGGGGCAGATACCGGGGGCTGCCCGAGCCCCCGGGGCCACGGGCCGCACCCGGGGCCTCTTGGGTGGTCTCGTTGGTCACAGCCTCAGCAGTCACGGGTCGGTCCTCCCTCTGCCTGGTGGCATGTGCGACCGCACGTCCGCAGTTCATAGTAGTTCGGCCGTGTACCAACCGGTTTGTTCGGTATGTTCCCCCAGGTCAGAAGGGTGGGGCGGCGCCACCCGTGCCATGGGTGCCGCCGCCCCGGGAGGAGCCGGCCGTCAGAAGACGAACGGACCGGGGTTCTGCGGAGTCGTCGCGTTGCAGGTCGCCGTGATGCCGAGGACCACGACCGTGAGGGACGTCGCCTCAAGGCTGTCGCCCGCGGCGACGGTCCCGTTCAGCGGCCCGGTGGACACCGGGCCGCCCGCCGGGATCGCGGGGTTGGCGTTGCCGGTGAACGTCGCCGTGCCGGAGCCGTTCTTCGTGAGGGTGAGGGTGGACCTGACGGAGTTCGCGGAGATCGGGATGGGGGCGGTGATGGCGGAGGTGGAGACGGTGATCGTCGCGGCCGTGCCGTCCTGGGTGGCCGTGAGGGTCGCCTCGCCGGAACCGTACGAACCGCAGTCGAACGAGAGCGTCGCCGTCGTCGGCTCGACGGCCTGGGCCGCGGGTGCCACGGCGAGCGTGCCGGCGGCCAGGGCGGCTGAGAGAACGGTGGCGGTGCGGAGTGTGCCGTGCTTCATGGGGGGTCCCGCCTTCGTGTGTGGGGGGCACGGGATGGCGTCGCCGACTGCCACTGCTTGCTCGCGACATCCGTCCACGGAGGGGCTGATGGGCAGTCAGTGACAGTTGTCATTGGTGCAGCAAGCCCTCGAGAACGCAAGGCCGTTCACATGAACATCGGCATGCAGCGGTCCGATCAGGCCACCGGCGCGCGGACGGAACGTCAGCGCCGCGCGCCGCCTTTCTGGGGCGGATCGGAGAGCAGTCCGGATCCGCTGCCGGAGGTCCCAGCGTTCGACCCCCTACGACGACCGCGCTGACCCCCTACGACGACCGCGCTGCCACACCGCGCAGATGGTCCTCGAACACCTGCGGGGCCTCGGGGTTCAGCGTGCGCAGCGCCACCATCGCCGTGACGATCACATCGCACAGCTCGGACTCCACGTCCTGCCAGGTGTGCGTGGTGCCCTTGCGCGGGTTCTGCCCCGTGGCGCCGATGACCGCCTGCGCGACCTCGCCGACCTCCTCCGACAGCTTCAGCACACGCAGCAGGGTCTCCTGCTCGGGCGCGCGGTTGGCCGCCGCTTCGAGCCAGGCGTGGAGGCGTTCGACGGTGTCCCAGACGCTGTTCATCAGGGGAGCGTGCCATGCGGATAGGGTGCGCGGATGATATTCGGACGAAAGGCGTTCCTGGGCGCCGTCGGTGACTTCGAGAGCGCCGTACGCGTGCAGGACGCGGAGGGGGCGGAGCGCGCGTTCGCGCAGCTCCACCGGACGTACGGGAAGGCCGGCGACGCCGAGTTCCGGGAGGCGGGACCGCGGCTGTCGGCGCTGCTCGCGGACGTACCGCACGGCCCGCGTGCGGTGGCCGCAGTGATCACCGGGGCGTGTGTGGAGCGGGGCGCCGACGCCGTGGCGTGTGCTCCCGGGGTACTCGCAGGCGCGCGGGAGGCGTTCGCGGCGGCCGAGGCGTTCTGCGCGCGCTGGGCGGAGACCGGGGGCGGGGACCTGCCCGACCCCGAGGATGACGAACTGACCGACGCGATCGTCGAGCGGACCGGATTCGAGTCGGCCATCGGCTGGTGGACGCTGCCGCAGTGGGAAATGGCGGGCCTGGCCATGCTCAACGCGAAGGCCGTACGGAGGACCTTCGAGGGCAAGGGCGAACTGCTCGCGCTCGTCGACCGGGTCGCCGAGGCCTCCGGTCACCAGTTCAAGTGCCTGGCGTACGCGCTGCGCGTCCTCGACGACGAGCCGCTCGTCGTGCTGCACCGCGAGACCGGTACCGCCTACGCGATGCGCATGACCGGAATCGGCGACAACTTCCAGCTGCACACCCTCCTCGCGGGCGCACTCATCGGCGGCCGCCATGTGCCCGGCGACGCGCCGTCCGCGCAGGAGATCGCCGTGTGCCGGGACGCCGAGGGGCAGGTCCCGACGACCGGCGCGTTCAACCTCGTGGGCCCGGACGGCGGCTGGATCTGGAACGAGGGCACCCCGTCCGACATCGCCGTCGTCGACGGCGTCCGGCTGCTGGTCCTCGACCCCCCGCCGTACCAGCGCAGCTGGCCCGCAGGGCGGTTCTTCCCCGGGATGCGCGGGGACCTTGTGCTGGAGCGGGTCCTCGGGGCGGAGGAGGCCGCGGGCTGGTTCGCGAAGGTGGCGCCCGCGAAGGGGTGACGCGCGGGCAGGAGTGACGCGCCACGGCTGGGTCAAGGTCCGCGGGGCGGGGCGCTGCGGGGTGTACGGGTGAGGTGGCGTACGTACACCCACGCACCCACGCACCCACGCATCAGAGGAGCGACCATGACCATCCCCGTGGACCGGCTCAGCGACCCGGCCGTACGCGCCTTCGTCAAGGCCGTCAACTCCAATGACCGCGACGCCTTCATGGCCGCGCTCACCCCGGACGCGACCATGTCCGACGACGGCTCGGACCGCGATCTCGACGACTGGACCGACAAGGAGATCTTCTCCTCGCGCGGGCACATGGAGATCGAGTCCGAGTCGGACGAGGGGCGCACGCTCGTCGCCCGGTACCGCAACGAGACCTGGGGCGAGATGCGGACGAAGTGGAAGTTCACCGTCGAGAACGGGAAGGTCACGCGCTTCGACACCGGCCAGGCGTAGGCCTTCCGGGACGAGGGGGAGGGCGGATCCGGGCGTACGCGTGGAGCACCGACGACCCGGCGCGGGCGGCGCTCTTCGCCGAGGGCCCGCACTGCGCGGCCGTGCAGCACTTGAGCGAGCAGGGCCGGCGGCGCCGGCCGTCGACAGGATTGACGGACCGTCAGATCTGTGGATTGCTGTGAGGCATGGCCAAAGACGACCTGTCCGACGGTATCGATCTGCTGGAGGACACCTGGGCACGGGCCGTGCCGTACGACCAGTTCGCGCGGCTGCGCCGGGAAGCGCCGGTGTACTGGCACGACGTGCCCGGTGACCATGACGGCTTCTTCGCGATCACCCGTCACGAGGACATCGTCGCGGCCAGCCGCGACCCCGAGCTGTGGTCGGTGGAGCTCGGCTCCTTCTTCATCCGCGACCAGACCCCGGAGGCGCTGGACAGCCTGGCGCTCACCCTCGTCGGCATGGACCCGCCCAAGCACACCCGCTACCGCCGTCTCGTCAGCGCGGGCTTCTCGCCGCGCGTCATCCGGAAGCTGACCGAGGACATCGGGCGACGGGCCGCACGGCTGGCGGACACGGTGGCCGCCAAGGGCGGCGAGGTGGAGTTCGTCGAGGAGGTCGCGGCGCGGCTGCCGCTGCAGATCATCTGCGAGATGGTCGGAGTCCCGGCGGCCGACGAGGACCGGATCTTCGAGTGGAGCAACCGGATGGTGGGGCTCCAGGATCCGGACTTCCGTACGAGCGAGGAGGACGGGCAGATCGCGGCGGCGGAGATCTACGCGTACTGCGACGCGCTGGCCGCCGAGCGGCTGCGCGAACCGCGCGAGGACATCCTCAGCGCGCTCGTCCACGCGGAGGTCGACGGAGAGCGGCTCACGGCCCACGAGATCGACATGTTCTTCGTGACCCTCTGCGTGGCGGGGAACGAGACCACGCGCAACCTCCTCGCCGGGACGCTGCTCAGCCTGATCGAGCACCCGGAGGCGTACGCGGAGCTGGTGAAGGGCATCGACGACGACGCACTGTGGGCGAGGGCGACGGAGGAGTTCCTGCGCTGGAACGGGTCGATACACAACTTCCGGCGTACGGCGACGAGGGACACGCAGGTCCGTGGGGTGCCGGTGGCGGCCGGGCAGAAGGCGGTGCTCTTCTACACGTCGGCGAACCGGGACGAGGCCGTCTTCCGCGACCCGGACGTCTTCGACATCCGCCGCGCCCCGAACGAGCATCTGACGTTCGGGGGCGGCGGGCCGCACTACTGCCTCGGGGCGGGCCTCGCCCGTACGCAGATCAAGGCGCTGACGAGGGAGCTGCTGCGGCGGCATGCGCGGGTGGAGCTGACGGGGGAACCGCGGCGGATGCGCTCCGATTTCATCAACGGGATCAAGCACCTGCCGGTGCGCTTCAGCTGATACCAGCGATACGAGTTCCTGCGCCGCCGACGCGGATGCGCGGATCGCCCGCGCGCAGTGTGACCGTGAGCTCGCCCGGGCGGCCCATGTCCTCGCCCTGGTGCAGCGTGAGGACGGCGTCCGCACCCACCAGGCCGAGCTCACGGGCGTACGCCCCGAACGCGGCCGCCGCCGCACCGGTCGCCGGGTCCTCGACGACGCCGCCGACGGGGAACGGGTCACGCACGTGGAAGACAGTGGCGGACTCACGCCACACCAGCTGCACGGTCGTCAGGTCCAGACGGTGCATCAGGGCTTCGAGCCGGGCGAAGTCGTACGCCAGATCCGCGAGGCGCGTCCGGGTCGCCGCGCCGACGACGAGGTGGCGGGCGCCGGCGAAGGCGATACGGGGCGGGAGTGCGGGATCGAGATCGGAGGCCGGCCAGTCGAGCGCGGCGAGGGCCTCGGCGAGGTCGTCGGCGTCGACGGTCCCGACGCGCGGCTCGACGCTGGTGAGCGTGGCCCGCAGGACCCCGTCCTCCTCGGCGACTTCGACCGGCACGGTCCCGGCGGGCGTGGCGAACACGAGCTTCCCGGGGCCGATCCGCTCGGCGAGGGCGACGGCGGTCGCGATGGTGGCGTGCCCGCAGAAGGGGACCTCGGCCTTGGGGCTGAAGTAGCGGACGGTGTAGGCCCGGCCTTCCTCGCCGCCGAGGTCTTCGGGGGGCGCCGTGAGGAACGCGGACTCGGAGTACCCCACCTCGGCGGCGATGGCGAGCATGTCGCTGTCGTCCAGGCCGGATGCGTCGAGCACCACTCCGGCGGGATTGCCGCCGTCGGGGTCGGTGGAGAATGCGGTGTAGCGGAGCACTTCGACCCCACGCTCACTGATCGTCATGCCAGGCCAACGCCCGGCCGCCCGCTGCTGTTCCCGGGGGGCGGGGGCGAACCGGGGGCTTCGCCCCGGACCCCACTGGGGCTTCGCCCCGGACCCCCCTACGCCCTGCGGGCGTGGGGCGGCCACATGCCGCCGGCGCCGCGCACATCGCATCGCCAGAAAGCCCACGGGGCCATCCCGGGCGCGGAGCCCGGGCGCAACGGGGGCCGGGACCGGGGTGTCAGCCGCGGCCGATATAGGGCATCGTCGTCGCCATCACCGTCGCGAACTGGACGTTCGCCTCCAGCGGGAGCTCCGCCATGTGGAGCACGGTCCGCGCCACGTCCGCCGCGTCCATCACCGGCTCGACGGCGAGGCGGCCGTCGGCCTGGAGGGTGCCGGTCTGCATGCGGGCCGTCATGTCGGTCGCCGCGTTGCCGATGTCGATCTGGCCGCAGGCGATCCGGTACGGGCGGCCGTCCAGGGAGAGCGACTTGGTCAGGCCGGTCATGGCGTGCTTCGTGGCCGTGTACGCGATCGACATCGGCCGCGGCACATGCGCCGAGATGGAGCCGTTGTTGATGATCCGGCCGCCCTGCGGCTCCTGGTCCTTCATCAGGCGGAACGCCGCCTGGGCGCACAGGAACGACCCGTTGAGGTTGACGTCCACCACGTGGCGCCACGCCTCGTAGGGGAGGTCCTCGAGCGGGACGCCGCCCGGTCCGAACGTGCCCGCGTTGTTGAAGAGCAGGTCCAGGCGCCCGTACCGCTCGCGCACCGCGGCGAAGAGGGCCGTGACCTCGTCCGGTGAGGTGACGTCCGTGGGGACGCACTCCACGTCCACCGGGCCCGCCGCGCCCGCGAGGGACGCCGTCTCCTCCAGGGCCTCCGCACGGCGGCCGGCGAGGGCCACCGACCAGCCCGCACCCGCGAGGGCCAGGGCGACACTCCGCCCGATACCCGAGCCCGCTCCCGTGACCACGGCACTTCTACGTTCTGCCTCCATGGGCCCGCAGCGTACGGCAGCGCCGCGAACCCGGATCTCATCCGTCCGCCACGCGGATGTTGTGTACCCGACAGCCGAGGGACGCCGCCCCCGACTCCAATGCGACTGACAACAGCCGTAAGGGGAGGGGTACATGACACCCGTACGCCAGCATTCGGCAGAATTCCGCACTGCTGCACGGCACTTGGCCCGCCGTCGCTTCCTCACCGTCACCGGCGCCGCCGCAGCACTCGCCTTCGCCGCCAACCTGCCCACCGCCGGGGCCGCGAGCGCCGCCGAGCTCGACGCCAAGAAGATCACCGAGGACCCGTTCACACTCGGTGTGGCGTCCGGTGACCCGCTGCCCGGCTCCGTACTGCTGTGGACGCGGCTCGCGAGCCGCCCGTTCGAGCCCGGCAGCGGGCTGCCGGACTCCCGCATCACGGTCAAATGGGAGCTCGCCCACGACGACCGCTTCACCCGTATCGCCAGACGAGGCCAGGCCACCGCCCACCCCGAGTTCGACCACAGCGTCCACGTCGAGGTCTCCAACCTGGACGCCGACCGCGTCTACTACTACCGCTTCCGCGCGGGCACCTGGATCAGCCCCACCGGGCGCACGCGCACCGCGCCGCGCACCGGCGCCCCGATCTCCGGGCTGAAGCTCGCGGCCGTCTCCTGCCAGGCGTACCACGACGGCTACTTCACCGCGTACAGGCACCTCGCCGACGAGGACCTCGACGCGGTCTTCCACCTGGGCGACTACCTCTACGAGTACGCCGTCAACGCCGTCGGCGGCGCCCGCAACTACACCGACCGGCGCCTGCCCGCGCACTTCAACCGCGAGACCGTCACCCTCGAGGACTACCGGCTGCGCTACGGGCTCTACCGCAGCGACCCGGACCTGGCCGCCGCGCACGCCGCGCACCCCTTCGTCGTCACCTGGGACGACCACGAGACCGAGAACAACTACGCCGACGACATCCCCGAGAACGACGTCCCGCCCGAGGAGTTCCTGCTGCGCCGGGCCTCCGCCTACCGGGCGTACTGGGAGAACCAGCCGCTGCGCAGGCCCCAACAGCCCGACGGCCCGGACATGCAGCTCTACCGCCGTCTCCGCTTCGGCCGGCTCGCCCAGTTCGACATCCTCGACACCCGCCAGTACCGCTCCAACCAGGCGTACGGCGACGGCTGGCGGACGCCCGGGCCCGAGTCCGAGGACCCGGCGCGCACCATGACCGGCGAGACGCAGGAGCGCTGGCTGCTCGACGGCTGGCAGGCGTCGAACGCGCTCTGGAACGTCGTCCCGCAGCAGGTCACCTTCGCCCAGCGGCGCGACGTCCCGCGCCCCGACTACAAGCTCTCCATGGACGCCTGGGACGGCTACCCCGCCTCCCGCAAGCGGATCCTCGACGGTGCCGCGGCCGCCGGCATCGACAACCTCGTCGTGCTGACCGGCGACGTCCACGTCGGCTACGCCTTCGACCTGAAGCAGGACTTCGACGACCCGGCGTCCCGCACGGTCGGCACCGAAATCGTCGCCACCTCCATCAGCAGCGGCAAGGACGGCACCGACAAGCCCGCGAACTGGGACAACCTCACCCAGGCCAATCCGCACATGAAGTTCTACAACGGCCGCCGCGGCTATGCGACGGTCACCCTCACCACCGAGCTGGCCCGCGCCGACTTCCGGACGGTCTCCGCGGTGACCACACCCGGCGCGCCGATCACCACGGCCGCGTCCTTCGTCACCGAGGCCGGAAACCCCGGCCTCACGCCGGCATAGCCGCAAGCTCGCCCGGACAGCGGACGCCGACGCGGTCCCGTACCGCGTCGAGCGTCCGCATCACCGCCGGCGAACCGTCGAGCGGCACCGAGCACGACAGCAGCGCCCCGCCGCCGAGCGCCGGGTCGCGCAGCCCGTGGTCCGCCGCGAACGGCCCCGCGAGAACGAAGTCGGCCTGGACCGTACGGACGTCACCGATCGCCCCGTCCCGCACCCGCTCCGCCGGCCGCCGGATCACCGGATTGCAGTACATCCACATGGCCTCCATCAGGAACAGCCCGCGCGCCGGCGCCACCAGTTCCCCGGCATGCCACCGCGACGACCTCCGCGTCCGGCATCGCCTTCAGATCGGCCGTGAACGCCGCCGCGATCCCGGCGGTCGCCCACACACCCGACCGCACTGTCCCGCCGTGCCCACACCTCGAAAAGGTCTCGACCACTCCGGACGAGCTGAGAGCATAGGGGCGAGACCCAGAACAGGAGCTGTCGATGCCGGAGAGCGGCCAGAGCACACAAGGACACATATCCACCGTCGACTCGGCCCGGGCTCCGGCCCAGGCTCCGGCCAGTGCACCTGTCACCGCCGCGCGCCGCGCCGGACTGCTCGTCACGCTCGTGCTCGGCGGCCTCACCGCACTGCCGCCGCTGTCCATGGACATGTACCTCCCGGCTCTGCCCGAGGTCACCGGGTCCCTGCACGCGCCCGCCGCGACCATCCAGCTCACGCTCACCGCCTGCCTCGCCGGCATGGCGCTCGGCCAGCTCGTCGTCGGCCCGATGAGCGACAAGTGGGGGCGCCGCCGCCCACTGCTCATCGGCATGCTCGTGTACGTCGCCGCCACCGCGGTCTGTGCCTTCGCGCCCAGCGCCGAAATGCTCATCGCCTTCCGGCTGCTCCAGGGCCTCGCGGGCGCCGCGGGCATCGTGATCGCCCGGGCGGTCGTCCGTGATCTGTACGACGGCGTGGAGATGGCACGGTTCTTCTCCACCCTGATGCTGATCTCGGGAGCGGCCCCGATCATCGCCCCGCTCATCGGCGGCCAGATCCTCCGGGTCACCGACTGGCGCGGCGTCTTCTACGTCCTCACCGGGGTCGGACTGCTGCTCACCCTCGTCGTGTGGCGCTGGCTGCACGAGACCCTGCCGCCCGAGCGGCGGCACGCCGGAGGCGTCGGCCAGGCCCTGCGCACCATGCGCGGGCTCCTCGCCGACCGGATCTTCACCGGCTACATGCTGGCCGGATCGCTCGCCTTCGCCGCGCTCTTCGCGTACATCTCGGCCTCGCCGTTCGTCGTCCAGGAGATCTACGGCGCCTCGCCGCAGACCTTCAGCCTGCTCTTCGGGCTCAACTCGATCGGCCTGGTGGCGGTCGGCCAGATCAACGGCAAGCTGCTCGTCGGCCGGGTCAGCCTCGACAAGGCGCTCGGCTTCGGACTCGGAGTGATCACCCTCGCCGCGGTGGCGCTGCTGCTCATGACCTCGGGCGTCTTCGGGCACGTCGGGCTCGCCCCGATCGCCGCCGGTCTGTTCGTGCTGATGTCCGCGATGGGGCTGGCGATGCCCAACACCAACGCCCAGGCGCTGATGCGCACCCCGCACGCCGCGGGTTCGGCCTCCGCGCTGCTCGGCACATCCTCGTTCCTGATCGGCGCGGTCGCATCCCCGCTGGTGGGGATCGCGGGGGAGACGACCGCAGTGCCCATGGCCGTGGTGCAGCTGGTGTGCGCGCTGGGCGCGGTGGCCTCCTTCGTGCTGTTGTGCCGCCCGTGGCGCCGCGCCGCCGACGCGTCTGCGTCCGCGCAGGCCACTGCCTCCGCTCAGTCCGCGCGCACGTAACCGATCAGATGCAGCCGGTCCTTCGTGTCCGTCCAGCGGAACAGCCCGACCCCTGACACCTCGGTGCTCGGCAGCCGGGCGTTGAGGGAGAGGGGCTCGGGCAGGCCCGTCGCCAGATCGACCTCGTACGGGGTGCCGCCGCCGGCCAGGGCCTCCGCGGCGCCACGGGTGTTCGTCGCCCCGTACGCCATGCCCTCGTCGGTCACCGTCGTCAGGGTCAGCGGGCGGGTGCCGTCCTCCTCCTCGAAGCAGCGCCCGGACCGCTCCTGCAGGTCGAAGGCGAGATTCCCGGCGATCAGATAGCGGCCGTCGGGCGAGACCACGGCCCGCGGGTACTCGCCCGGCTCGATTGCCGGCTTGTGGCACTCGGCCGTGACCAGCGCCTTCCCGGTCGCCGAGTCATGCACGGCCCAGAGGTCGTGGGTGGCGGCGCGCTTGGTCTTCGGCGCCTTCTGCCAGCGGACGAGCACCTGTCCCGAGGTGAGCGACGTCGGTACGCCGTAGGTGCGGTCGGTGCCGGCCGGGGCGACGTTCCGGCTGAACCAGCCGCCCCGCACCCAGAACTCCCGGGCCCCGCTCACCAGCAGGCCCTTCGCGGTCAGCCCGCGGACCTCGGTCAGCTGCCCGCAGGTCGCGCAGCCCTTCGGGTGGCCCAGCGCCTTCGGCTCGATCATCGTCACGCCGCCCGTGACCGGGTCGACGACGGCGCTGCGCGCTCCGCCGTCGCCGATGAGGATGCCGGGGCCGGTGCCGGAGACGGTCGGCGCGGTGGGCCAGGGGACCTCGACGCGCTGCCGAACGCCGTCGACGGCGTTGTAGATGTCGAGCGAGACGAAGGTGCCGGACGGGGTGAGCGGGTCGAGCCCGGCCTTCCCGAACGACCAGGTGACGAAGAACTGCCGTTCGTCCTTGGTGACCGTGAAGAGCCGCGGGAAGTTCTGCGGGCCGGCCAGCGCGGACCTGGGCTCGTCCGACCAGCCGGGCCTGCCGGTAGCGGCGTTCACCGTCCGCAGCCGGAAGTCGTCCTTCTCCCGTACGAGGTAGGCGATCAGGCCGGTCTCGCGGGCGATGGCGTAGTCGGGCGAGGTGTCCGGGAGCTCCCAGCCCTTGCCGGTGTCGTACGCGGGCGGGACGGTGAGCTTCGTGGCCGGTCCGGTGCTCTTGGCGGCGGGCTTCTTCGGCTTGCCGCCGCCCTCGGCGTCCTTGCCTCCGCCACCGCCGCACGTGGCCAGCAGGAGGAGCAGCGCCAGCACGCCCACTCCGGCCACCAGGGCGATGCGCACGACCCGCTGTCTCGTGGTCCCCCCGATGAGCACTGCTGGTCCCCCCGATGAGCACTGCCGATGGACAACGGCCGTCAGACTAGCAACTGGCCAGAGGGGCACAGGGGTTCGGTCCGGGGCCGCCGGGGGCGGAATCCGGCCCGGAAACCGGCCTAGAATTCGCCGGTGAACGCCACTCTCTCCGCTGCTCTCGCCGGACTGCTCGACGGTCTGCCGCAAGGCCGTCTCGCCCAGGCCGTGGACCGGCTGATCGCCAGCTACCGGGGGGAGACGCCGACGGACGCGCCCGTGCTGCGCGACCGGGCGGACGTCGCCGCGTACGCGGCGTACCGGATGCCCGCGACGTTCGAGGCGGTACGGTCCGCACTCGCGGCTTTCCGGGCGGCGGCGCCCGAATGGGCGCCCGCCACGCACACCGACATCGGGGGCGGTACGGGCGCGGCGACCTGGGCGGTCGCCGATGCCTGGCCGGAAGACGACCGTCGCACCACCGTGCTGGACTGGGCGGAGCCCGCGCTGGCCCTCGGGCAGGAGCTGGCGGCCGCATCGGACTCGCCGGCGCTGCGCGGCGCGGAGTGGCGGCGGGCCAGGATCGGTGCGGCGATGCGGCTTGAGCCGGCGGACCTGATCACGGTCTCGTACGTCCTGAAGGAGCTCAGCGCCGCCGACCGCGCGGAGGTCGTGGAGCAGGCCGCGGCGGCGGGGCAGGCGGTGCTGATCGTCGAGCCCGGCACGCCCGACGGCTACGAGCGCGTCATCGAGGCCCGCGACCGGCTGATCGCGGCGGGCCTGCGGGTCGCGGCGCCGTGCCCGCACAGCGCGGCCTGCCCGATCGTGCCCGGCACGGACTGGTGCCACTTCGCGGCGCGCGTGAGCCGGTCGTCGCTGCACCGGCAGGTGAAGGGGGGTTCGCTGGCCTACGAGGACGAGAAGTTCAGCTACGTCGCCGCCACCCGCTTCCCCCCGACGCCGACGGCTTCCCGGGTGGTCCGCAAACCCCAGATCCGCAAGGGCCAGGTCCTCCTCGACCTCTGCTCCTCCGACGAGTCCCTCCACCGCACGACGGTCACCAAACGCCACGGCGCCCTCTACCGCGCGGCCCGCGACACGGGCTGGGGCGCGGAGTGGCCTCCGTAGGGCTTCCCCCACCCCACCCCGCCCACTTCCCGAACTGGAGGCTCCGCCCCCAGCCCCCTGGGGCATGCGGGGTTGCGGGTGCCGGTGCCCGTGCCCCGGCTCCCTGCGGCAGCTTCGCGCCGCGAGCACGGGTTGCCTCATGGGCGTGCAGTCTCGAGCGCTGTTGGAGGGCGCCCCGGCCCCAGCTCCCGCGGCGGGGGCTTCGCCCCGGCCCCACGGGGAGGCGGGGTCGGGGCCGGTGCTCCGCGCCTCCTGCGGCGGCCGAGGGCGGCGCCTTGTCTCAGCCTGTCCGGCGTTTGAGGACGGGCACGCCGGTCACCGGGCGCGGGGCGGTGCCTTGTCTCAGCCTGTCCGGCGTTCGAGGACGGGCACGCCGGTTCACCGGACGCCAGGGCGGCGCCCTGTTCCAGCCTGTCCGGCGTTCGAGGACGGGTACGCCGGTTCACCGGGCGTGGGGCGCCCTGCCCCGGCCCGTCCCCGGGCCACCGGGCAGGCGCGGCGCACCCGCGCGGCCCCGGCGGCCCCGGGGGCCCGGGGGCGGGGGCACCTCGTACCCCCCGTGAGGTCAGGAGCGGAGCTCCTGGGTGCAGCATTTGACGCTGCCGCCGCCCTTGAGGAGCTCACCCAAGTCCACCCCTACCGGCTCGAACCCCCGCGCCCGCAGGGGCTCGAAGAGGCCCAGGGCCGCCTGGGGGAGCAGCACATGGCGGCCGTCGCTCACCGCGTTCAGGCCCAGCGCCGCCGCGTCCGCCTCGCGGGCGATGAGGGCGTCGGGGAAGAGGCGGGCGAGGACCGCGCGGCTGCCGGGGGAGAACGCGCCGGGGTAGTACATGATCTCGTCCGCCTCGTCGTCGAGGACGGACAGCGCCGTGTCGAGGTGGTAGTAGCGCGGGTCCACCAGGTCCAGCCCGATCACCGGCCGCCCGAAGAACTCCTGCGCCTCGTCGTGCGACAGCGGGCTCGACCGGAACCCCCGCCCCGCCAGCACGTAGGTCGAGGTCACCGCGAAGTCGCCCTCGCCCTCGTTGATGTGCACCGGCTCATGGATCTCGGTGTAGCCGTGCGCGCGGAACCACTCCAGGTGGGCCGCCGCCTCCGCCTCCCGCTCGCGGTGGGCGAAGCGCGCTCCGAGGACGCGCCCGTCCACGACCGTCGCGCCGTTCGCGGCATAGACCATGTCGGGCAGATCGGGCTTCGGCTCCAGCAGTTCCACCGTGTGCCCGAGCGCACGGTAGCGGTCGCGCAGGGTGTCCCACTGGGCGAGCGCCAGCGGCAGATCGACAGGCTTCGCGGGATCCATCCATGGGTTGATGGAGTACGTCACCTCGAAGTGCGTGGGTGGGCACATGAGGTAGCGGCGGGATCTAGCGTCACGAGGCAATGAGGGCTCCTCACGAGCGGCAGAGCTGCGGCGCACGGTTGTGCGTGCTGCCATGGTGCGTCGTCCTGAGGCGCCGCGCAGTGATCCGAACGGGTGGTTCATCACACATACGCCTCGCGTAAAGAGAGACGATACGTCTCGTCACGCCCGCTGATAGGTTGGCCGTATGGCAGAGACCAGGGCCCCCGACGCCTCCCGCCGCAGCGAACGCTCCCGCCGCGCCATCTACGACGCCGCCCTCGCCCTCGTCGGCGAGGTCGGCTACACCAGGACGACCATCGAGGGCATCGCCGCCCGAGCCGGGGTCGGCAAGCAGACCATCTACCGCTGGTGGCCCTCCAAGGCCGCGGTCCTCCTCGAAGCCTTCCTGGACCTCGGCGAGCAGGCCGCCCAGGCCACCCAGGGCGAGACCGGGATCCCCGACACCGGCGACCTGGAGGCCGATCTCAAGCTCGTCCTCCGCGCCACCGTCGACGAGCTGAACTCGCCCCTCTACGACGCCCCCACCCGCGCCCTCACCGCCGAGGGCATCGTCGACCCCGAGCTCGGCGCCCAGTTCGTCGAGAAGCTCCTGGAACCGCAGCTCCAGCTGTACGTACTCAGGCTGCGCGCCGCCCAGGACGCCGGCCACGTACGCACCGGCATCGACCTCCGGATCGCCCTGGAGCTCTTCACCGGCCCCCTCACCCACCGCTGGCTGCTGCGCACCCTCCCGCTCACCCACGACTACGCCGACAAGATCGTCGAGTACGCGCTGTACGGCCTCGCGCCGAGGGCCGACCGAGGCGGTGGGCGAGCCGCTGAGTGAGGGACCGGCCACACGATCGGGGGGTGCGGTCACCCCGCGCGCCCGATGGTGGGACGATGACAAGGACCGCCGGGGGCGCGACATGAGGTGTGAGGGGATAGATGGGCGACGGTATCGGCCGCTACCGCGGCACGGGGCGCGGCACCGAGAGCAGGATGTCCTGGGAGAGCCGGCTGCCGCAATGGCTGCGCAGGCGCCCCCGCGAGGACGCCGGGGAGGCCTCCGACCGCCGCCTGCCCCTGCTGCTGGCCACCGCCGCCGCCGGACTGCCGCTCGCGCCCGCCGCGTACCCCTCGGGCTACAGCTGCTCCTGTGAGCGCATTGGGTGTCCCACCCCCGCCCGGCACCCCGTCTCCTTCGCCTGGCAGACCCAGTCCACCACCGACCGCGACAAGATCGAGCGCTGGGCTGGCGACCAGCCCGAGGCGAACTTCATCACCGCCACCGGGATGGTCCACGACGTCCTCGACGTACCGCTGGAGGCGGGCCGCGCCGCTCTGGAGCGGCTGCTCGCGGAAGGCGTCGACGTCGGGCCGGTCGCCGAGTCCGGCGAGGAGCGGATGCTGTTCTTCACCGCCACCCGCGGCACGCCCGAGGACGAGGACGAGTGGTGGCCGTGTGAACTGGACTGCCATCCCGAGACGATGGACGAGCATCCGGGGCTGCGCTGGCACAGCCGCGGCAGTTACGTACTCGTACCGCCCGCGCGGCTCCCGGACGGCCTCACCGTCGACTGGGCACGCGGCCCCGAGCATCCGCTGCCGGACCCGCTGACCCTGCTCGAGGTGCTCGCCGACGCCTGTGCGAAGTACGCGGACCAGGAGGACGAGCACGACCACGACCGCCACTCCGTGGCGTGGCCGCAGCACCGCTGACGCTTCGCGCCGAGGCCCTCGGACCAAGGGCGGCCGAGGGCGGGGGCCCGGGAAGGTGCAGGGCGCCAACGGCCGTTGCACGACAACGCCCCCGCCCGCCAACGGTCCTGTACGACAACGGTCGATGCACGGCAACGGCCCGCCCGCCAACGGCCCCGCCCGCCACACCCGGTGGGCCGACCCGCGCCTACGAGCCCTCCGCCGACGTCACACCCTGCAGCCGCCCCACGATCGTCACAGCAGGATCCGCCCCGCCGCTCGGAGCCAGCTTGACCGCCTGGCTCGACACCCACTCCTTCGTGAGCGTGTTCTTCACCTCGCCGGTCATCAGCGCCTTCACGTCCGGGTTGACCTTCGGCCGGTAGCCCTGCGCCGCCGTCTGCCGGTCGAAGTAGCGCATCGCGAAGAACACCAGCGCCCCGCCGTCCTCCGTGGCCAGCCCCAGCGGCGCGAAGTCCCCGGTGTCCAGCGGCTGGTCGACGTACTGCGTGGAGAGGCCGGGACGTTGCGCGTTCTGCTTGCGCTCCTGCCGCCAGCCCGTCGTGTGCACGCCGGCGGCGAAGTGGTCCGGTTTGCCGCTCTGCAGATACGAGGCGTACTCCTCGCTCAGATCACGCGGGGCGACCGCCGTCGCCGTCGAGTCCGCGGCGACCGGCTCCGCCCAGCCGTCCTTGTCCGTCCGGAACTTCGGCACCTCGTCGGGCGTCAGGATCGCCAGATACGCGGCCTCCCACAGCTGGTCGTTGCCGTTCCTGACGAACGCCACCAGCCACCTCGTGTCCTGGTTGCCGCTGTCGACGTCACGGTTGCTGTCGGTGTCCGCAAGGAAGAACCGCGGCCAGCCCGCCTTCTTCGGCACGTAGAACTTCGCGTCCGCCAGCTCCAGCGGCCGGTGTTGCGGATTGCCGCCCGGCTGCGTGACGCTGCGCGCCTTCAGGCCCGCCTGGTTGATCGCGCCGAGCGCGCCCGTGACCCGGCCCGCGTCGAGGGCCGGGTCGTACGCCTTGTCCGCCTTGTTGTAGGCGTCGGTGAAGTCCTTCAGGGCCTGCGCGGCCTCAGTCCGCGTCGCCGCCGGTACGACTTCCAGCTCGCCGTGAACCGTCACGCACCCGCTCGCCGTCAGCGACAGCACCGTTATCGCCGCGAGCCCCGTCGCCGCCCGACCCAGCCTGCTCATCGGTTGCCTTCTGCGCCTTCTGCTTCTCGTCCCCCACTGACCGTCCGAACCCTACCGGGGCGAGGAACAGGACGAGCGTCGGGACCAGATAGAGCAGCCACACCGTGACCTGCAACACGGTCGGGTCGGGCTGGAAGTTGAAGACGCCCTTCAGCACCGTGCCGTACCAGCTGTCCGGCGGGACGGTCGCGCTGATGTCGAACGCCTTGTCCGCGAGGCCGTCCAGGAACCGGGCTTCCTGCAGGTCGTGGACGCCGTACGCGAACACACCCGCGGCCACGACGACCAGCATCCCGCCGGTCCAGGTGAAGAACTTCGCCAGATTGATCCGCAGCGCGCCCCGGTAGAACAGCCAGCCCAGCACGATCGCCGTCGCGATCCCGAGCAGCACCCCGGTCAACGGGGCGGACGAGCCGCCCGCGCCGGTGGCCGCCCGTACCGACGCCCACACGAACAGCGCCGTCTCCAGGCCCTCCCGGCCCACCGCCAGGAACGCCGTAGCGACCAACGCGCCCGTCCCCATCCGCAGCGCCGCGTCGAGCTTGCCGTGGAGCTCGGCCCTCAGATGTCGCGCGGTGCGCCGCATCCAGAAGACCATCCAGGTGACGAGGCCGACGGCGACGATCGACAGCGAACCGCCGAGCAGCTCCTGCGCCTCGAACGTCAGCTCCTGCGAGCCGAATTCGAGGGCCGCGCCGAACGCGAGCGACACACCGCAGGCGACCCCGATGCCGATCCAGATCGGCTTCAGGGCGTCCCTGCGGTCCGTCTTCACGAGGTACGCGACGAGGATGCAGACGACCAGACTGGCCTCGAGACCCTCGCGCAGGCCGATCAGATAGTTGCCGAACACGTCGGTCCGTCCTTCCTGTCGCGCTCGTTACGAGAACAGCGCACGGCCCCACCAGTCGTCCTTGCCGCGGACGCCCGGCGGTACCGCGTACAGCGCCGAACCCACGTGCTGGATGTACTCGTTGAGGACGTCGCTCGCGGCGAGACTCCGCTGCACCGGAACGAAGCCCTTGGCGACGTCCCGCTGGTACGCGAGGAAGAACAGGCCCGCGTCCAGCCGGCCGAGACCGTCCGTACCGTCCGTGAAGGAGTAGCCGCGGCGCAGGATCCGCGCCCCGCCGTTGGAGTCCGGGTGGGCGAGGCGCACATGCGCGGTCGGCAGCATCGCCGGCAGGAACGGCTCGTCGTGCTCCTTGGCCTTGCCGACCGCGGCGCCCTCGCGCTTGTCCCGGCCGAAGATGTCCTCCTGCTCCTGCAGCGGCGTGCGGTCCCAGGTCTCGATGTTCATCCGGATCCGGCGCGCCACCAGGTACGAGCCGCCCACCATCCAGCCCGGGCCGTCCTTCTCGGACACCCACACATGCTTGTCCAGGGCGGCCTTGTCGGTGCCGGAGATGTTCCGGGTGCCGTCCTTGAAGCCCATCATGTTGCGCGGCGTCTGCTCATCGGGCGTCGTCGACGACGTCTTGCCGAAGCCGAGCTGCGACCAGCGGACGGCGACCTTGCCGAAGCCGATGCGGGCGAGGTTGCGGATGGCGTGCACGGCGACCTGCGGGTCGTCCGCGCAGGCTTGGACGCACAGATCGCCGCCGCTGCGCGCCGGGTCGAGGTTGTCGCCCGGGAACTTCGGCAGGTCGACGAGCGCGGCGGGCCTGCGGTCCTTCAGCCCGAAACGGCCGTCGAAGAGGGAGGGCCCGAAACCGATGGTGAGGGTGAGCCGGGACGGCTTGAGGCCGAGGGCCTCGCCCGTGTCGTCCGGCGGCGCCTCGGCGAGACCGCCGTACGCGCCCTCGCCGACCGTCTGCCCGGTCGTCATCCGCTCGGCGGCGCGCGTCCAGTCCTTCAGCAACTGGATCAGCTCCGCGCGGTCCGTGGTCTTCACGTCGAAGGACGCGAAGTGCAGCCGGTCCTGCACGGGCGTGGCGATACCGGCCTGCTGCGCGCCGTGGAACGGCACCGCCGCGCCGCTCGCGGCGGCGAGGGCGGTCTCGTCCTCCTCGCGCGTCACGGCGGCGATCGCGCCGCCGGCCGCGGCGGCGCCGAGCGCGAGCCCGGCACCTCCCCAGCCGAGCACTGCGCGGCGCGACGGGGCGGCCTTGTCCGCGGTCGCCCCGGTGGATTCCGCGGTGGATTCCCCGGGGGTCGCTCCGGCGGTCTCGTCGGCGGCTGTTCCGGTGGTCTTCTCGGTCATCGTCGTGTCCCCCTGCCTGCTACTTCACGACCGCGGCGGCGAGCTTCGACAGAGGCTCGGCCAGCGCGTTCACGCCGTCGGACAGTTCCTTGCGCTGCGGCTCGGTGACCTTGTCGTACGAGGTGAAGACGTAAGAGGCCTTGTCCGCACGGTACTTGTCGAGCAGCGTGTTCAGCGCCGCGAACTGCTTGTCGAGCTCGGCCACCAGCTGCGGGTCGTTCTTGGAGGCGACCGGCTTCAGCAGCTCGTACGACTTCTGCGCACCCTCGACGTTCGCCTTGAAGTCGACCAGGTCGGTGTGCGAGTAACGCTCCTCCTCGCCCGTGACCTTGCCGGTCGCGACCTCGTCGAGGAGCTCCTTGGCGCCGTTCGCCATCGACGTCGGCGTGATCTCGGCGGTGCCGACCTTCTTCACCCAGTCGGTGAGGTCCTTGTCGAGCGTGTCGGCGAGCGTCTTCGCCTCGGGGCCGAGCTTCTTGTCCTGCCACAGCGCCTTTTCCAGGCGGTGCCAGCCGGTCCACTCCTGGCCCTTCTCCAGGTCGCCGATGCCGTCCTCGCGGAGGTCTACCTTCGGGTCGATGTCGCCGAAGGACTCGGCGACCGGCTCGGTGCGCTCCCAGCCGATACGGGAGTCGGCGTACGCCTTCTTCGCCGCCTCGATGTCCCCGGCGCGGACGGCGTCGGTGAACACCTTCACCTTCGGCAGCGTCTCGTCGGCCTGCTGCTGGACGTACTTGCGGTACTCGGCGACCGCCTTGTCCATCTCCGGGGACCGCTTGGCGGCGGTGCCGCCGGTCGCCTTGACCTGCCGGCGGATGCCGTCGCCCTTCATACCGGGCTTGCAGGCGATCTCGTAGTCACCGGCCTTCACCTCGGCGGTGAGCTTCGTCTTCGTGCCGGGGCCGATGTTCTCGCGCTCGGTGACGATGCGGTCGTCCGGGAAGAGGATGTAGACCTCGGTGACCTTCGAGCCCTTGTTCTCGATGTCCAACTGGACGTGTCCGGCCGGGAACTCCTTCTTCGACACCTCGCAGGAGTCGTCCTTCGCGGTGACGGTGATGGCACCCTCACCGCCCTTGGCGTCGCTTTTCTCGGCGCAGCCCGTGATGGCGGTCAGAGCGGCCGCGGTCGCGGCGGCGGTGACGACGGTGAGACGGACGGGTCGCATAAAGGCTCCACAGAGGACGGGACGGGGTGGGACATGGGTAGGACGGCGGTGAGGCGGACCTAACTTAACCGAGGCTTACCTGAGCGATACCCCCGCGTCCAGTGATTCAGCTCTCACGAACGGGCCTTCGGATACGGCCGGATCACGGGTCGGTCAAGCGCGGGTCAAATATCGCGTTTCGGTACGACGAGGGGCGCCCCGGTGCGCGGGCGCGGCAGCACCTCGACCGGCTGCCGGCGCATCTCAGAGGACGGCGCCGCCCGGTTCGCGGCGCGGGTGCGGCCCCGTCGTTCCGGGATGCTTCAATTCCGGCGTGAGCGAACGACCCCACGGCATCGACGTACTCCGTGTGTTCTGCGGCGGCGACGGCCGCCACGGCAACGCCCTCGGTGTCGTACGCGACGGACGCGCGTACCCCGACCGGCAGTCGAGGCAGGCGCTGGCCCGGGAACTCGGCTTCAGCGAGACCGTGTTCGTCGACGATCCCGAGCGCGGCGCGGTCGACATCTACACCCCCGGGCTGCGGCTGCCGTTCGCCGGTCATCCGCTCGTCGGGGCGGCGTGGCTGCTGGACCTGGAGGTCGTGCATCCGCCCGCGGGTGAGGTGTGGGTACGCCAGGACGGCGAGTTCACCTGGATCACCGCGCGCGCCGAGTGGGCGCCGCCGCGCACCCTGCGCCGGTACGCATCGGCCGCCGAGGTCGAGGCGCTGGAAGTGCCGCCGGAGGGCGAGTGGATCTACGCGTGGGCCTGGGAGGACGAGGCCGCGGGCCGGGTGCGCGCACGGGCCTTCCCGGGGCGCGGCGACGGCGTCGACGAGGACGAGGCGACGGGCGCGGCGGCGCTGCTGCTCACCGGGCAGCTGGGCCGGGCCCTGAACATCACGCAGGGCCGGGGTTCGCAGATCCTCACTGCCCCCGGCCCTGACGGCACGATCGAGATCGGCGGCCGCGTACGCCTCGCGTGAACGGGCCGCGTACGCCCGGCTCGATCAGGCGCTGAGCGGGAATTCCCGGCCGAGCTCCCGGAACACCGCGCCGTTGAAGTCGAAGGCGCGCTTGCACTCGTCGATGATGCGCTGCTTCTCCAGGTCGTCCGCATTCACCCGGTCCAGCAGCTCCCGGTAACTCCGCTTGAACGCCGCGGGATTGGTGATCCCCTCGAAGACGTAGAACCGGACGCCGTCCCCCTTGCGGTCGAAGCCCCAGGTCCGCTCGGCCTTGTCACGGATGATCTGACCGCCGGAGAGATCCCCGAGGTAGCGGGTGTAGTGGTGCGCGACATAGCCCGCGGGCCAGGTGCGGGCGCACTCCTCGACCCGTGCCGCGTACGCCGCGGTCGCGGGGAGCGGGCGCAGCCCGTCCCGCCAGTCCGCGCCGCGCAGATGCGCGAGATCGCGCTCCAGTTCGGCCGTGCGGAACAGCTCAGGCCGTATGAAGGGACCGGCGACGGGATCGTCCTCGAGCGATCCGGCCGCGCCCTCCAGGGCCTCGTACACGAACCACAGCTGCTCGGTGTAGCGCGCGTACGCGTCGACGCCCAGCCGGCCGCCGAGGAGGTCACTCATGAACGTCGAGGTTTCCGCCTGGGTGTGCTGCTCGTGCGACGCGATACGGATCAGGGTCGAGAAGGGCGTGTGCAGCGTGTCCAGTGCGTCCAAGGAGGACCTCCTGGGGCCGATGGAGTCGGGAACCAATAAGATCGTGATACTTAGGCTTACCTAAGTCAACCGGTTCCCGACGACCTGTCGGTAAAACGCTACCCCTCTTCCGGGTCAGGGCAACGTCAGAATCTCGGCGCCGCTCTCCGTCACCACGAGCGTGTGCTCGAACTGCGCGGTCCGCTTCCGGTCCTTCGTCACGACGGTCCAGCCGTCGCCCCACATGTCGTACTCGTGCGTCCCGAGCGTCAGCATCGGCTCGATCGTGAAGGTCATCCCCGGCTGGATGACGGTGGTCGCGTGCGGGCTGTCGTAGTGCGGAATGATCAGTCCCGAGTGGAACGACGAATTGATGCCGTGCCCGGTGAAATCGCGCACGACGCCGTAGCCGAAGCGCTTCGCGTACGACTCGATGACCCGTCCGATGATGTTGATCTGACGGCCGGGCTTGACCGCCTTGATGGCCCGGTTGAGCGACTCCCGCGTCCGCTCGACGAGGAGCTTCGACTCCTCGTCCACGTCGCCGCAGAGGTAGGTGGCGTTGTTGTCGCCGTGCACGCCGTTGATGTACGCGGTGACGTCCAGGTTCACGATGTCGCCGTCGCGCAGCACCGTCGAGTCGGGGATACCGTGACAGATCACCTCGTTGATCGACGAGCACAGCGACTTCGGGAAGCCGCGGTAGCCGAGCGTCGACGGGTACGCGCCGTGGTCGCACATGAACTCGTGCGCGACGCGGTCCAGTTCGTCCGTGGTCACCCCGGGCTCGATGAGCTTGGCGGCCTCCGCCATCGCCTGCGCGGCGATGCGGCCCGCGATGCGCATGCGCTCGATCGTTTCGGCGTCCTGGATCTCCGGCCCGGTGTACGGCGTCGGCGCGGGCTTCCCGACGTACTCGGGGCGCCGGATGTTTCCGGGAACGGAACGGGTGGGAGAGAGCTCCCCTGGTACGAGCAGCGACTGGCCAGACATGCCGCGAGTCTAACCGGGGGCCGCCCACGCCCACCGGGCGTGGGCGGGGTCCCGCCACACGCCCGAGGGGCGTAGGGGGAGGGCGGTGGGGCAGCATGGCGTCAGAGGAAGGAGCCGACGATGGCCCTGTTCAAGAAGCGCACGGTGGGCAAGCCGGGCGAGTGGTACTACTGCCTGCAGCACAAGAAGGTCGAGGAGGGCCCCGAGTGCCCGGCCAAGGACCGCTTCGGCCCGTACGCCTCACGCCAGGACGCCGAGCACGCGATGGAGACGGCGCGCGAGCGGAACCTGGAGTGGGAGAACGACCCGAGGTGGCACGACGCCCCGCGTGACGAGGACACGGCCGACTGATCAGAGAGCTGCTTCTGCCTGCGCCGCCGCCTCCTTCTGGGCGCGGCGGCGCAGGGCGTCGTCGTCGGTGTCTGCGTCGTACGTGAGGAGCTTCGGGAGCACCGAGGCCAGCAGGCCGACCGACGCCACGCAGGCGAGCCCGCCGCTCCAGAAGGCCGCGCGCGTGCCGGTCCATCCGGCCATGGCGCCCGCGCGGACCTGGCCCAGCTGGGGGCCGATGCTGTACGAGAGGACCTCGATCCCGGCGAGGCGGCCGCGCAGGGACTCCGGGATGGTCTGGTTCCAGATCGTGGCGCGGCCGAGCCCGCTGAGCATGTCTCCCGCCCCCGCGAACGCAAGGCACAGCAGCACCAGCCAGACGTTCGTCAGCCGGCCCGCCGCAGCGATCGACAGCCCCCACCCGGCCGCGCCGATCACGACGAACAGCCCGTGCCGCCGCACCCGTGACGTCCAGCCGCTGGTCAGGCTCAGCCCGAGCGAGCCCACCGACCCCGCCGCGTACATCAGCCCCAGCGACCACTGCGCGTCCAGCTCGTCCGCAAGGAAGGGGAAGATCGCGTTGGGGAACGCGAAGAGCATGGCGGCCAGGTCGATCGCGTAGGTACCGAGCAGCACGGGCCGGCTCCACGCGTACCGCGCGCCCTCCACGATGCCGCGCAGTGACGGCTTCTCCGCGTCGTGCGCGGGCGGCGCCGCGGTGAGCCGTGCGCACAGCAGTACGGAGACGACAAAGCCGCCGGCCGTCGCGGCGTACGCCGCCGCGTGGCCCGCGTACGCCACGACCAGGCCTGCGAGCGCGGGCCCGGCGATCGAGCCGAGCTGCCAGCGCAGAGCATTGAGCGCGGCCGCGGCGGTCTGCTGGTCGTGCGGCACGATCCGGGCCAGCAGCGAGTCCAGCGCGGGCCGCTGGAGCCCCGCGAGGCCCGAGACGCCGGCCGCCACCAGGTACAGCGGCCAGAGCATGGGCGCGGGCAGAAGGGCGTTCACGAGCAGAATCAGGGCGAGCACGCCCAGCCCCGCCTCGGTGAGCAGGATGACCTTGCGCCGGTCGACGGCATCCGCCAGCGCGCCGCCGTACAGCCCGAACACCACGAGCGGCACCAGCTCCACGGCCCCCATGGCGCCGACGGCCAACGGCGAGCCGGTCAGCTCCTTGATCTGCAGGGGCAGGGCCACCATTGCCATGAAGCTGCTGAAGTAGGTGACCAGACCTTGGCCCCACAGCAGCCGGAAGTCCCGCGATGACCGCCATGGGGCCGGATCGGGGAGCAGCGCGCGAAGTCGTGATGCCACGAGGGCCCATGTTCCGCGCGGATCGCGGGGGGCGACAACCGAATTACGGCGGGGAGCGCGCGGTGTGCGCCTACGGCGGGCCAACGCTGCGGAGCCGCACATCGACACAGCCCCCACCCCGACCTTCCCCGAACGGGGGCTGCGGCCCCGGACCCGGGTGCCCCCGGACCCCTGCCGGGGCTGCGACCAGGCCCGGCGGGGGTGCGCCCGGACCCGGCGGGGTCGCCCCGCGGGCGTAGGGGACCTCAGCGAGGATGGGTTCTGGGGCTCAGCCCCTGGCCCTTACCCCCTACGCCCTTCGGGCGTGGGGATGGGAGTCCGACCCCGGGTGCTCCTTCGGAGCCCGTCCGGCGTTGGGGACGGACGCCCCGGCTTGCTTGCGGGTGTCGGGTGCGCTTTGAGCCTGTCGGTGTTTGCGGACGGACACGCTGGCCTGCTTGCCGTGCCGTCGAGCCTGTCCGGTGTTTGGGGACGGACGCCCCGGCTTGCTTGCGGGTGTCGGGTGCGCTTTGAGCTTGTCCGGCGTTTGAGGAAGGACACGCTGGCCCACTCATTGGTGCCGGGTGTACTTCAAGCCCGTCCGGCGATTGAGGACGGACACGCGGGCCGACCGGGCGGTGCCGGTCATACCCGGGGGGCTGGGGGCGAAGCCCACAGTTCGGGAAGGGGCGGGGCGGGGAGAAGGCCCGCCGCAGGCGCCTCCGCACCCACACCCTCTACCAGCGCGGGGGCGGCGGGGCCGTCAGCTGGTCCGCCAGGCGGGAGAGGCGGTCGCGGAATCCGCGCCGCCCCCGAGGCGCGGGCGGCAGGCTGTTCTCACCGGCGGCCGCGCTCACCAGGTGCTGCACCGTGTCGAGGTCCACCTCCGCCGTACCGCCCACCGTGAGCCCCTCGTGCGCGAGACCCCGCACCTCCGGGTCCCCGCCGTCCAGCGTCAGCACCGTCGCCCCGGAGCGCCGTGCGTCGTGCACCCGCTCCAGCAGCCCCGCGTCCGGCCGCCGCGGCGCCACCACCAGCAGCGTCTCCCCGCGTCCGGCCCCTTCGATCCGGCCGAGCCCGACCGCCAGGTGCGCCGGGTCCCCGGACCGCACCCGGTGCCGTACCAGCGTCGGCGCCAGCTCCGGCCGGCCGGACCACGCGGCCTCGTCCACGAGATGCGCGGCGAGATGCCACGGCTCGTACTCGGCCGTCCCCACCAGCAACAGCCCACCGCCCTGCGGGACGACGGAAGACCGCAGCGCCCCGGCGAACCGGCGGGCTGCCGCGGGCCATGCGGTCCCGGCGAGGACTTCTCGCAGCAGTGCGACGCGTACGGCATCCATGCCCCCGCATCCTTCCCGAACGACGGCCTCCGGACGGGCCGTTGGCGGCAGCTCACCCGTACGGGAATCCCGGGTCCGACAGCCGGCGCACTCGGCTGGGGCGCGTGGTTGGATTCCGTCGAACGGCGGTCCGCTCACCCCCACCCGACCAGCCAGTAATGTCGAGGTCATGACTTCACAGGACAACGCCGCCGCCCCGAAGCCCCCCGCTCCCGCCAAGGACCCCTGGGACCTCCCCGACGTCTCCGGACTCGTCGTCGGCGTCCTCGGCGGCACCGGTGACCAGGGCCGGGGCCTCGCGTACCGCCTCGCGCGCGCCGGACAGAAGGTGATCATCGGCTCCCGGGCGGCCGAGCGGGCCGAGACCGCCGCCGCCGAGCTGGGCCTGGGCATCGAGGGGGCCGAGAACGCCGAGTGCGCGCGGCGCAGCGATGTCGTGATCGTCGCCGTGCCGTGGGAGGGGCACGCCAAGACCCTGGAGGCGCTGCGCGATGAGCTCGCCGGGAAGCTGGTCGTCGACTGCGTGAACCCGCTCGGCTTCGACAAGAAGGGCGCCTACGCGCTGAAGCCGGAGGAGGGCAGCGCCGCCGAGCAGGCCGCCGCCCTGCTGCCCGAGGCGCGCGTGACCGCCGCCTTCCACCACCTCTCGGCGGTGCTGCTGCAGGACGAGTCGATCGAGGAGATCGACACCGATGTGATGGTCCTGGGCGAGTCCCGCGCCGACACGGACCTCGTCCAGGCGCTGGCGGGCCGTATCCCCGGCATGCGGGGCGTCTTCGCCGGCCGGTTGAGGAACGCGCACCAGGTCGAGTCGCTGGTCGCCAACCTGATCTCGGTGAACCGCCGCTACAAGGCACACGCGGGTCTGCGCGTGACCGACGTCTGAGGGCCCGGCGGCATGGGGGACACTGGACGGGCACCGACAGCCCCCGGACAGGAGCCGACCCCCATGCCCCGCCTCGCCCTCTACGCCGTCGTCATCTGCGTCCTCGCCGTCGCCGCGGCGGTCGTGTCCTTCGTGCAGGGCAGCTGGCTGGGGATCGTATGGGTGCTCATGGCCGGTGTCTCCTCGAACATGGCGGTGTACTACATCCGCCGGGCGAAGGCCGAGAAGGCGCTGCAGGCGGCGAAGGCTAGCGGCTGATCGCCTCCGTACAGACCGGGTACTGCTCGGTCCAGAAGCGGTAGAGGTCCTGGCCGCATGCGACCTCCGCCCGTGACACGCCCAGGCCGTCCATGACCGCGAAGATCGCGTCGAAGAACGCGTGGTTGACCGCGGGGATGAAGAGGACGCCGAAGACGGCGAGCAGCCCGAACGGCGCGAACGGCTCGACCTGACGCCGGATGCCGTGCGAAAGCCACGGCTCGATCACCCCGTACCCGTCCAGGCCCGGAACCGGCAGGAGGTTCAGGATCGCCGCCGTCACCTGCAGCAGCGCCAGGAAACCAAGGGCGAAGCGGAAGGCGATCGGTACGCCGTCCAGGGCGCCCAGCCAGAACGGCGCGGTGCACACGGCCGCGAACAGGACGTTCGTCAGCGGGCCCGCCGCCGAGATCAGACTGTGCTTCCAGCGGCCCCGGATGCGGTGGCGCTCGATGAAGACCGCGCCGCCGGGCAGGCCGATGCCGCCCATGATCACGAAAATGACGGGGAGCACGATGCTCAGCAGTGCGTGCGTGTACGTGAGCGGGTTGAGCGTCAGATAGCCCTTGGCGCCGACGGTGAGGTCGCCGCTGTGGAGCGCGGTACGGGCGTGTGCGTACTCGTGCAGACAGAGCGAGACGATCCATGCGGACGTGACGAAGAGGAACACCGCCACGCCCGGCTCGGAGGCGAAGTCCGTCCAGACCGCCCAGGCGGTGACCGCCATGATCGCGGCGATGCCGAGGAAGACGGGGGAGATGCGGCGATCGCTGCGGCGGGTCGCGGCCGTGGTCATGGGCGGGGCTCCTGGGTCCTGGATCCTGGGTACGCGGCGTCGGGCTTCTGGCGCCGGGCGCCGGGCGCCGGGCGTCGTCGGGCATCGGGCATCGGGCTTGGGCAGGGTAGACCGTCGTGGTGACAACCGGGCAACGTGCTGTGAGGCCGTGAGCGTTCCTGGCGATCGACGACAATGGGCCGGTGCATTACCGCGTACTCGGCACCACCCAGGCAGTCCATGACGACGGCACCCCCGCCGTGCTCGGCGGGGCTCGGCTGCGTGCGCTGGTGGCCGTGCTGGCGCTGCGCGCCGGGCGAACGGTCCCGGTCGGCGTGCTCGTCGACGAGGTGTGGGACGGGGATCCGCCCGCCGACCCGGTGGGGGCGGTGCAGGCGCTCGTCGGGCGGGCGCGGCGGGCTCTCGGGCACGACGCGGTCGTGTCGGCGGACGGTGGTTACCGGCTGGGCGCCGGGTCCGACGACGTGGACCTGCACCGTTTCGAGCGGCTCGCGGGAGAGGGAGCGCGGGCGCTTGCGCAGGGTGACCCGGGCGGGGCGGCGGAGCTGCTCGACGAGGCGTTGGCGCTGTGGCGGGGCCCGGTGCTGGCCGATCTGCCGGACCGTACCGCCGATGCGGCCCGCTGGGAGGCCCGCCGCCTGGACGCCCGCCGCTCACGACTCGCCGCAGCCCTCGCCCTGGGCCGCGCGGAGGAGACGCTGCCGCAGCTCGCCGCGCTCTGCGGCGACCATCCGCTCGACGAACCGCTGCAGGCGCTGCGTATCCGCGCCCTGCGTGCCGCGGGCCGTACGGCCGAGGCCCTCGCGGCGTACGAGTCCGTACGCCGCGAGCTGGCGGCCCGGCTGGGTACGGACCCGGGCCCGGAACTGCGCACCCTGCACGCGGAGCTGCTGAATCCAGGGACCGGCAGCGGGGCGGGTCCGGGGGCAGGGCCCGGGCTGCAGCCGGTGGGGGAGGCACCCGCCCTGGTGGGGAACCTGCGGGCACGGCTGACCAGCTTCGTCGGACGCGAGGCGGACATCGAGGCCATCCGCGGGGACCTCGCACGGGCGCGGCTGGTCACGCTGCTCGGGCCCGGCGGGGCAGGCAAGACGCGGCTGTCACAGGAGGCCGCCGAGCGCGTGGCCGGGGCGTACGCGGACGGCGTCTGGCTCGTGGAGCTCGCGCCCGTCGGCGACCCGGAGAACGTGCCCGAGGCCGTGCTCACGGCGCTCGGGGCGCGCGAGACCGTGCTGCGCGGAGCGGGCGCCGAGGAGTTGCGGGCCGCGTCCGACCTGCACGGCGACGACCCGCTGGTACGCCTCGGCGAACACTGCGCGCGCCGCCGCATGCTGATCGTCCTCGACAACTGCGAGCACGTCGTGGCCGCGGCCGCCGCGCTGTGCGAGCAGATCCTGGAGCACTGCCCGGGGATCACGGTCCTCGCGACCAGCCGCGAACCGCTCGGCGTCCCCGGCGAGTCGGTGCGTCCCGTCGACCCCCTGCCCGACCCGATGGCGCTGCGGCTGCTCGCCGACCGGGGTGCGGCCGCGAATCCGGCGTTCCGGGTCGAGGACGATCCGGAGGCGGCCGCCGAGATCTGCCGCCGCCTGGACGGACTGCCGCTCGCCGTCGAGCTCGCCGCCGCCCGGCTGCGGATGCTCACCCCGCGCCAGATCGCCGACCGCCTCGACGACCGTTTCCGGCTGCTGACCAGCGGGAGCCGTACGGTACTGCCCCGCCAGCAGACCCTGCGCGCCGTCGTCGACTGGTCCTGGGACCTCCTCGACGACGCCGAACGGTCGGTCCTGCGCCGCCTCTCGGTCTTCGCCCGCGGCTGCGACCTGGCGGCGGCGGAGTGGGTCTGCGCCTCCCCGCCGGCCCTCGGCGCCTCCGCAGCGCTCGGTGCCTCCGCACCGCTCAATGCCTCCGCACCCGTCGGCGCCCAGGACGTCGTCTCCGTGCTCGGGGCGCTCGTCGACAAGTCGCTGGTGGTCGCGGCGCCTTCGGCGGACGGGGCGATGCGGTACCGACTGCTGGAGACGGTCTCCGAATACGCATCGGAACGGCTGGACGAGGCCGGCGACCGGTCGGAGGCCGAGCGTGCCCATCTCACGTACTACCGCGAACTCGCCCGCCGCACGGACCCGTTGCTGCGCGGCCCGGAGCAGATCAGTGCCGTCGCGCGGCTGGAGCTGCAGTACGACAACCTTCGCACCGCGCTGCGCCGGGCCGTCGCCGCCCGGGACGAGCAGGAGGCACTCTGCCTGGTCCTCTCCCTCGCCTGGTACTGGCAGATGCGGGATCTGCGGGCCGACGCCCGGCACTGGGCGCAGGCCGCCGCGGCCCTCGGTCCCGACCCGTTCGCGCCGCCCCTCGTGCCGGCGCCGCCGCTTGACGCGCCCGTCACGGACACCTCCCCGCCGCTGGCGCCCGAGCTGCTCCAGGAGGCGCGGCGGGGCGTGCGGCTGATCGCGATGGTCAGCATGGAGCACGGCCTGGACGACTGGACGACGCCCGAGCGCCTGGAATGGCTGCGCGGGGTCACCGAGGTCTACCGGCCCGGGCTCCCCCAGATCTGCCGTTTCCCCGGCACGCTCTGGATCTTCGCGATCATGCTGACCGGGGACGGCGAGCAGCTGCTTCAGGTGCTCGACGCGACCGTGCGCGGCTGCGAGGAGTCCGGCGACGAGTGGTCGCTCGCCGCCGCGCTGCAGATGCGCGCCAACCTCCTCGCCAACCGCGGCGCATGGGCGGGCGACGCGAGCCGTGACGCGGACCGCAGCCTGGAGATCTTCGACCGGCTCGGCGACCTGTGGGGCGCCGCCGAGGCGCTGTCGGCGCGGGGCGAGGCCCGCGAGAAGCGCGGCGAGTTCCGGCTCGCCGCCGAGGACTTCGCCGCCGCGATCGACCGTGCCGAGCGGCTCGGCGCCCAGAGCCAGGTGCCGCTGCTGCGGTCCAGGCTGGCCGGGGTCGTCGGCGAACTCGGCCGTGACGAGGAGGCCGAGGCGATCCTCCGGGACGTGCTCGCCGGCGTCGGCGAGGGCACCGCCCGTGAGGTCGTGCCCGCGGCCCGTCTCTGCCTGTGCCTGCAGCTCGGCCGCACCGGCCGCACCACGGAGGCGCGGGAGCAACTCGACCTGCTGGCCGAGGAGTTCCGCCCGTCCACCCTCGCGATCTTCGAGGGTTTCCGGCGGGGCTGTGTCGCCTGGCTGGACTGCCTGGACGGCCGCTACGGCGATGCCCTGGACCACGCCCACCAGGCGCTGGAGAGCTCGCTGACCCCGCTGTCGCTGATGGTCGCGCCGCATATGCCCGCCGTCCATCTCGTGACCGCCGCCGAGGCGCTTGCCGGTCTCGGCCGGGAGCCGGCAGATGACGCGGCCCGGCTGCTCGGTGCGTACGAGCAGGTGCTCCCGGCCGGACATGTCCTGGCGATGTCGGTGGAGCGCGAGAGCCGCGCCCGCGCCGAGCGGGTCGTCCGCGCGGCCCTCGGCGACGCCGAGTTCGCCGCGCGGTACGCCGAGGGCGGCGGCCTCTCCCTGGAGCAGGCCGCCGCCCTCGTACGCGACCATCTCGACCGGCTCAGGACTTCGTACGGAACTTCCGTATCGCGACCGGAGCCATCACCGCGGTGATCACCGCCGACCAGATCAGCGTCACCCACACATCGTTGGCGACCGGGCCGCCGTTCATCAGTCCGCGGGCCGCGTCGGCCAGCGACGACAGCGGGTTGTAGTCCGTGAAGGCTTGCAGCCAGCCCGGCATCGAGTTCGTCGGCGCGAAGATCGAGGAACCGAACTGCAGCGGCATCAGCACGAGGAAGCCCATTCCCTGAATCGCCTGGGCGTTCTTCATGGTCACGCCCATGGTGAGGAAGATCCACATGATCGAGGAGCCGAAGACCAGCGACAGACCGACGGCCGCGAGCAGCCCGGGGACATCCGCCACGGACAGGCCGAGCAGGAAGCCGACCGTCAGAAGGATCGCCGTGGCGACGAGCATCCGGCCGATCTCGACGACGATCTTGGCGATCAGGACGGAGGACCGGGCGATGGGCAGGGACCGGAACCGGTCCATGACGCCCGTCTGGAAGTCCTGGTTGAAGCCGGTGCCGACACCCATCGCGATGTTCATACCCATCATCGCCATCAGGCCGGGCACCACATAGTTGACGTACTCCTGCTGGTTGCCCTTGCCGGCGATCGCGCCGCCGAACACGAACACGAACAGCAGCGTGAAGACGATCGGCATCAGCACGGCGTCGAACATCGACTCCGGGTCCTGCCGGATCCACAGCAGATTGCGGCGGACGAGCGCGCCGATGTGCCGCAGATTGCCGCGCAGGCCGATCCGGCCCTCGTCGGCGAGCGTGTGGGGACGGGGAGTGGGGGTGGGGCTGACGGTGGTGGCGCTCACGCCGCGACCTCCTGGGGAATCGTGTCGTTGACGGACGCCGACTTCTGGCCGGTGATGGCCAGGAACACCTCGTCCAGGCTGGGCAGATCGGTGCCGATGTCGGCGATGGCGAAGCCGCGGGTCCCCAGCAGGCCGACCACGGCGGTCAACTGCTCGTCGCTGAGGATCGGTACGTACAGCACGCCCTCGTCGGGCACGGCCTGCGCGCCCGAGACCCCATCGAGGCCCGCCTCGCGGACCGCTGCGGCCATCGAGGGGAGCTGCGCCGGGTCGGCGGGCCGGATCCGCAGTGTCCGGCCGCCGACCTTCGCCTTCAGCTCGTCGATCCGGCCCTCGGCGATGACCCGGCCGCGGTCGATGACCGTCAGCGCGCTCGCCAGTTGCTCGGCCTCTTCCATGTACTGCGTGGTGAGGAGGACGGTGACGCCCTCGGCGACCATCCGCTGGACCTCGTCCCACACCTCGTTGCGCGTGCGGGGGTCGAGGCCGGTCGTCGGCTCGTCCAGATAGAGCACAGCGGGCTGCCCGATCATCGAGGCGGCCAGGTCGAGGCGGCGCCGCATACCGCCCGAGTACGTCGAGGCCGGGCGCTTGCCCGCCTCCGTGAGCGAGAACCGCTCCAGCAGTTCGTCGGCCCGGCGGCGGGCGTCCTTGCGGGAGAGATCGAGCAGCCGCCCGATCATGTACAGGTTCTCCCAGCCGGACAGCTTCTCGTCCACCGAGGCGTACTGCCCGGTGAGGCCGATCGTCCGGCGCAGCTGGCGGGGCTGCTTGACCACGTCGAACCCGGCGACGGTGGCGCGTCCGGCGTCCGGGGCGATGAGGGTGGACAGGCAGCGCACGAGCGTGGTCTTGCCCGCCCCGTTGGGGCCGAGGACGCCGAGGACCGTGCCCTCGCGGACGTCGAGGTCCACGCCGTCCAAGGCCTTCGTCTCGCCGTAGTGCTTCACGAGGCCTCGTACCTCGACGGCGTTCTTGTCGTTTCGCGTCATGCCGTACAAGGTGCCAGCCACCACCGACAAACCACCGACAAGCCGCCGACAGCCTGTGGACAACCGCACCGACACGACGTGACGCGGGGCGTGAGAGGGTCCTGCGAAGGGCCTGAGGAGGGGCCTGAAGAAGTGGCCTGAAGACCTGAGGAGGGGCCTGAAGAAGTGGCCTGAAGAGGGGCTGACGAGAGGCCTACGCAGCCGGCTTGGCGTAGTCCCCGAAGCCCGCCCAGTCGACGACGACGCAGGGCTCGTCACCGACGACCCAGGCGTCGTGCCCGGGCGCGATGCCGATGTAGTCGCCGGGCCCCGCCTCCGCGGACTCGCCGTCGTCCATGACGATCTTCATCCGCCCGCTGATGACGTATCCGGCGTGCGCGGCCTGGCAGCTCTCGGTGCCGGCGATGGGCTTGACGTGCTTGGACCACTGCCAGCCCGGCTCGAAGACGCCCCGGCCGACGGGGCCGCGGTCCGTGGTGAGCACCTCGACCCTTCCCTTGCCGTCCTCGAAGGGACGGGTTTCGTCGGCGGAGTCGAAGTTCTTGGAGAAGATTCCGGCCATGATCATCCACCTTCCGGGTGGAGAGAGGCGGATCCCGAGTCCGGTTTCAGGCTACGCCCGGGTGCCGGAGACCTCTTGGGACGCCGACAGCCCGCCGACGGGGGAAGATCGGCGGGCTGTCGTTGGTGCCAGGAGTGGCTCGGGCGGTGTTGCCTGGTGCCTTACGGCTTGTGGCGCCTTCGGGCTTGTGGTGCCTTCCGGCTCCGACGGTGAGCCCGTGGTGCGTCGGTGAGCTCGTGGTGCGTCAGTGGAAGGTGTGCTCCTCGGCCGGGAACGCCCCGCCGACGACATCGTCCGCGAAAGCCTTCGCCGCGTCGCCGAGCGTCTGCCGGAGATTCGCGTACTGCTTGGTGAAGCGCGGCACCTTCCCGCCCGTCAGCCCGGCCATGTCGGTCCAGACGAGGACCTGTGCGTCCGTGTCGGGGCCGGCGCCGATGCCGATGGTCGGGATGTGCAGCGAGCGGGTGACCTCGGCGGCCAGTCCGGCCGGTACGAGCTCCAGCACGACGGCGAACGCGCCCGCGTCCTGCGCCGCCTTGGCGTCGCGGATCAGCCGGTGCGCGGCCTCGTCGCTGCGGCCCTGGACCCGGTATCCCATCGTGTTGACGGACTGCGGGGTCAGGCCCAGGTGGGACATGACGGGGATGCCGGCCTGGACCAGCATCTCGGTCTGGGGCAGGGAGCGCTCCCCACCCTCCAGCTTGACGGCACCGACACCGGCCTCCTTGACCAGCCGGGTCGCCGAGCGCAGGGCCTGGACCGGGCCCTCCTGGTACGAGCCGAAGGGCAGGTCGCCGACGACGAGGGCCCGCTTCGTGCCCCGTACGACGGCGGCGGACAGCAGGGTCATCTCGTCCATCGTGACGGGCACGGTGGTGTCGTAACCGAGATGGCAGTTGCCCATCGAGTCGCCGACGAGCATGACCGGGATGCCGGCCTCGTCGAACACGGACGCCGTCATGGCGTCGTACGCGGTGAGCATGGGCCACTTCTCGCCCCGCTCCTTGGCGGCGGCGATGTCGTGGACGGTGATGCGGCGAGTGCCCTTGCCGCCGTACAGCGCCTTGCTGCTGCTGTCGGCGGGCCCCGTCTGGGCAGCCTGAAGCGTCATGGTGAACGGCTCCTTCGTCATCTCGAGGCGCCCTTACGGCGTCCCCGGACCGGATCCATGGTGGCATCCTCGCGCCCGTCGCGTGAAGTGGTGCCGTTCACACCCCTGCAATGTTTGGGCCATCCCGGTCATATTTCTATACGAAACGGTCCCGTATCGAAATTCCGGGAAGTACTGGGACCATGTCCATCCCACCGGGCGCTCCAGCCGCCCCGCCCCGTGTACCGGAAGCCGTGCACCGACGCCGCTGGGCCATCCTCGGCGTCCTGATGTTCACCGTCCTCATCATGGTGCTGGACCACTCGGTCCTGAACGTCGCGGTGAAGACCATCGCCACGCCCGCGCCCGTGGGTCTCGGTGCCACCCAGGCCGAGCTGGAATGGGCCATCAACTCCTACACGCTCGTCTTCGCTTCGCTGCTCTTCACGGCGGGGCTGGTCGGTGACCGTACGGGCCGCAAGAAGGCGCTGCTCTGCGGCATGGTGGTGTTCGGCATCGGCTCGGCGCTCGCCGCGTTCTCCGGGTCGTCGGCGGAACTCATCGCGTACCGCGCGGTGATGGGCGTCGGCGCGGCGTTCGTCATGCCGGCCACGCTCGCTGTCCTGATGAATGTGTTCGAACGGGACGAGCAGCCGAAGGCCATCGGCATCTGGGCGGGTGCCGTGGGCATCGCCATCGCGCTGGGCCCGCTCACCGGCGGACTGCTGCTGGAGCACTTCTGGTGGGGGTCGATCTTCCTGGTCAACGTCCCCGTGGTGATCGTCGGCTTCGCCGCGATGCTGCTGCTGATCCCCGACTCCCGGGACCCGGGCCCCGGGAGGATCGACCCGGTCGGCGTGCTGCTGTCCATCGTCGGGCTCGTCCTGCTGGTGTTCGGGATCATCCGCGGCGGCGAACTCGCCTCCCTCACCGACCGGGCCGTGCTGCTGCCCCTGCTCGGCGGACTGGCCGTGCTGACGGCCTTCGTGCTGTACGAGCTGCGCATCGACCATCCGGCCCTCGACTTCTCGTACTTCAGGAACCCCGCGTTCTCCGCCGCGATCACCGCGACTGCGCTCGCCTTCCTCTCGATGATGGGCGTGGCCTTCTTCTCCGTCTTCTATCTGCAGACCGTGCGCGGCCACAGCCCGCTGGAGGCAGGACTGCTGGTCCTGCCGCTCGCGGTGGCCCAGTCGGCGTTCGCACCACGTGCCCGGCTGGCCGTCGGCCGGTTCGGAGCCAAGGCGACCTGCACGGCCGGAATGCTGATGATCGCCACGGGGCTCGCCTCGTTCGCCTTCTTCGACACCTCGACACCGCTGTGGGCGATCGAGATCGCCTTCTTCGTCCAGGGCGCCGGCATGGGACATGTGATGTCACCGGTCACGACCACGGTGATGCAGGCGCTGCCACGGGAGAAGGCGGGCGTGGCCTCCGCGATCAACAACACGTTCCGGCAGATCGGCGGTGCGCTGGGAGTGGCGGTGCTCGGCTCGATCCTGTCCGCGACGTACCGGACCGGCATCGAGCCGACCCTCGACGCGACGGCGGCCGTGCCGGCCGAGGCCAAGGGCGCGGCGGGGGAGTCTCTCGAGGCCACGCTGAGTGTCGTGGAGAAGCTCGGGCCGTCCGGAGATGTCCTGATCGGGCCCGCGTACCACGCCTTCATCGTCGCCATGCACCTCGCGTCGCTGGCGGCGGCGACAGTGACAGTCGTGGGGGCCCTGGTCGTGGCCCGGTACCTTCCGGGGCGCGTCCGTCCGGAGTTGGAGGTGCCGCCGCATGCGCCGGGGGAGGCGGCGGAACGGTCGGAGGCGGGGGCGGGCCGGGGGTGAGGGCTGCAACCGTGGGTGGAGCGGCACGGCGTGGCCGCCCCCGCAGCGAGGCGGCCGAACGGGCGATCCGCGCCGCCGTGGTGACCCTCCTCGAGGAGGGCGTACCGCTCGGCGAGATCTCCATCGAGCGCATCGCCCGCACGGCGGGGGTCGGCAAGGCCACCATCTACCGGCGCTGGAGCGACAAGGAGGAGCTCTTCGTCGAGGTCCTCCGCGACATCGAGCCCCCGGACCCCGAACTGCCCGGCACATCCGCCCGCGACGACCTCGTCGTGATGCTGGAGTCCGTGCGCGTGCGCGGTCTCGCGCAGCGCTCCTCCGCGCTTCTGCACAACGTCGTGGCACAGATGAAGAGCCACCCCAAGCTGTGGGCGGCGTACGTTGCGACCGTGATCGATCCCCGGCGCGTGACCGTGCTGGAGATTCTGCGGCGCGGGATCGCGCACGGGGAGATCCGCGGCGACGTCGACATCGACCTGATCAACGACCTCGTCGTCGGCCCCATGCTCGTACGCGCCGTGATGCGGCCCGACGCCCCGCTCGCCGACGATCTGGCGGAGCGCATCGTCTCGGTGACGCTGGAGGGGCTGCGTCCGCCGCCACCGGCGGTCTCCTGACGTGCGGCCCGTGACGTCCCCCGTGACGTCCCCCGTGACGTGCAATATGCGCGTTCTGTCACAGGCGGCGTGCTGCCGTCCTTGATCGGAACCCGCCGCGCCGCCAGGTCGTCCTCGTGACCGTACGGCCGCAAGCCGTCGGTCATCCCCTAGGGTCGGGGCGGGCACCGACGTGCGGGCCGAGCGGTACGTCAGCAAGGCAGCAAGTCAGCAAGGCAGTGAGGACAACGGGATGCGCCAGGCATACATGACGGAGACGGGGAACGACGGCGGGGAGGACCCCCGTCCCGGATCCCGGGTCCGGGCGATGCTCGACCGCTGGCGCGGCGACACGGGGATCTGGCGGCGCGGCATCCTGCTGGCGATCTGCGCCGTGCTCCTCGCACTGCTGATGATCTTCCATGCGCAGATCCCGAACAGGGTGGGCAACCTGGGCAGCCTGACGGAGACGTTTCTCCCCTGGCTGGGCGTCTTCGTTCCGGTGCTGCTGGTGTGCGCGCTGATGCGGCGGTCCGCGACGGCGCTGATCGCGGTGCTGGTGCCGACGGTGGTGTGGCTGAATCTCTTCGGCGGACTGCTGACGGACAAGTCGGGCAGCGGGGGAGACCTCACGGTCGCCACGCACAATGTGAACGCCGACAACACCGACCCGGAGGGCACCGCGCGCCAGGTGGCGGAGTCCGGGGCGGACGTCGTCGCGCTGGAGGAGCTCAAGGCGGACGCGGTCCCGGCGTACGAGAAGGCGCTCGCGTCGGTCTACCGCTACCACTCCGTGCAGGGCACGGTCGGGCTGTGGAGCAAGTACCCGATGAGCGACACCCGGGACGTCGACATCCGGCTCGGCTGGATCCGTGCGATGCGTTCGACGGTGACGACGCCGACGGGCGAGGTGGCGGTGTACGTGGCCCACCTGCCCTCGGTGCGGGTGAAGCTGAACGCGGGGTTCACCGCGAACCAGCGGGACGACAGCGCGGACGCGCTGGGGGAGGCGATCGCGCATGATGCGGTGCGCAGGGTGATCCTGCTCGGCGACCTCAACGGCACGATGAACGACCGCTCCCTGAACGCTGTGACCTCCCAGATGCGCTCGACGCAGGGTGCGGCGGGGGACGGCTTCGGCTTCAGCTGGCCGGCGTCGTTCCCGATGGCGCGGATCGACCAGATCATGGTCAAGGGCGTCGAGCCGGTCTCCTCCTGGACCCTTCCGCGTACGGCCAGCGACCATCTCCCGATCGCGGCGCGCGTCAGGCTCTGACCTTTCCCCACCCCGCCGATCGACGCAGTGGGAAGGGCAGCGGGAAGAGCAGTGGGAAGGTCAGCAGGGAGGGGCGGGTGGGAAAATCCCTTCGCAACCACCCGTTCACGTGCAGGAACAATCCATCTGAGAGTCTTTGTTCCGTAGGAGAACTAATCGGAAAGGCTCTCTCCATGCCCCTGGCGCTGCTCGCACTCGCCGTCTCCGCCTTCGGCATCGGCACCACCGAATTCGTGATGATGGGCCTGCTCCCCAACGTCGCCGGCGATCTCGGCACCTCCGTCCCCACCGCCGGGTACCTCGTCTCCGCGTACGCGATCGGGGTAGTCATCGGTGCCCCGCTGCTCACCGCCTTCGGCTCGCGCGTGCCCCGCAAACGGATGCTCGTGCTGCTGATGGCGCTGTTCACGGTCGGCAACCTCGCCTCCGCGCTCGCACCCGGCTTCGGCACGCTCCTCGCGGGCCGCGTCCTCGCGGGGCTGCCGCACGGCGCGTTCTTCGGGGTCGGTGCGGTCGTCGCCGCCCGGCTCGTCGCCGAGGGGCGGCAGGCGCGGGCGGTGGCCACGATGTTCCTCGGCCTCACCGTAGCGAACATCGTCGGCGTACCCGCCGCCACCCTTCTGGGCCAGCACCTCGGCTGGCGCGCCACGTTCCTCGTCGTGACGGCGATCGGTCTGGTCGCCATGGCCGCACTCGCGCGGCTCGTCCCGTACGTACCCGTCGAGGCCCACCAGAGCCTCGGCCGGGAGCTGCGCGCCCTCGGCAACCGGCAGGTCCTCCTCGGACTGCTCACCGCCGTGTTCGGCTTCGCGGGCGTCTTCGCCGTCTACTCCTACCTGGCGTCGATGACCACCGAGGTGATGGGCCTCGGCGAGTCCTCCGTCACGCTCGTCCTCGCCCTGTTCGGCATCGGCATGACGCTCGGCGCGCTCGCCGCCGGACCCCTGACCGACCGGGCGCTGCGCCCCACCCTGTACGGCTCGCTCGCCGCCCTCGCCCTGGTCCTGGTCGCCTTCCGCTTCACCGTGCACATCCCGTTCACCGTGCACATCCCGTGGGCGGCCCTCGTGACCGTGGTCGTCCTGGGCGCGGTCGGCTTCATGACGACCACACCGCTCCAGATGCTGGTCATGCGCAAGGCCCAGGACGCGCCCACCCTGGCGTCCGCCTCCAACCACTCCGCCTTCAACCTCGCCAACGCGGGCGGGGCCTGGCTCGGCGGCGTCGCGATCGCCGCCGGCTGGGGCTGGACGTCGCCGGCCCTCGTCGGCGCGGCCCTCGCCGTCGTCGGCCTGGCCGTCGCGGCGACCGCAGGCCTGCTGGACCGCACGGCGAAGGGGACCTCCCGCGTCGTCGCGGGAAGCCCCCTCACGGTGGTGGACCAGCAGGTCAGTGCGTCGTCGTCTCGCGCCAGCGGTTCGTGATCGGCAGGCGCCGGTCCTTGCCGAAGACCTTCGTCGAGATCTTGGTGCCCGGCGGGTACTGGCGGCGCTTGTACTCGGCCGTGTCGACGAGCCGCAGGATCCTCGCGACCAGCTCCTCGTCGTAACCGGCCGCCACGATCGCGTCCTTGCCCTGGTCGCGGTCGACGTACAGCCCCAGGATCCGGTCGAGGACGTCGTAGTCCGGGAGGGAGTCGGTGTCGACCTGGTCCGGGCGCAGTTCGGCGCTCGGCGGCTTGACGATCGAGTTCTCCGGGATCGGCGGGGTCTGGCCGCGCTCCTCGGCCGCCCGGTTGCGCCACTTCGCCAGCCGGAAGATCGAGGTCTTGTAGACGTCCTTGATCGGGCCGTACGCGCCGACCGAGTCGCCGTACAGCGTCGAATAGCCCACCGCCAGCTCGGACTTGTTGCCCGGCGCGAGCACGATGTGGCCCTCCTGGTTGGAGACCGCCATGAGCATCGTGCCGCGCAGCCGCGACTGGAGGTTCTCCTCCGCGAGCCCCGTGAGGCCGAGCGACGACATGTACGCGTCGAACATCGGCTCGATCGACACGGTGCGGAAGTTCAGACCGGTGCGGCGGGCGAGCTCGGCCGCGTCGCCCCTGGAGTGGTCCGAGGAGTACTTGGACGGCATGGAGATGCCGTACACGTTCTCCGCACCGAGCGCGTCGCAGGCGATCGCGGCGACGAGCGCGGAGTCGATGCCGCCGGAGAGGCCGATCAGGACGGACCGGAAGCCGTTCTTGGCGGCGTACGCGCGCAGGCCCACGACCAGCGCGGAGTACACCTCCTCGTCGTCGTCGAGGCGCCCGGCGTAACCGCCCGTCAGCTCCGGCTCGTACGCAGGGAGCGGCTCCTCGGAGATGACGACCCGCTCGATGGCGAGGCCGTCGTCCACGACGCCCATCGGTGGCACGGGGGACGCGGCCGGCAGGTCGAGGTCGAGGATCACGCTGCCTTCGGAGAACTGCGGGGCGCGGGCGATGACTTCGCCGTCCTTGTCGACGACGATCGAGTCGCCGTCGAAGACGAGCTCGTCCTGACCCCCGATCATCGCCAGATAGGCGGTCGTGCAGCCTGCCTCCTGGGCACGCTTGCGGACCAGCTCCAGACGGGTGTCGTCCTTGTCCTGCTCGTACGGGGAGGCGTTGATCGAGATCAGCAGCCCGGCCTCGGCGGACCGGGCGGCCGGGACGCGGCCGCCGTCCTGCCAGAGGTCCTCGCAGATGGCGAGTGCGACGTCGATGCCGTGGACACGGACGACCGGCATGTTGTCGCCCGGCACGAAGTAGCGGAACTCGTCGAAGACGCCGTAGTTGGGCAGGTGGTGCTTGGCGAAGCTCAGCACGACGCGTCCGCGGTGCAGCACGGCCCCGGCGTTCTGCGGGGAGCCCGCGGGCTGGCCGTACCGCGGCTGGGCCTTCTCGGAACGGTCCAGATAGCCGACGATCACGGGGATCTCCCCGAAACCCTCGTCGGCGAGGCGCGCGGCGAGTGCCCGCAGGGCGGCCCGGGACGCATCCACGAAGGACGACCGCAGGGCCAGGTCCTCCACGGGGTAGCCGGTCAGCACCATCTCGGGGAACGCGACGAGGTGCGCCCCCTGCTCGGCGGCGTGCCGGGTCCAGTGCACGATCGACTCGGCGTTGCCGGCGAGATCGCCGACGGTCGAGTCGATCTGATTCAGAGCGAGGCGAAGTTGAGGCACGCGCCCAGTGTAATCGTCTCTCTGACGCAATGTCCCGGTGCGGAAGTGTGGGCCGCCCCACTCCTGCGCTCCGGCGGTGCGGGAGCGGGGCGGAATCCGGGCCCATCGGGCGTGCTGCCCGGAGTGCTGACTCCGGAGAGCTACCTGCGGTAGCCGATGGTCGTCATCATCCCGGACTCCGAGTGGTAGATGTTGTGGCAGTGCAGCATCCACAGGCCCGGATTGTCCGCGTCGAAGTCAGCGACCATTTTGTGGTGCGGCAGCAGGATCGACGTGTCCTTGCGCGCGCCGTGCGAGTCGATGCCGGCCAGGGTGTAGGTGTGGCCGTGCAGATGTACGGGGTGCCACATGTCGGTGGCGTTGATGACCACGAGCCGCACCCGCTCGCCGTGTTCGACCGTGTGGAGCACGTCCGGGTCGTAGGGCCTGTGGTCGATGCCCCAGTCGTACTTCTTCATGCTGCCGGTCAGCGTGATCTTGATCAGGCGGTCGTACCTGCGGTGGGACATCGCGACCGACTCGTCCGGCACGAGTCGGCGGGCGGAGACCAGCACCTCGCGGTCCAGCTCCGCGGGGTGCGCGGACGGCGGGGGGACCGCCCCGCTGCCCGTGCGCAGGACCGCCATCGCCCGGCCCTTCTTGCCCTCGGCGAGCGCGACGAGCGGAAAGACCCCGGACTTCGCGGTGACCATCACGTCGTAACGCTCGGCCATGCCGATGACGAGCGCGTCGGTCCGGTGGTGCCGGACGGGATAGCCGTCGGTGTGGGTGACCGTGAGCTCGTGGCCGCCGAGCGCCACCCGGAAGGCCGATTCGCCGCCGGCGTTGATGATCCGCAGCCGGATCCGGTCGCCGGGCTTGGCCTTGAACTGGGTGGGGTCGTCCGCGGTGCGCCCGTTGATCAGGTAGTACGGGTAGGCCACGTCGCCCGCGTGGCCGCCGAGCAGCTCGCTGTGGGCGCCCGTCATCAGCCGCCGCGGGCCCTTCCCGCGGTACGGCGACGGTGACGGGGCCTTCCCGTCGGTGCTTCCGCCCGTTTCCCTGCCGGCTTTCCCGTCCTGTGCCGACGCCGACGCCAGTGCCCCGCCGCCGGCGCCCAGCGGCCCGTCGGGCCTGTCATGTTCGTGGCCGTCGTCCTCTTGGCCGTCGTGCCCCCCGCCGTGGCCCATGGCGGGCTTGCCGTTGCGGAGCTGGGCGAGGACGTCGTCCGGGGTCGAGCCGTCCACCCCGTCGATCCAGTCGTCCAGGACGACGATCCACTCGTGGTCGTACTCGAGCGGCTCCCGCGGGTCGTCCACGATCAGCGGCGCATACATCCCGCGGTCGAGCTGCACGCCCATGTGGGGATGGAACCAGTACGTGCCCGCATGCGGCACGGCGAAGCGGTAGTCGAACGTCTCGCCCGGCTTGACCGGCCGCTGTGTCACCCCCGGCACGCCGTCCATGTCGTTGCGGATGGCGATGCCGTGCCAGTGCACCGTGGTCGCCACCGGCAGATGGTTGGCGAGGGTGAGCGACAGGGTGTCACCCGCGGTGATCCGTACCTCCCGGCCGGGCAGCAGGCCCTGGTACGTCCAGGATCTGAAGGTGCGTCCTGCGCCCAGCTCGACCGCGGTGGGGGTGGCGGTGAACGTGTGCTTGCGGAGCGGTCCCACCGGCTCCGGATGCGCCGCGTCGACCTCACTGTCGCTCGGTGCGACGAAGCCGTCGGGGGTGTTCGCCGCGGGCGCGCCAGGGCTGCCGTGGTGCACCCTTCCGCCGCTCGAACAGGCGGCGAGCAGCCCGGAGCCGACTGCGGCGATCCCGACGCCGAGCACGGAGCGACGCGTGCGGGAGGTCTGACTGGTGTGATCCATGCGCATGGCTTGTGTGCACCTCGTTGTGGGGTGAAGGCAGGTGAAGGCGTGCGTCTGCCACCGCGTCCGGGCAGGACGGGACGGCCGGACGCGCTCCTCCTGGCGCAGCACCGACGAGGCGACGAGCATCGTCCGGCGGGGTGGCGGAATCGGCCGTACAGACAGCGGCGGGCGGCCCCTCGCTCCCCTGCCGGTGCCGTGGCCGCCGCTCAGAGCGGCCGCGCGGATATCCCGAACAGCAGGGCCGCGGACGGCAGTAGGTGCCGTCCGTACGGGGCCCTCGGGTCGTTCGTCATACGAGGCACCTTACCCCTACCGGGTATACAGTCCGGGTAGATGGATCGTATCGACACGTAACGGCATCTAACGACACCTGCGACATTCAACGAATGCGCATCAGTGCGCATGCGGGGCCATCATGTCCGAATCATTTCTGAATCATTCGGAAAGTCCAGCATTGTCGCCCTGCTGATCGCGCTGGGCGCCGCCGCGTACGCCGCCTGGGTGCTCGAACTCCTCCTGGCGAGGCGGGCCGCGGCAGCTGGGCGCTCCGCGCCGGTCAGCGCGTCCAGGTGCTGCTCGTGGCAGGGTGGCCGGCAGTACTCGCGCTGTCCGTGGCGCGGGAGGGGAGACACGCAAGGTGAGCTTCGTACGGATCGGCGGCGTCCCGCACCACGTCGTCGTCGAAGGCAGCGGCCCCGTCTGCGTCCTGAGCGCCGGCCTGGCCATGAGCTGGTTCGACTGGGACCCCGTCGTCCCCCTGCTCGCACCGCACCGCACCGTCGTCCGCTTCGACCGCCCCGGCCACGGACTGAGCGGACCGGCCCTTGTGCCCCCGTCCGCCACCGGCGAGGCCCACCGCATCGCCGCGCTCCTCGACGCGCTCGGACTCGGCGGCCGGCCCGCCACCGTCGTCGGCCACTCCATCGCCGGATTCCACGCCGAAGCCTTCGCCCGCCTCCACCCGGCCCGTACGTCCGGCATCGTCCTCGTCGACTCCAGCATCGAGGAGCACGCGCGAGTACCCGCCGCCCCCGCCGTCCGTACGGCCGTCGCGCGCGGCGTCGGTACGGCACTGACCGCCGTGGGTGCGCCCGCCGCACTCGGCCCCCTCACCCGGCGCGCCACGGTCCGGCTCTCCCGCGCGAGCGGCGGTGACCCGGCTCCCGCCGCGCTCGTACGCCGCTGCTACGGCACCGCGCGGGTGCTGCAGGGAGCCCTGCTGGAGAACACCCACTACCGCGCGGTCGCCGCCGAACTGCTCGCCCTGCGCGAGCGGTTCCCGCTCCCGGACGGGGCGCCGGTGACCGTCCTCGCGGCGTACGACGGGCGCCGCGGGCGGTTCGCCCCGGGTTGGCTGGAGCGGCAGCGCGCGCTGGCCCGGCGGCTCGGCGACGCCCGTTTCGAGTCCGTCGAACCGTCGGGCCATCTGATGATGCTGGACCGCCCGGACGCGGTGGCCCGGGCGGTGCTGGATCTGGATCAGGACCGGGACCGGGACCAGGATCAGGACTGGGACCGGGACCGGGATCAGGGGCGGATGAAGGATGACCGGGCGCAGGTCAGCCCCGTGCGTACACCTGCTCGACGAACGACGCGATCTGGTCCTCCGGCAGATGCTGGGCCAGATCGGCCTCGCTGATCATCCCGACCAGCCGTTTGTTCTCGATCACGGGCAGCCGGCGGATCTGGTGGTCCTGCATCTCGTGCAGCACCTCCTCCACATCCGCGTTCGCGTCGATCCAGCGCGGAGTGCCCTTGGCCATGTCTCCGGCCGTGATCCGCGACGGATCATGGCCCATCGCCACACAGCCGACGACGATGTCACGGTCCGTGAGAATGCCGCAGAGCCGTTCGTCGGCGTCGGCGATGGGCAATGCGCCCACATTCAGTTCGCGCATCAGCTGCGCGGCGCGGTCGAGCGTCTCGTGCGCGGGGATCCACTGGGCCCCGGCATGCATGATGTCCTTGGCGGTGGTCATGGAGTTCGTACCTCCTGAGTGCGGCCCACGCGACGACCGTTGTCCCCCGACGTCACCCGTGGTAGCCCGAAGGTTGCCCGAACGGGCGGAGAAGAGCCTGCCGATGGCCCGGCTCGCCGTGGCCCCCGACAGAAGGCCGTCTTCGACGTTACCGCCGACGTCGACGAGGCGCCCGACGGGACGACCGACCGCGACGGGCGGCCGCCGTACGCGGCGCTCCGCCCGCCCCGGACGGTCCGCCCACCCCGGACGGTCCGCCCGCCCCGGACGGTGCGGCGGCCCGGGGCGGGCGGAGACCTGGGGCCTGTCAGCCGCGGGGCGCAGCGCCCCGCTTCTTCAGCAGGTCGGACATCAGGGCCAGCTCGGACTGCTGGGCGTCGACCATGCCCTGGGCGAGGGACCTCTCCGTCTCCACCGTGCAGAGGTCGGCACAGCCCTGCGCCATCGTGACGCCGCCCTTGTGGTGGTCGGTCATCAGCTGCAGATAGAGGATCTCGGCCTGCTTGCCGCTCGCCCCGGCGAGCTGGTCCAGTTCGGCCCTCGTGGCCATGCCGGGCATCAGCGAACCGTCACGCGCCTCGTGCCCGCCGTGGCCACTCTGCCCGTCGTGCCCGCTGTGACCGCCGTGACCTGCGTGGGCTGACGACATCCAGGCCATCGGCTCGGTCCCCGACTCCACCTTCGGCAGCCCCCACAGATCCAGCCAGCCCAGCAGCATGCCCCGCTGGTTGGCCTGCGTGTTGGCGATGTCGTACGCGAGCCGGCGTACCTCCTCGTCCTGCGTACGGTCGCGGACGATGAAGGACATCTCCACCGCCTGCTGGTGATGGACCGCCATGTCGCGGGCGAAGCCCGCCTCCGCGGAGTCCGCCGTCGGTACCGTCGCCGCCGTCGTCGTACCTCCGTCGGCGCCCGCGGACGCGACCGTGGCCGCGCCCGCGAACAGCAGGGCCAGCACGACCGCCGTGATCGAGGCCCAGTGCGTACGGGTCAGCCTGAGGGTCACGAGCTCAGCCCGCCCGTGCACGCGGCACCCGGCTCCGGCGTCTGCGGACCCTGGACGTACTTGGTGAAGAACTGGTCCACCCGCGGGTCGTCGGCGCCGTCCACGGTGACCTGCTTGCCCCAGGCGCTGAGCATGATCGCCCCGGCCTGGTCCTTCACCGGGCTCATCAGCGAGTACGGGGTCTTGCCGACCTTGTCCTTCAGCTTCTGCACATCGCCGGCCGGGGCCTTGTCGTTGTAGGTGACCCACACCGCGCCGTGCTCGAGCGAGTGCACGGCGTTCACGTCGGGGATCGCCTTCTCGTAGACATCGCCCTCGCAGTTCATCCACACCTGGTGGTGGTCACCGCCGACCGGCGGCTTCATCGGGTACGACGCCGGGGGGACGTGCTTGCGGCCGAGCTTCTTCGCGTCCCAGGACTTCTCGTCCTTGACGGGCGCCTTGGCGGCGGCCTCCGTCTGCTCCTTCTTCTCGGACTGCTTGTTCAGTACGTACGTACCGAAGGTGACGAGCCCGGCGACCACGACGGCACTGATCGCGATGGTGATGATGCGGTTGCGGCGCTCGCGGGCCTGGTCGGCGCGGCGCATCTCCTCTATGCGGGCCCGGCGGTCGTTGCTGCTGGTCTTGGTGGCCATGGGTCTTCGTCCTTCTTCTGCGCGGTGTCGATACGTCGATACGTCGTTGCGTCGCTCGCGGTGCGAGGTGCGAGGTGCGAGGTGCGAGGTGCGACGCGGTGCGACGTGGTGCGTGCGTGCGGTGCGTGCGGTGCGGGTGCGGTGCGGTCCTGCTACGTCCGCAGCACCTGAAGGACGTGGAGATCCGGGGCGCGGGGATGCGCTCCGGTGCGGGGCGCCGGAGCGGCTCGGTGTGCCTGAGCGGGGGAGGGCGGCGGCGCGGCGCTGTCCACGGGTCCGTCCACCGGCGGCGCGGTGAGCACGGCCGGACCGAGATGCGGGAAGAGGCCGCAGTCGCCACGGTCGTGCGGACAGATGTACTCGGCCCGGGCCGGGGCGGAGGCAGCGACCGTGATACCCGGACGGGCGCCGGCATGGCCCTGGTCCCCATCCGTACGGGCGTCCGCCCGGCCGTCAAGACAGATGAAGAGCGCGGTGAGGAGCGTCGCCACGGCACTCACCAGCGCCGTGGGACGCGCGATGCGCACGATGCGCTTGTGCCGCGGGCCCCCCATGGGCGCTGATGGTAGTGGCGGGGGCGTGCCGCATGTCATACGGGGTGCGTAATCTGGGCGAAACCCCGGGTCGTGATACTGAAGATCCTCCCTACGCCCTGGCGGTGGTGCACAGGCCGTCTGAACTGCAAGGATGTGGCTTATGGACAAGCAGCAGGAATTTGTGCTCCGCACGCTCGAGGAGCGCGACATCCGGTTCGTGCGCCTGTGGTTCACCGACGTGCTCGGCTTCCTCAAGTCGGTGGCGGTGGCCCCGGCCGAGCTCGAGCAGGCGTTTGACGAGGGCATCGGCTTCGACGGTTCCGCGATCGAGGGCTTCGCGCGGGTCTACGAGTCCGACATGATCGCCAAGCCGGACCCGGGCACCTTCCAGATCCTGCCCTGGCGTGCGGAGGCCCCCGGCACCGCCCGGATGTTCTGCGACATCCTCATGCCCGACGGCTCCCCGTCCTTCGCGGACCCGCGCTTCGTGCTCAAGCGCATCCTGGCCAGGACCTCGGACCTGGGCTTCACCTTCTACACCCACCCCGAGATCGAGTTCTTCCTGCTGAAGGACCGGCCGCTGGACGGCACCCGCCCCACGCCCGCGGACAACTCCGGCTACTTCGACCACACTCCGCAGAACGTCGGGATGGACTTCCGCCGCCAGGCCATCACGATGCTCGAATCCATGGGCATCTCGGTCGAGTTCAGCCACCACGAGGGCGCGCCCGGCCAGCAGGAGATCGATCTGCGGTACGCGGACGCGCTGTCGACCGCCGACAACATCATGACGTTCCGCCTGGTCATGAAGCAGGTCGCGCTGGAGCAGGGCGTCCAGGCGACCTTCATGCCGAAGCCCTTCTCCGAGCACCCCGGCTCCGGGATGCACACGCACCTGTCCCTGTTCGAGGGCGACCGGAACGCGTTCTACGAGTCGGGCGCGGAGTACCAGCTCTCCAAGGTGGGGCGTTCCTTCATCGCCGGTCTCCTCAAGCACGCCGCGGAGATCTCGGCCGTCACCAACCAGTGGGTCAACTCCTACAAGCGCATCTGGGGCGGCTCGGCCCGCACCGCCGGCTCGGGCGGCGAGGCCCCCTCGTACATCTGCTGGGGCCACAACAACCGCTCGGCGCTGATCCGCGTCCCGATGTACAAGCCGGGCAAGACGGGCTCCTCGCGTGTCGAGGTCCGCTCCATCGACTCCGGCGCGAACCCCTACCTCACGTATGCGGTGCTGCTCGCCGCGGGCCTCAAGGGCATCGAGGAGGGTTACGAACTCCCCGCCGGCGCCGACGACGACGTCTGGGCCCTGTCGGACGCCGAGCGGCGCGCGATGGGCATCGAGCCGCTGCCGCAGAACCTGGGCGAGGCGATCGCGCTGATGGAGCGGAGCGAGCTGGTCGCCGAGACGCTCGGGGAGCATGTCTTCGACTTCTTCCTGCGCAACAAGAAGCAGGAGTGGGAGGAGTACCGCAGCGAGGTCACGGCCTTCGAGCTGCGGAAGAACCTGCCGGTGCTGTAAGCACAGGTCAGGGCGGGTGTCCCGCCGAGACGACCCGTAGGGCCGACGGTCGCGAACCGTCGGCCCTACGGCTTCTCACCGGCCCTGGGCCGTCCGTGGGCCGTCCGGCGCCGAATCGATGGCGTCGTACATGCTGTCCACGGCCCTCCGGGTCGGGCCCTGTCCGTGCCGTCCTCGCGCTTCATCTCGCCGCATCAGTTATTCATGGCGCCGGGTCAGCTCTGTCCGTTCTCGGTCCACGGACGGAGTTTCTCCGGGTTGCGGACCGCCCAGATGCGAGCGATGCGGCCGCCGGTGAGGCTGAACGCTGCCACGGTCACGGTGACGCCGGCGTGCTGGGCGACCAGGCCGGGCCGGCCGTTGACCGTCCGCTCCAGGAGCGTCAGCCCAGGGGCTTTGCCCGCGATGTGGATCAGGTACCGGGCGATGCGCTCGCTGCCCTCGACCGGGCGGAGGACGGTGCCGACCAGGCCGCCGCCGTCGGCGATCATCGTGGCGTCGGGGTCGAGGAGGTCGACGAGGGCCTCGATGTCCCTGGCCTCCCACGCCTCCTTGAAATGCCGCACCAGACCGGCCTGCCCGGCCGTCGGAACCGCCGGAGCCTGCGCGGCGCGAATACGTCGACGGGCCGAGGACGCGAGCTGCCGGCAGGCCGCGGGCGTCCGGCCGACGATCTCGGCGACCTCGGCGAAGGGGTACCGGAAGACGTCGTGCAGGATGAACGCCACGCGTTCGGCCGGCGTCATCGACTCCAGTACGACGAGGAAGGCCATGTTCACCGACTCGTCCAGGGTGACCCGGTCGGCGGGGTCGGCCGGCTCGGCCCTGCCGCCGCCCGCCCGCCCGCTGAACCACTCCGTACGGTCGGGCAGCGGTTCGGGTATCCATTCGCCGACGTAGCGCTCGCGCCGGACCCGCGCCGAGCCGAGCATGTCCAGGCAGATGCGGCCGGCCACCGTCGTCAGCCAGGCGCCGGGCGACTCGATGGCCTCCTGCTGTGGCCGCGACATCGCGTACCAGCGGGCGTAGGTCTCCTGCACGGCGTCCTCGGCCTCGGCCAGCGAACCGAGCAGCCGGTAGGCGAGATTGATCAGCTGGCGCCGCTCGCCGACGATCGCGCTCAGTCCGGGCTCGGTCCGGTCATGCCCTGGCTCGGATGGGGTGCTCATGGTTGCGACCGCTCCCTGGTTCCTCGTCCGCTTCCGCTCTCGACACTTCGACGAAACACCGCACCGGACTGTGAGGTCGGCGCTTCGCCTCACATTTCGCGGGCCCACGTCGTCGGACTGCCGAGACACTACGGATCCACCGCCGCGAGGCAGAAGAGGGGACCGCGTCATGGCCACACGGACGACGGCAGAACAGAGCAGCCTCACGTTCCTGCAGGTTGCGATCGCCCTGCAGACCTTGGCCATCTTCTTCCAGGCGGTCACCGCCGGACTGCTGCTGTCCTCGTCCTACGGCGGGGTACTGCACAGCGCCGGAGCGCGCGTGATGTACGGCGCATCGATGTTGTACGTGCTCGCCGCGATCCTGGCGTGGCGGCCGGGCGGCGGCGCGCCCCGCCCCATCCTGTACGCGTCCGGCTTCCTCGTACTCGCTTCGGTGCAGGTGGTGCTGGGCATCGCGCACATGCCGTCGCTCCATGTCCCCCTGGGCATCCTGATGTTCGGCCTGAGCGTGCTGGCGCTGGGTCAGGTGCTGTCCACCCGCTTGTCGGGGCGCTCCGGCACCCGGTCGTAGCCGCCGCACGAACCACGGTCGTTCCACGGCCACCGCAGTCAACCATCCACAGAGAGGACGACCTATGGACCGGTCCGCAGAGCTTCGTCCCACGCATGGGGGCTTTGACAGTGGTTCTTGTGTCCCGCGGTGAGTACGGTGCGCAGTTCCGCGAGGTGCACGGTGTCTGCCGGGAGGTCCAGTTCGGCAAGGAGGTCCAACGCGGCGGACGGTTCGAGGTCACCGTAGAAGTCGTGGTAACTGCTCAGCAGGCCCTTGAAGAGCGCCGGGTGCAGCGCGGGGATGCGAGCGGCGATGCCATACGCAGTCTCCTTCGCCGACCAGGGGACCGGACCCGAGCACTCCAGGACCCGGCGAGCTCGGCGAAGCAGCGCATCCGGGGTCCCGGTCAGCAGGTGGTGGACGTCGTGCCCGAGCACTTCGGCAAAGGCGGTCGCAGAAGTATTCCGGTCCTCGAACCAGTCGACCCACAGTGAATAGGTCACGGCGTCGGCCACCTGGGGCGCTTCCAGACGCCGTCGATAGCCGTCCCAGAGGACCTCAGGCGGTAGGGGGCCGTCCGGGCCCCGGTCGGCGAAGCGGATCTCGCAGGTCACCCAGTACTCGTCGAGTAGATCCAGCAGCGCGAAGGCCAACCGCAGCTGCCCGGCGGTGTCCAGGCGCTCGTCGGTGAAGGCCAGTCCTGCCCAGGACTGCGCGACGTCGTGGGCGGTGAGCAGTCTCTCCGGAATTTCGTTGTCGATCCACTCGTCGTCGCCAACCTGCGTTACGCCGTCCTCCTCCAGCCACCGTCGGGCATCCTCCCTGGCCTGTGCATCCATCCGGACAGTATGGCCAGGCCGGCATGATCCGAAAGGCGAGCGGGAGGCATGGCCCTCCGAGCGGGGGCCGCGGGGTGCGGGAGCGGATCGCGTCTTCGACCGTCGGCCCGGACGTGTTTTGACAGCTGACCCGAGAAAGGAGGAGGGTGAATTAGGGCTGAATGTCTGATTGGCGACAAACGCTGGGAGGTGCATGAGAATGCGCCGAAGGATCGTTGCTGGTATCTCGGCAGCGGCCGCAGGACTCGCACTTGGCGTGATGCCGGCAACCGTGGCATTCGCCTCGAGCGACATGGGGAGCGATCGCGGCTGCTCCGACTGGAGGAACGGATACGACGGTCGCCACCACGACCGCCACCACCACTGCGACGACGACGATGACGACGACTTCTTCGACTTCTTCCACCACAAGAGGGCCGGCAACGTCCTGATCATTCTCGTCGACGCGTCGTAGTCCGGACCACCGACGTGGCCGTCACGGGAGGTGGCGGCGCTCCGAGAGGGGCGTCGGCGCCTCCTGGACCACCCATCCGTTGCCGTCGGGGTCCTGGAAGAACATGAACGAGTTCCAGGGCTCGCCCTTGCCCGGAGCCCAGCCCGTCGGGCCGACGTGCTGGACGGCGCTGACCCCGACGCCACGGGCGAGCAACTCGTCGTGGGCGGATGCGATGTCCGGGACGCAGAGTTGGAGACCCTGGATCGCGCCCGGGTTCATCGTCGTCTGGCCGGGGGCGGGGGGCAGGCCGGAGCCGATGACGATCGAGCAGGGCGAGCCGGGCGGCGTCAGCTGGATGATGCGGACGCCTTTGCCGATGCGGGTGTCGTGGTCGACCGTGAAGCCGCACTGGTCGGCGTAGAAGGTCCTGGCCCGGTCGACGTCGGTGACCGGGATGACGATCACTTCGAGGGTCCATTCCATGGCGCCGCCCGGATGTGGTTCGTGCGGACCGGACACCCCTAGTCCGCGTCGCCGCCGTTCGCGTCCTCGCCGCTCCGGCGCTTCCGCGTCTGCTCGGCGAGGAGCTTCTGCAGGGGCTGGGTGGCGCGCCGGGTCCATTCCTGGGCCCAGCCGTTGCCGTCCCGGTCGCTGAAGTACATGAACGGGTCTCCCGTGTCTCGGCCGCCGGCCTCAGCGTTCGGCGAGCGGGGCCGGGGCTTCCTGGACGACCCAGCCGTTGCCATCAGGGTCCTTGAAGAAGAGGAAGGAATTCCAGGTTTCCCTGCCTTTGCCCTCCTCCCATCCGGACGGTCCCACGCGCTGGACCGGACCGACCTCGACCCCGCGGCCCACGAGCTCGTCCCTGGCCTCGTCGATGTCCGTGACACAGAGCTGCAGGCCCTGGAGCGAGCCCGGGGCCATCCGCGGCTGGCCCGGCGAGTCCGGCAGACCGGCCTCGAGGACGATGGAGCAACGGGAACCGGGCGGGGTGAGCTGCACGAAGCGGGCGCCCTCGAACGGGGACACGTCGACGTCGGCCGTGAAACCGCATCTGTCCACGTAGAACTCCTTGGCCCGGTCGACGTCGGTGACCGGCACGGTGATCACCTCGAGGGTCCATTCCATGGTGGCTCTCCGAACACGGGGTCCTGGGGCGGGGCTCAGCCGGTGAAGCGCCAGCGGGTCTGGCTGAAGGTCTCGCCCTTGCCGAAGCCGAAGGCCGTGCGCGGCGTGACCTCGAAGACCAGGGCGCGGCCCCCGGCCTGGGAGTGGAAGGCCTCGTCCCGTACCTCGAAGCGCCAGTCCGGCCCGTACTTGGCCGCCCACGCCTCGGCCAGCCGGGCCAGCCGCTTCTCATCGCTGATCCGGACCGCCTCGCCCTCGACGACCAGGTCGCAGCCGCCGCCGGACGCGTTGGTGCCGGTCGTGAGCACGACGTGCGGGTTGGCGGCGAGGTTGCGGGCCTTGCGCTCGTCCTCACCCGTGGTGAAGTACAGCGCCCCGTCCAGCCAGGGGCAGAGCAGCGGTGTGACGTGGGGGCGGCCGTCGGGCCGTACGGTCGACAGCCAGAAGACCTCGGCCTTCTCGAGCAGCGCGACGGCGTCGGACCACGGGGTCGCGGTGGCGTCGGGGGAGCTGTAGCGGGGGTCCAGCTCGGTCTGCGGTTCCTGTGCTCCCTGTGGCTGTTCCTGTTCCTGTGCCTGTGACTGTGCCGGCATGTCGGCGTCCTCTCGGTCCTGCATCCCTCACATGGTCCCTTCGAAGTGCCGACTCCGCCCGCCGACCGGGCTCATCGCAATCCGCCGCCTCGGGCTAGGCTCGGACCGGGACCTTGATCGGGTGCGTGATCGGAGGCGGCGGGATGACGGTGCCGGGGCGCAGAAGCAGTACGTTCACACGTTTGCTGCGGCACGGCTTCACCCACCCGGCGGTCGCCGAGCGGTTCCTCGGCCTGCCCGAGATGGCGCCCGTACGGGCCGACTCCGTACTCCTCGACGCGCTGGGCGCCACCGCCGACCCCGACCTGGCGCTGCGTGGGCTCGTACGCCTGGTGGAGGCGCAGAAGCCCGGCGAGCGGCAGGGCCTCCTCGACACCCTGATCTCCGCGAAACCGCTGCGGGACCGGCTGCTCGGCGTGCTCGGCGCGTCCGAGGCGCTCGGTGACCATCTGGCGCGGCACCCGCGCGACTGGTATGCGCTGGTGACGTACGAGGCAGCCGATCTGCACCCCGGTGTGGAGGAGTTCGAGCGCGGGCTCGCCGAGGCCATCGACCCGGTGTCGCTGCGCGTCGCCTACCGCCGCTGTCTGCTGTCCATAGCGGCGCGCGACGTGTGCGGGACCACGGACGTCGCCCAGACCGCGGCCGAGCTCGCCGACCTGGCGACGGCGACGCTGCGCGCGGCGCTCGCCATCGCCCGTACCGCCGCGCCCGAGGACGCCGCCACCTGCCGGCTCGCGGTGATCGCGATGGGCAAGTGCGGTGGCCATGAGCTCAACTACGTTTCGGACGTCGACGTGATCTTCGTCGCGGAGCCGGCGGACGGGGCCGACGAGTCCAAGGCCCTCAAGGCCGCGACCCGGCTCGCGTCCCACCTCATGCGGATCTGCTCGGAGACCACCGTCGAGGGCACGATCTGGCCCGTCGACGCCAATCTGCGCCCGGAGGGCCGCAACGGCCCACTCGTGCGTACGCTCTCCAGCCATCTCGCGTACTACGAGCGGTGGGCGAAGACCTGGGAGTTCCAGGCGCTGCTGAAGGCCCGGGCGGTGGCGGGGGACCCCGAGCTGGGCGCCGAGTACATCGAGGCCGTCTCCCCCCTCGTGTGGCAGGCCTCGGAGCGCGAGAACTTCGTCCCCGACGTACAGAAGATGCGCCGCAGGGTCGTCGACAACATCCCCGTCGCCCAGATCGACCGCGAGCTGAAACTGGGCCCCGGCGGGCTGCGCGACGTCGAATTCGCCGTCCAGCTCCTGCAGCTGGTGCACGGCCGCAGTGACGCGACGCTGCGCAGCGGGACCACGCTCGACGCGCTGAAGGCACTCGCGGCCGGCGGATACGTGGGGCGCGTGGACGCGTCCCAGCTCGACGAGGCGTACCGCTTCCTGCGGGCGATGGAGCACCGCATCCAGCTGTTCCGGCTGCGCCGCACCCACCTCGTACCGGAGAGCGAGGATGACCTCCGCCGCCTCGGACGCTCGCTCGGCCTGCGCACCGACCCGGTCGCCGAGCTCAACAAGGAGTGGCGGCGGCACGCGACGGTCGTACGGCGGCTGCACGAGAAGCTCTTCTACCGGCCGCTGCTGGACGCGGTCGCGCAGCTCGCGCCCGGCGAGATCCGGCTCAGCGCGAAGGCCGCCCGGCAGCGTCTCGAAGCGCTCGGCTACGCCGACCCGGCCGCCGCGCTGCGCCATCTCGAGGCCCTGTCGTCCGGGGTCACGCGCAAGGCGGCGATCCAGCGGACGCTGCTGCCGGTGCTGCTGGGCTGGTTCGCGGACTCGGCGGACCCGGACGCGGGGCTGCTCGGCTTCCGCAAGGTGTCCGACGCGCTCGGCAAGACGCCCTGGTACCTGCGGCTCCTCCGCGACGAGGGGGCGGCTGCGGAGAACCTCGCGCGTGTCCTGTCCGCCGGCCGCCTCGCCCCCGACCTGCTGCTGCGCGCACCGGAGGCGGTGGCGCTCCTCGGCGACCCGGAGGGGCTGAAGACGCGCGGCCGGGACCACCTGGAGCAGGAGGTACTGGCCGCGGTCGGCCGCGCGGACGGCGCCGAGGCGGCGGTCGCGGCGGCGCGCGGAGTGCGGCGGCGCGAGCTGTTCCGTACCGCCGCGGCGGATCTGATCGGTTCGTACGGCACCGAGGAGAACCCGGCCGAACAGGACCCGGGCGCGCTCGTCGACAGTGTCGGCAACGCGGTCACCGACCTCAACGCGGCGACGATCGCGGGCGCGCTGCGTGCCGTCGTCCGCGAGCGGTGGGGCGACACCCTCCCGACCCGCTTCGCCGTCATCGGCATGGGCCGCTTCGGCGGGCACGAGCTCTCGTACGGCTCCGACGCGGACGTCCTCTTCGTGCACGAGCCGCGCGAAGGCGTCGACGAACAGGAGGCCGCGCAGGCCGCGAACACCGTCGTCGCCGAGATGCGCCGGCTGCTCCAGCTCCCCACCGCCGACCCGCCGTTGCTGATCGACGCGGACCTGCGCCCCGAGGGCAAGAGCGGCCCGCTCGTGCGCACGCTCGCCTCGTACGCCGCGTACTACCGGCGCTGGTCGCTCGTCTGGGAGAGCCAGGCCCTCCTGCGCGCCGAACCGATGGCGGGCGACGCCGACCTGGGCGCCCGCTTCATCGAGCTGATCGACCCCCTGCGCTATCCCGCCGAGGGCCTCGGCGAGGACGCGGTCCGCGAGATCCGCCGCCTCAAGGCCCGCATGGAAACGGAACGCCTCCCGCGCGGTGCGGACCCCACCCTCCACACCAAGCTGGGCCGCGGCGGCCTCAGCGACGTCGAATGGACCATCCAGCTCCTCCAGATGCGTCACGGCTGGGTCGAACCGGGCCTGCGCACCACCCGCACCCGCGAGGCCCTCGCCGCCGCCCACGCCGCGGGGCTGCTGTCCACGGAGGACGCCCAGATCCTCGACGACGCCTGGGTCCTCGCGACCCGCGTCCGCAACGGCGTCATGCTGGTGCGCGGGCGCCCGGGCGACACCTTCCCGTCGGACGCCCGTGAACTGGGGGCGGTCGGGCGGTACTTGGGGTACGGGCCGGGGCCCACGCGGCAGCAGCCGCATATGGGGTACAGCGGGGAGATGGTCGACGACTACCGGCGCACGACGCGCAGGGCGCGGGCGGTGGTGGAGGAGCTGTTCTACGGGGCGTAGGTCCGGGCCGCCGTTCGGCCGGGGTGGCCCGGCCGGCCCGGGCGCCGGTGGCCCGGGCCTTCAGAGGGCCCGCAGGATCCTTTCAGGGTTCATGCGTTGCTCCACCGCAGGGACCGCCAGACGTGCTGGGCCCAGGGGAGGTCCTCCGCCGCCTCGTGGCTGCAGAACAACCCGGCGGCAGTCCCGCTGGTGGGCACCGTGTACCCGTAGAACTCGTGCCGCTCCCGGCCGTGGTCGCTCGGGGTGAGCCAGAAGGCGTGCCGCACCCCGTGCGGCAGGCGTTCGGTGAGCCGCTGTGCGGGCAGGGCGTCGGGGGAGCCGTCGAGCAGCGCGGCCAGGAAGTCGTCGGGGGCGCGGCCCGGGATGTCGTCCTCGAACACGGTGACGGCCACGCCGCGGCCCGGCCCGGCGAACTGGTCCACACCGTCGGCGAAGCGGGCCGACATACCGGCGGTGCGCTCGACGGACCACTGGTCGCCCAGGTCGGTGCGTACAGCGACGGGCAGCGGGTGCGGGAAGCGGCTGAGGACGTGGTCGCGGTCCCAGGTGTCCGCCAGGAGGCGGGAGATCGCCGGGTGGTGGCCGGCGACGAGGTACGGCAGTTCCTCCGGGTCGCCGACCCGGGCGGTGACCGGGGCGCCCAGCAGGTCGTCGCCCCACGGGCGGATCGCGTTGGCGAGCGTCCCCCGGAAGGACAACTGCGCGTAGGCGGGCTCCTCCCATACGGCCTGGGCGTGCTGGAGAGCGTCGTCGTCGACCTCCAGCCAGGTGCCCAGGACCAGTTCGGTGTCGCCGGTCAGCCGGACGGGGAGCAGACAGCGTACGAAGGAGCCGACGCCGTCCACGCGGAGCAGGGCGGAGGGCCCCGGGCTGTGCCGGGCCTCGTCCGGTGCGGTGAGCGCCGCGTCCGGCAGATTGAAGCGGAAATCGATGCGCCGCTCGTCCGCGAGGGGTTCCCCGCAGCAGGAACAGCAGGTGGGTGGGGTGTTCACGCCGTGCAGCCTAGCCCTGGCCGTGCGAAGGCCCGAACGCTGAGGTACCGCTCCTGCGCGTCACCGGGCTGCGACCGGGCACGCCCGGTGCTCGACGCGGCATCCATCAGGACGACAGGTCAGCCGGAGCAGCCGTGCGAGAGGTGGTGACGGCGGGCTCGGGCGCCGCGCCCGTGCGGACCGCAACGCCGTGCCGTCCGGCCAGCCGGCATCCGAGGCAGCCCGCGTGCCCCTCGCGCGCGGCGCGGTCCCGGACCAGGAGGCCCCACTGGTCGGCAGGCCGCGGGCCGGGCGGTTTGCCCCAGCCCGCGAGGTGCAGGCCCCATGTGACCAGCACCGCCGAGGCCATGACGCCGAGCCCCGGCCAGATCCCCGGGTGCCAGCCGCAGATTCCCACGCCGGTGACCGCGGCCCCGGCCGTGGCGACGGCGCAACCGGCCCATCCGGCGACGGTGTGGCCCTCGTCGTGCTGATGTCCGCTCACGTGCCTGCCTCCTCGCGCCCGCCGGGCCGTGCCACTGCATGCCACGGCATGCCGCGGCTACACCACCGGCGCCGGACTTAGGATGTCTTAGCAAGTGAGGAATTTATCTTACGCACTAAGGGAATTTCAATGGAGGGCAAGCTCCGCCCCGCCGCCTCCGCCTCGGACGCGATCGGCGCGATGGACGATCTCATCGCGACGAGCATGGTCGGCCAGCAGGAGTTCGCCCGGAACCTGGGTCTGAGCGTCACGGACCTCATCTGCTTCGCTTACGTCCTGGAGGCCGGGGACTCCCCGGTCACCGCCGGCGATCTGGCCGGGCGCGCGCATGTCACGACGGGGGCGGTGACCGGCATCCTCAACCGCCTGGAGCGCGGAGGGTTTGTGACCCGGCGGCCGGACCCCGCCGACCGGCGCCGGGTGCGGGTCGCCGCCGTCCCGGCAGCTGCCGAGCGTGTGCGGGCCATTTACGGGCCCTACTACGAGCGCCTCGCGGAGCTCTTCGCGGACTACACGCCGGACGAGATCGCCGTACTCGCCGACTGGTTCACGCGGGCCGGTGCGCTGGCGCGCGCCTACCTGGAGGAGTCGTGCTAGACCGGCCCAACGGTTACGGAGTGTTGCGGTGAACCCTCCGTCGCTGCCTCAGCGCCATGTCACCGCTGTGCCACGTTCAGCTCCGGCCGGGCGGTGTCGGCGGCGGCGGCGATGGAGGGCACCGCGACATGCCGCGGCAAGCGGTGCGGCATCGCCCCGTACAGCACGTACGAGACGCCGTACCCGAACGCGAGGCACATCAGGCCGCCCACCGCGTCGAGCCAGAAGTGGTTGGCCGTGGCGACGATGACTATGAGGGTGAGGGTCGGGTACAGCACGCCGAGGATCTTCGCCCAGGGCGCCGACGCCAGCGCGACGATGATGAGCCCGCACCACAGCGACCAGCCGATGTGCATCGACGGCATCGCCGCGTACTGGTTCGACATGTTCTTCAGATTGCCCGAGGCCATCGAGCCCCAGGTGTGGTGCACCAGCACGGTGTCGACGAAGTTCTGGCCGTTCATCAGGCGCGGCGGAGCCAGCGGGTACAGGTAGTACCCGACGAGCGCGACACCCGTCGTCGCGAAGATGACGGATCGCGCCGCGGCGTAGCGGCCCGGGTGCCGGCGGTAGAGCCAGACCAGCACGCCGATGGTCACCAGGAAGTGCAGCGTGGCGTAGTAGTAGTTCATCGTCACGACGAGCCATGTCACCGAGTTCACGGCGTGGTTGACCGTCTGCTCGACCGCGATGCCGAGCGCCTTCTCGGCGTCCCAGATCCAGTCGGCGTTGCGCAGGGCCTGTGCCTTCTGCTCCGGCACCGCGTTGCGGATGAGGGAGTAGGTCCAGTAACTGACCGCGATGAGCAGGATCTCGAACCAGATCCGGGGCCGCCGCGGTGTCCGCAGCCCGCGCAGCCCTCCGTGCTCCGGGGCCGGACGCTCCTCGCTCACCATGGGTGACGGGGCGGCCGTCCGGCCTTCCAAAGTCTTCACGGTCGATTCACCCATAGGGAGAGAGTCTGCCAGATACACAACTCTCGTCCGATCATCCCCTGGGCTGGTTCCGGCCGCACGCGGTACCTCTTGAGTACTACCTAAGAATTAGGTGCAACCCCGGGCCCGGAAGCCGTTGAACCGCGTACGACCAATTCCGGCATGAAGACGAACTCGCTGTGGGGCGCGGGCGTCCCGCCGATCTCCTCCAGCAGCGTCCGTACCGCCGCCTGGCCCATCGCCGGTACCGGCTTGCGGATCGTCGTCAGGGGCGGGTCGGTGAAGGCGATGAGCGGGGAGTCGTCGAAGCCGACGACCGAGATGTCGTGCGGAACTTCGAGTCCGCGCTGCCGCGCCGCCCGGATCGCGCCGAGCGCCATCATGTCGCTCGCACACACGACCGCCGTGCATCCGCGGTCCATCAGCGCGGTTGCCGCGGCCTGCCCGCCCTCCAGGGTGTAGAGGGAGTGCTGGATGAGCTCCGCCTCGATCTCCTGGTCCGTCAGGCCCAGCTGTTCATGGACCGCCTTGACGAAACCCTCTATTTTCCGGAGAACCGGGACGAATCGCTTCGGGCCGAGCGCCAGACCGATCCGGGTGTGGCCGAGGGAGACGAGATGTGTCACCGCGAGCCGCATCGCCGCCCGGTCGTCGGGCGAGATGAACGGGGCCTGCACCTGCGGCGAGAAGCCGTCGACGAGCACGAAGGGCACGCCCTGGGCGCGCAGCTTCTCGTAGCGCTGCATATCGGCGCTCGTATCGGCATGCAGTCCGGAGACGAAGATGATGCCGGACACGCCCCGGTCCACGAGCATTTCGGTGAGCTCGTCCTCGGTGGAGCCGCCGGGGGTCTGGGTGGCCAGCACGGGGGTGTAGCCCTGGCGGGTCAGCGCCTGTCCGATGACCTGGGCCAGGGCGGGGAATATGGGATTTTCCAGTTCGGGCGTGATGAGTCCGACAAGTCCGGCACTGCGCCTGCGCAGCCGGACGGGGCGCTCATAGCCCAGGACGTCGAGTGCGGCGAGCACCGATTCGCGGGTGGTCGCGGCCACGCCTGGCTTGCCGTTGAGCACTCGGCTGACCGTGGCTTCGCTGACCCCCGCCTGGGCTGCGATGTCGGCAAGCCGTGCGGTCATGGGATTGGACTGTACCGGTCGCATGTCAGATTGCCCACCAGGTGCTGGAGTCGGCGGGAAGGCGTACCGTCCCGCCGGTGAACTCGGGTGTCGCCGACGAAAGGAGCACGCTGCCCGGTACGGGCAGTTCCACTTCGGTGCCGCGCGTGTTTGTCGTGCACAGGAACCCGTCGCGGGCGAGGGCGAGTACGCCCTCGGGTGCGTCCAGCCAGGTCACCGTGTCCCCGGCGCCCAGGCCCGGGTGCTCACGGCGTACGGCGAGAGCGGCCCGGTACAGCTCCAGCGTCGAGCCCGGAGCCCCGGTCTGAGCCTCCACGCTCAGCTCGGCCCACGCCTCGGGCTGCGGAAGCCAGCTCCCGCCGGATCCGAACCCGTACGAGGAACCCTCCCGCGTCCACGGGATCGGCACCCGGCACCCGTCCCGGAACCCGTCCTGCCCCTCCGCACGGAAGAACGACGGATCCTGACGCACCTCGTCCGGAAGATCCGTCACATCCGGCAGACCCAGCTCCTCGCCCTGATACACATACGCCGAACCCGGCAACGCCAGCATCAGCAACGACGCCGCACGCGCCCGCCGCAGACCGACGGGGCCGTCGCCGTAGCGGGTCGTGTGACGTACGACATCGTGGTTGGACAGCACCCAGGTCGTGGCCGCACCCACCGACGCCGTCGCCGCCAGCGACGCGTCGACGACCTCCCGCATGCGAGCCGGGTCCCAGGGGCAACGCAGGAACTGGAAGTTGAAGGCCTGGTGCATCTCGTCCGGGCGTACGTACAGGGCGAGCCGCTCCGGCGTCGGCGCCCAGGCCTCCGCGACTCCTACGCGCTCACCGTCGTACGAGTCCAGCAGCCGGCGCCAGCCGCGGTGGATCTCGTGGACCCCGTCCTGGTCGAAGAACGGCAGCACCTGGGCGCCGATCATCTTGGCCTGCTCGCGCAGCCCGATGTCGGGCAGGCCGTCCGCCTTGACCATGCCGTGTGCCACGTCGATACGGAAGCCGTCGACGCCGAGGTCCAGCCAGAAGCGCAGGACGGAGGCGAACTCCTCGCGCACGGCGGGCTGGTCCCAGTTGAGGTCCGGCTGCTCGGGCGCGAAGAGATGCAGATACCACTCGCCGTCCTCGACACGGGTCCACGCCGGCCCGCCGAAGACGGACTCCCAGTCGTTCGGCGGCAGTTCGCCGTGCTCGCCCTTGCCCGGACGGAAGTGGTAGTACGCGCGCTCGGGGCCGCCGGCGAGCGCCGCGCGGAACCAGGCGTGCCGGTCGGAGGTGTGGTTCGGGACGATGTCGACGATCACCCGCAGGCCCAGGCGGTGGGCCTCACGGACGAGGTCGTCGGCGTCGGACAGCTCGCCGAAGAGAGGGTCGACGGCCCGGTAGTCCGAGACGTCGTAGCCGCCGTCGGCCTGCGGGGACGCATAGAAGGGCGTCAGCCAGACCGCATCCACCCCGAGCGCGGCGAGATACGGGAGCCGGTCGCGGATGCCGCGCAGATCACCGATGCCGTCGCCGTCGCTGTCGGCGAAGGAGCGGACGTACACCTGGTAGATGACGGCGTCACGCCACCAGTCCCGCGCCTGTTCCGACGCCTGCCGGGCGAGGTGGGGCGCGGTGGTCGTGCTGAGCTCCTGCGTCATGGAGGGTCCCCTTCGGATCCTTCGCTGCCGGCGGCGGTGCCGGCGAATGCCTGCGGATGCCTGATTCGGGATGATCCGGATCTACCGGTTCAACGCCGACCTATGTCGAAGGTAACAGCGCTGCAATCTCTTGCGGAAGCAGTTGCGCGGGTCGCAGTCGACGGACCGGTGGGCCGCCCGTAGCGGGCCTACGCCGCCTGAGCAGCCCCCTGAGCAGGGCTCCGAGGCGGGCTGGAGCGCATGAATCCTTGGTTGACAAGGTTCGTGTCGGCAACCGTGAGGACACGCGGATGTAACGATCGCCGTCTCTTGCGGAAATCTCTCGCAAGGTCTTTCGGACTTCTTTCAACCTTGTTACGTTCCTCGACGAATCGGCGCCGTGATGGAGCGGCCCCATCGAAGGAGTTCACATGCGACGTGGCATAGCGGCCACCGCTCTGGTCGCGAGCCTGGCGCTCACGGCGACCGCGTGCGGCGGCAACGACACCGAGGGCGCGAAGAGCAGCGCGGACGGGAAGCTGTCGGGCACGGTCACCTGGTGGGACACGTCGACCGTCGGCAGCGAGGACAAGGTCTTCAAGAAGCTCGCCGAGGGTTTCACCAAGAAGCACCCGGACGTCAAGATCAAGTACGTGAACGTCCCCTTCGGTGAGGCGCAGAACAAGTTCAAGAACGCCGCCCAGTCCGGCTCCGGCGCCCCCGACGTCATCCGCTCCGAGGTCGCCTGGACCCCCGAGTTCGCCGACCTCGGCTACCTCGCCCCCCTCGACGGCACCGCCGCCCTCAAGAACGAGAAGGACTTCCTGGGCCAGGCCGCCGCCTCCACGAAGTACAACGGCAAGACCTACGCCGTCCCGCAGGTCATCGACACCATGGGCATCTTCTACAACAAGAAGATCTTCAAGGACGCCGGTGTCGAGGTCCCCAGCACCATCGCCGAGCTGAAGACCGTCGCCAAGACCATCAAGGACAAGACCGGCAAGACCGGTATGTACCTCCGCGGCGACGACGCCTACTGGTTCCTGTCCTTCCTCTACGGCGAGGGCGGCGACCTCGTCGACGCCGAGAAGAAGCAGATCACCGTCGACAACCCGGCCGGCGTCAAGGCCATGAAGGTCGTCAAGGACCTGGTCGACTCCGGTGCCGCCAAGACCGACGCCACCGACGGCTGGAACAACATGCAGTCGGCCTTCAAGGACGGCAAGGTCGCCATGATGATCAACGGCCCGTGGGCCGTCGCCGACACCTACGCCGGCAAGGAGTTCAAGGACAAGTCCAACCTCGGCGTCGCCCCCGTGCCCGCCGGTTCCGCGAGCCAGGGTGCCCCGCAGGGCGGCCACAACCTCGCCGTCTACGCGGGCTCCAAGAACCTCGCGGCCTCCTACGCCTTCGTCGAGTACATGAGCTCCGTCGAGGCCCAGACCCAGGTCGCCAAGGAGCTCAACCTGCTCCCGACCCGCTCCTCCGTCTACTCCAACCCGCAGGTCGCGGCGAACGAGATCGTCGGCTTCTTCAAGCCGGCCGTCGACAAGGCCGTCGAGCGCCCCTGGATCCCCGAGGGCGGCAGCCTCTTCGCTCCGCTCGTGACCGAGTACACCAAGGTCCTCACCGGCCAGACCACCCCGGAGAAGGGGAGCAAGGCGACGGGCGACGCCTACCGCAAGCTCCTCAAGGACTGGAAGTAAGGGAAGAGACCGACTGATGGCTGTCCACACCAGCGGCCGGTCGGTGGCGAAGGCCGCGGAGCCCACCAGGGCCCGCGGCCATCGCCGCGACTCCGCACGGAAGCCCGGCCCGCTGCGCCGCGCGCTCTCCACTCACTGGTACGCCTGGACCATGGTCGCCCCTGTGGTGATCGTGATCGGGGTGATCATCGGCTATCCGCTCGTCCGCGGCATCTATCTGTCGCTGACGAACGCCGACGAGCGGAACGTCGAGAGATCGATCGGGGTCAACCACCTCCCGGCGACGTACGAATTCGTCGGCCTCGACAACTACGCCGACGCGCTCACCGGCAGCCAGTTCCTCGACACCCTCGGGTGGACGCTGGTGTGGACGGTCTCCTGTGTGGCCGTCACCTTCGGCCTGGGCCTCGCCCTCGCCAACATCCTCAACCGCAGGATCGCCGGCCGGTCGGTCTACCGGATGATGCTGGTCCTGCCCTGGGCCGTGCCCGGCTTCGTCTCCGTCTTCGCCTGGCGCTTCCTCTACAACGAGGACAACGGCCTGCTCAACAAGATCCTCGGGGGCGGCGGCATCGACGCCGTGCCGTGGCTCAACGACCCCACCTGGGCCAAGTTCTCGGTGATCGCCGTCAACGTCTGGCTCGGCGTCCCGTTCATGATGGTCGCCCTGCTCGGCGGTCTGCAGTCCATCCCCGGCGAGCTGTACGAGGCCGCCGAGATGGACGGCGCGAGCGCCTGGCAGCGGTTCCGCCACATCACCATGCCCGGGCTGCGGTCGGTGTCCACCACCGTCATCCTGCTGAGCACCATCTGGACCTTCAACATGTTCCCGGTGATCTTCCTGCTCACCCGGGGCGGTCCCGGCGAGGCCACCCAGATCCTGGTGACCCAGGCGTACAAGTTCTCGTTCGAGATCAGCCCGCGCGACTTCGCGCAGTCCTCCACCTGGGGCGTGCTGATCCTCGTCCTCCTGATGGTCTTCGCCGCTGTCTACCAGCGCGTCCTCCGCAAGCAGGGAGAAACCTGGTGACCACGACCAACGTCCCGGCGAACGCCCCGCTGCGCGGCCGCCGCTCGCCGCTCGCCTCGGCCGCACTGCATCTCACGCTGCTCGTCGCGTCCGTGATCGCCGTCTTCCCGGTGCTGTGGGTCTTCCTGACCTCGATCAAGCCGGCGTCGTACGCGACCACGACCGACTTCTTCAAAGAGACGACGTTCGAGAACTACACCAACCTGCTGGGCGACACCCCGTTCCTCACCTGGTTCGGCAACTCGCTGCTCGTCGCGGGCCTCACCACGGTCCTCGGAGTCTTCGTCGCCGCCACCACCGGCTACGCCGTCAGCCGCTTCCGCTTCCCCGGAAAGCGCGGGCTGATGTGGACCCTGCTCATCACCCAGATGTTCCCGGTCGCGGTCCTGATCGTGCCGATCTACAACATCATGGCGGGCATGGGCCTGCTCAACGAGCCGGCCGGTCTGGTCATCACGTACCTCACCATCGCCGTGCCGTTCTGCGCCTGGATGATGAAGGGCTTCTTCGACACCATCCCCCGGGAGATCGACGAGTCCGGGCAGGTCGACGGCCTCACCCCGTTCGGCACCTTCTGGCGGCTCATCCTGCCGCTCGCCAAGCCGGGCATCGCGGTGACCGCGTTCTACTCCTTCATCACCGCCTGGGGCGAGGTCGCCTACGCGTCCGCCTTCATGGTCGGCGACGAGAACCTCACGCTGGCGGGCGGACTGCAGAAGTTCGTCAACCAGTACGGCGCCCAGTGGGGCCCGATGACCGCGGCCTCCGTGCTCATCGCGATCCCGGCCGCGATCGTCTTCCTCTTCGCGCAGCGGCATCTGGTGACCGGCGTATCGGCCGGCGCCGTCAAGGGCTGAGCCTCCCCCACGGCTCACATGCGTACGTTCCTTCCGCATCCGACGACACCCAGGGATGAAATGACCCAGCACCTCGCCGCCCCCACCCACCCGACCAGTGGCACGCACACCGGCTGGTGGCGGGACGCGGTGATCTACCAGGTCTATCCGCGCAGCTTCGCCGACGGCAACGGCGACGGCATGGGCGATCTCGCGGGCATACGCAGCCGGCTCCCGTACCTCAAGGAGCTCGGCGTCGACGCGGTCTGGCTCAGCCCGTTCTACGCGTCCCCGCAGGCCGACGGCGGCTACGACGTCGCCGACTACCGGGCCATCGACCCGATGTTCGGCACCCTCCACGACGCCGACGCGCTGATCCGCAGCGCGCACGGCCTCGGCCTGCGGGTCATCGTCGACCTCGTGCCCAACCACTGCTCCGACCGCCACGACTGGTTCCGGCAGGCACTGCGCGAGGGCCCCGGCTCCCGGCTGCGCGAGCGCTTCCACTTCCGCCCCGGCAAGGGCGAGCACGGCGAACTGCCGCCCAACGACTGGGAGTCCATCTTCGGCGGCCCCGCCTGGACCCGCGTCGAGGACGGCGAGTGGTACCTGCACCTCTTCGCGCCCGAGCAGCCCGACTTCAACTGGGAGCACCCCGCCGTCCAGGACGAGTTCCGCTCGATCCTGCGCTTCTGGCTGGACCTCGGCGCCGACGGCTTCCGCGTCGACGTCGCGCACGGCCTGGTCAAGGCGGCGGGCCTGCCCGACATCGGCTCCGGCGACCAGCTCAAGCTGCTCGGGAACGACGTCATGCCGTTCTTCGACCAGGACGGTGTGCACGACATCTACCGCTCCTGGCGGCGGATCCTCGACGAGTACGAGGGCGAGCGCGTCCTCGTCGCCGAGGCATGGACCCCGACCGTCGAGCGCACCGCCATGTACGTACGCCCCGACGAGATGCACCAGGCCTTCAACTTCCAGTACCTGACGACCAACTGGGAGGCGAAGGAGCTGCGCGAGGTCATCGACGGCTCGCTGGCCGCGATGCGCCCCGTCGGCGCCCCCACCACCTGGGTGCTGTCCAACCACGACGTCACCCGGCACGCCACGCGCTTCGCCAACCCCGCCGGGCTCGGCACGCAGCTGCGCGAGCAGGGCGACCGTGAGCTCGGTCTGCGGCGGGCGCGTGCGGCGTCGTTGCTGATGCTGGCGTTGCCGGGTTCGGCGTATGTGTATCAGGGCGAGGAGCTGGGTCTGCCGGATGTGACGGATCTTCCGGACGAGGTGCGTCAGGATCCGTCGTTCTTCCGTGCGGAGGGGCAGGACGGGTTCCGGGACGGGTGCCGGGTGCCGATCCCGTGGACGCGGGAGGGTTCCTCGTACGGGTTCGGATCCGGCGGGAGCTGGCTTCCTCAGCCCGAGGCGTGGGCCGAGCTGAGCGTGGAGGCTCAGACCGGGGCTCCGGGCTCGACGCTGGAGCTGTACCGGGCCGCTCTCGCCGTACGCCGTGAGCACCCGGGCCTGGGCGCTGGGGACACGGTGACCTGGCTGGACGCACCCGAGGGCGTACTCGCCCTCGCCCGCGACGGGTTCGTCTGCACCACCAACACCACGGGCGCGCCGGTACGCCTCCCCGTCCCCGGCACGCTCCTGCTGGCCAGCACGCCCGTCGCGGTCACGGACGACGACACCGTTGTCCTGCCCGCCGACACCACGGTGTGGTGGACGGTGTGACGATCCCGAGGCCGAGGGGCGGCGCCGGCACCGCCCCTCGGCTCGCCGACATCGCAGCCCAGTCGGGCGTCAGCGAAGCCACGGTGAGCCGCGTCCTCAACGCCAAGCCCGGCGTCTCCGCGGCGACCCGCACCCGGGTGCTCGCCGCCCTCGACGTCCTCGGCTACGAGCGTCCCGTACGGCTGCGGCGGCGCAGCGCCGGGCTGATCGGGCTGGTGGTGCCGGAGCTCACCAACCCGATCTTCCCGGCGTTCGCGCAGGTCGTCGAGCAGACGCTGGCCGGGCACGGCTACACGCCCCTGCTGTGCGCCAAGCAGCCGGGCGGGGCGACGGAGGACGAGCTCGTCGAGCAGCTGGAGGAGAGCGGCGTCGACGGCATCGTCTTCCTCTCCGGGCTGCACGCCGACACCTCCGCCGACCCGGCGCGCTATGCCGAACTCACCGCCCGCAATGTCCCGTTCGTCCTCATCAACGGCTACAACGAGCGGGTGTCCGCGCCCTTCGTCTCGCCCGACGACCACATGGCGGCGGGCATGGCCGTACGCCATCTCGCCGACCTCGGACACGAGCGGATCGGGCTCGCGGTCGGGCCCGTGCGGTACGTGCCGTCGCGGCGGAAGACGGAGGGCTTCCTGGAGTCGGCGGGGCCGGGCGCCGAGCCGTACGTCAGACACACCCTGTTCAGCGTCGAGGGCGGGCACGCGGCAGCCGCCGAGCTCATCGACGCGGGCTGCACCGGCATCGTCTGCGGCAGCGACATGATGGCGCTCGGCGTCATCCGGGCGGCCCGGGAGCGCGGGCTCGACGTGCCGGGCGACGTGTCGGTGGTCGGGTACGACGACTCGCCGCTGATCGCCTTCACCGATCCGCCGCTGACGACGGTGCGCCAGCCCGTACAGGCCATGGCGTCGGCGGCGGTGGGCGCGCTGCTGGAGGAGATCCGCGGCAATCCCGTGCCGAGCACGGAGTACGTCTTCCAGCCGGAGCTGGTGGTGCGGGGGTCGACGGCGCGGGTGCGGGACTGAGCCGTCCGCGTGGTCCGTTCGCCCCGCTTCACACACCTCGCCGTTGCGCCGCCGGCCGCGTCCAGGACCTCGAGCACATCAGGGACCGCAGGGAAGTGCGGAGCGCAGCTGGAACAGGCGTTCCCTGACCGACGGTGACTGTCCTCGCCCACCCCCAGGCCCTATAGGAGCCCCCTGTATTGAACGACCTGCTGTCGCTGACGGCATTTTCAAGGTGCCCCGCTCGACGGTGTACGAGCACCTCGGCAGGGAGAAGACGGCGCCCTGTCAACGGACTCCTGACGCAAACTTCACTGGCCGCGCCGCCGGAGTGAGGCGGGACACGGCTGGGAGGTCAGCTCATCTGCGCCTTGATGTGCTGGATCACCTCGTTGAATTCGCGCGTCGGGGAGAAGTCCACGTAGTCACAGTCCTCGAGTGCCTCGGGAGCGTGGCCCGGCGGCCAGTAGAAGGCCTGGCCCGCCTCGTAGATCTCGTCCCCGTCCTTCGTCTTCATCTTCAGCCGGCCCGCGAGCAGATAGCCCCAGTGGGGGCATTGGCACAGATCGTCGGGCTGGCCCTTCAGGGCAGGTGCCATGTCCGCGCCCTTGGGCAGCCGTACGAACGAGACAGTAAGGTCTCCACCCACTTCCTCCATGCGCAGTTCCACGCCACCGCCTTCGATCGCGACCGGGGTGTCGCGCCGTGTCGCTGCCGTCATGGCTCCTCCACGTGATCGGTCGGGGCCCCCGCCTCCTCCAGTTTCCCCGGGCAGAGATCCGGAAGGGCTGCAACTTCTTGCGGAACGATGTCTTCCGTGAGTCATGCAGATGTCGAAACTGTTGACCGATTGACGGTCTGCCCCTACGGTCACCTGCGCAGAGGGTCTTGCAGTTTTGCAGCAAGAACATTCAATCCCCCACCCGGCCCTCTGTCCCCCTTCCTGAGCCGCAGGAGGAACCACATGGCCAGCAGATCTCTGGCCGCCGCGCTCGCCCTCGTGGCGGGAGCAGCGGCCGCGGTGATCGCGCCGACGGGAGCCGCGCAGGCGGCCCCGCCCGGCACCAAGGACGTCACCGCCGTCCTCTTCGAGTGGCGCTTCGCCTCCGTCGCCACAGCGTGCACCAACACCCTGGGCCCCGCCGGATACGGCTACGTCCAGGTCTCCCCGCCCCAGGAGCACATCCAGGGCGGACAGTGGTGGACCTCGTACCAGCCCGTCAGCTACAAGATCGCGGGGCGGCTGGGCGACCGCACCGCGTTCGCGAACATGGTCAGTGCCTGCCACGCGGCCGGCGTCAAGGTCGTCGTCGACACCGTCATCAACCATATGGCCGCGGGCTCCGGTACGGGCACCGGCGGCTCCTCGTACACCAAGTACGACTACCCCGGCACCTACGCCTCCTGGGACATGGACGACTGCACCGCGCACATCACCAACTACCAGGACCGCGTGAACGTTCAGTACTGCGAGCTGGTCGGGCTCGCCGACCTCGACACCGGCGAGGAGTACGTCCGGAACAGGATCGCGGGCTATATGAACGACCTGCTGTCGCTGGGCGTCGACGGCTTCCGGATCGACGCCGCCAAGCACATGCCCGCCGCCGACCTCGCCGCCATCAAGGCGAAGCTCAGCAACCCCGGCGTGTACTGGAAGCAGGAGGCCATCTACGGAGCCGGTGAGGCCGTCCAGCCCACGGAGTACCTCGGCAACGGCGACGTGCAGGAGTTCCGGTACGCCCGCGACCTCAAGCGCGTCTTCAACAACGAGAACCTCGCCTACCTGAAGAACTACGGCGAGGGCTGGGGCTACATGGAGAGCGGCAAGTCCGCCGTCTTCGTCGACAACCACGACACCGAGCGCGGCGGCGACACCCTCAACTACAAGGACGGCGCCAACTACACCCTGGCGAACGTCTTCATGCTGGCCTGGCCGTACGGCGCACCGGACGTCCACTCCGGCTACGAGTGGTCCGACAAGGACGCCGGCCCGCCGAACGGCGGCACGGTGAACGCCTGCTACAGCGACGGCTGGAAGTGCCAGCACGCCTGGCGCGAGATCTCCTCCATGGTCGCCTTCCGCAACCAGGCCCGCGGCCAGTCGGTCACCAACTGGTGGGACAACGGCGCGGACGCGATCGCCTTCGGGCGCGGCGACAAGGCGTACGTGGCCATCAACCACGAGTCGTCCTCGCTGACGCGTACGTTCCAGACGTCGCTCCCGGCCGGGACCTACTGCGACGTCCAGTCGGGCACGGGCGTCACGGTCAACAGCGCGGGCCAGTTCACGCGGACGCTCGGCCCGAACACGGCGGTCGCCCTGCACGTGGGCGCGAGGAACTGCACAGCCTGATCCCATACGCCGTGTGAACCGGTGTGTCCGTCGTCAAACGCCGGACGGGCTGTGAAGGTGCGGCGGCACCTTCACACCCCGTCCGACCATCCGCACCAGTGAAGGAGACCCTTGTGATACGCCCCCTGCGCGGCCGGCGCAGAGCCGTCGCGGCCACCCTGGCCGCGGCCCTGTGCGCGGCGCTCGCGCCCGCCGTACCCGCGGCTGCGGCCAAGCCACCCGCACCGCCCTCCGACGCGAAGCTCGCCGCCGCGCCCGCACGGCACGATCTGACCCGCGAGCAGTTCTACTTCGTGCTGCCGGACCGGTTCGCCAACGGCGACCGCGGCAACGACCGGGGCGGACTGACCGGCTCGCGCCTGGAGACCGGGTACGACCCGACCGACAAGGGCTTCTACCAGGGCGGCGACCTCAAGGGCCTCACCCGGCGCCTCGACTACATCAAGGGCCTCGGCACCACCGCCATCTGGCTGGCGCCGATCTTCAAGAACCAGCCGGTGCAGGGCGAGGGCAAGGACGCCTCGGCCGGCTACCACGGCTACTGGATCACCGACTTCACCCAGGTCGACCCGCACTTCGGCACCAACGCCGACCTGGAGAGCCTCATCGAGAAGGCCCACGCCAAGGGCATGAAGGTCTTCTTCGACGTCATCACCAACCACACCGCCGACGTCGTCGACTACAAGGAGAAGTCGTACGGCTATCTGTCCAAGGGGGCCTTCCCCTACCTGACCAAGGACGGCGTGCCCTTCGACGACAGCGACTACGCGGACGGCACCGTCGGCTCGAAACCCTTCCCACGGACCGACCGGGACTCCTTCCCGCGCACACCCGTCGTGCCCGAGGCCAAGAAGAACCTCAAGGTCCCGTCCTGGCTCAACGACCCGACGATGTACCACAACCGGGGGGATTCGACCTTCGCCGGTGAGTCGTCGGGGCACGGCGACTTCGTCGGCCTCGACGACCTGTGGACCGAGCGCCCCGAGGTCGTCGCGGGCATGGAGAAGATCTACCAGCGCTGGGTGCGCGACTTCGACATCGACGGCTTCCGCATCGACACCGTCAAGCACGTCAACACCGAGTTCTGGACCCAGTGGGCCACCGCCCTGGACAAGTACGCCGCCGAGCAAGGCCGTGACGACTTCTTCATGTTCGGCGAGGTCTACTCCGCCGACCCGGCCGTCACCGCGCCGTACGTCACCCGGGGCAGGCTCGACGCCACCCTCGACTTCCCCTTCCAGGACGCGGCCCGCGGCTTCGTCTCGCAGGGCGGCTCCGCGGCCAGGCTCGCGCAGCTCTTCGCCCAGGACTACCGCTACACCACCGACAAGGCCAACGCCTACGAGTCGGTGTCCTTCCTCGGCAACCACGACATGGGGCGCTTCGGCACTTTCCTCAAGCAGGACAACCCCAAGGCCGACGACGCCGAGCTGATCAAGCGCTACCGGCTCGCCAACGAGCTCATGTTCCTCTCCCGGGGCAACCCGGTCGTCTACTACGGCGACGAGCAGGGCTTCACGGGCGCCGGCGGCGACAAGGACGCCCGCCAGACCCTCTTCGCCTCGAAGACCGCCGACTACCTGGACGACGACCAGCTCGGCACGGACCGTACGCACGCCGACGACGCGTACGACCCGCAGCACCCGCTGTACCGGAACATCGCCGAGCTCTCCGCGCTCACCAAGGCCCACCCGGCACTGCGCGACGGCATCCAGACCGAGCGCTACACCGCCGAAGGCCAGGGCGTGTACGCGTACTCCCGCACGGACGCCAAGTCCAAGGCGGAGTACGTCGTTGCGGTGAACAACGCGACCGCGCCCAGGACGGTGGAGATCCCGACCGGCTCCGCCGCCATGGACTTCCGTACGCTCCACGGCGGCTCGGGCACGGTCACCAGCGGCTCCGACAAGAAGATCACCGTCACCGTCCCCGCCCTCTCCTCCCTGGTGCTGAAGGCGGCCGGCCCGCTCCCGGCTTCCGCGGCCGCGCCCACGATCACGCTCAAGGCCCCGGCGGCCGGCGCCACCGGCACCGTCGAGATCACCGCCGACGTGGACGGCGGACAGCTGAACCGGGTCGTCTTCGCCGCCCAGACCGGCGACGGCAGGTGGCAGGTCCTCGGCTCGGCCGACCACGCCCCCTACCAGGTCACCCAGCACCTGAGCGAGAAGATCCCGGCCGGAACCGCCCTGCGCTACAAGGCCGTCGTCATCGACAGTGCGGGACGCACAGCCGGTGCCATGGCCGCCACGACCAGCGGCGCGCACCCCGTGGAGCAGCCCCCGACCGCCGTTCAGCGGGACTACGCCGTCGTCCACTACAAGCGCACCGACGGCGACTACGCCGACTGGGGCCTGTACACCTGGGGCGACATCGCCGACGGCGAAGGGACCACCTGGCCCGCGGGCAAGCCGTTCACCGGCCGCGACGCCTACGGCGCCTTCGCCTGGGTCAAGCTCAAGCCCGGCGCCTCGTCCGTCGGCTTCATCGCCGTCAACAAGGACGGAGTGAAGGACGTCGACGCCGACCGCTCCGTCGACCTCACCAAGACCGGCGAGGTGTGGATCGAACAGGGCAAGCCGGAGGTCAGGAACACCGCACCCGAGGGCGCCTACCCGCCCCAGGACACCACCAAGGCGATCCTCCACTACAAGCGCGCCGACGGGGTCTACACCGGCTGGGGCCTGCACACCTGGACCGGCGCCGCGAACCCCACCGACTGGGGCAGGCCGCTGGAGCCCGTACGCACCGACGCGTACGGCGCGGTCTTCGAGGTACCGCTCGCCCCCGGAGCCACCTCGCTCAGCTACATCGTGCACAAGGGCGACGAGAAGGACCTCCCCGCCGACCAGTCCCTCGACCTCAAGGCCAACGGCAACGAGGTGTGGCTGCTCGGCGGCCAGGAGAAGTACCTGCTCCCACAGCCCAAGGGCGGCGGCGCGGCCCTCGACCTCGCCAAGTCCCACGCCGTCTGGATCGACGCGGACACCGTCGCCTGGAAGGGCAGCGACGCCGCGGCGTCCAGCCAGCTCCTCGCCTCCCGCGACGGCTCCGTCGCCGTCAAGGACGGAGCCCTGACCGGCAACGCGAGCTGGCTGCGTCTGACCAGGTCGGAGCTGAGCGACGCGCAGAAGGCGAAGTTCCCGCACCTGAAGAGCTACACCGCCTACACGGTCGACCCGCGCGACCGCGACCGCGTACGCGAGGCGCTCAGAGGCCAGCTGGTGGCCACCCAGCGCGCCGCCAACGGGGCGGTGCTCACGGCCACCGGAGTGCAGATCGCCGGAGTCCTCGACGACCTGTACGGCGCGAAGGCCACGCGCGCGGCTCTCGGCCCGGTCTTCCACAAGGGCCGCCCGACCCTGTCCGTCTGGGCCCCGACCGCACAGCGTGTCGCCCTCGAACTCGACGGGAAGAACGTCCCGATGCGCCGCGACGACGCCTCCGGCGTCTGGTCGGTCACCGGCCCGTCGAGCTGGCGCGGCAAGCCGTACCGGTACGCCGTGACCGTCTGGGCGCCCAGCGTCGGCAAACTCGTCACCAACAAGGTCACCGACCCGTACTCCATCGCCCTGACGACCGACTCGGCCCGCAGCCTCGTCGTCGACCTCGCCGATCCCAAGCTCGCTCCCAAGGGCTGGGCCGGACTGAAGAAGCCGGCCGCCGTGCCGCTGCGGGGCGCCCAGATCCAGGAGCTGCACATCCGCGACTTCTCGATCGCGGACCGCACGGCCGAGCACCCCGGCGGCTATCTGGCCTTCACCGACCGCGAGTCGGCCGGTATGCAGCACCTGCGTGAGCTCGCCGCGGCCGGCACCTCGTACGTCCATCTGCTGCCCGCCTTCGACATCGGCACCATCCCCGAGAAGAAGTCCGACCAGGCCGCCCCGGCCTGCGACCTGAAGGCGTACGCCCCGGATTCCGAGGAACAGCAGGCGTGCGTCACCGCGGCCGCCGCGAAGGACGCCTACAACTGGGGCTACGACCCGCTGCACTACACCGTCCCGGAGGGCTCGTACGCCTCCGACCCGGACGGCACGCGCCGGACCGTCGAGTTCCGGCAGATGGTCCAGGGCCTGAACGGCGCCGGGCTGCGCACGGTCATGGACGTCGTCTACAACCACACTGTCGCGAGCGGGCAGGCGGACAAGTCGGTCCTGGACCGGATCGTGCCCGGCTACTACCAGCGGCTCCTCGCCGACGGCACCGTAGCCACCTCCACCTGCTGCGCCAATACGGCACCCGAGAACGCCATGATGGGCAAGCTCGTCGTCGACTCGGTCGTCACCTGGGCCAGGGAGTACAAGGTCGACGGCTTCCGCTTCGACCTCATGGGCCACCACCCGAAGGCCAACATGCTCGCCGTCCGCAAGGCCCTCGACGCGCTCACCGTCGAGAAGGACGGCGTCGACGGGAAGAGCATCGTCCTCTACGGCGAGGGCTGGAACTTCGGCGAGATCGCCGACGACGCCCGCTTCGTCCAGGCCACGCAGAAGAACATGGCAGGGACGGGCATCGCGACCTTCTCCGACCGGGCACGGGACGCGGTCCGCGGCGGCGGTCCCTTCGACGAGGACCCGGGCATCCAGGGCTTCGCCTCCGGCCTCTTCACCGAGCCCAACACGTCGAAGGCGAACGGCACCCCGGCCGAGCAGAAGGCCAGGCTGCTCCACTACCAGGACCTGATCAAGGTCGGGCTGTCCGGCAACCTCGCCGGCTTCACCTTCACCGACACCTCGGGCCGCAAGGTCAAGGGCTCGGACGTGGACTACAACGGCTCCCCGGCCGGCTATGCGGCCGCCCCCGGTGACGCCCTCGCCTACGCCGACGCCCACGACAACGAGAGCCTGTACGACGCGCTCGCCTTCAAGCTGCCCGCCGGCACACCGGCGGCCGACCGCGCCCGTATGCAGGTGCTCGCGATGGCGACGGCCGCCCTCTCACAGGGCCCCGCGCTGTCCCAGGCCGGCTCGGACCTGCTCCGGTCGAAGTCGCTGGACCGCAACTCGTACGACAGCGGCGACTGGTTCAACGCGATCCACTGGTCCTGCGGCCCGGAGAGCAACGGCTTCGGCCGGGGCCTGCCGCCCGCGGCCGACAACAAGGCCAAGTGGCCCTACGCCAAGCCCCTGCTGACCGCTCCCACGCTGAAGCCGGGCTGCGCGGACATCTCCGGAGCCTCCGCCGCGTACCGCGACCTGCTGAGGATCCGTACGACGGAGAAGGCGTTCGGGCTCGGCACGGCGGACGAGGTCCAGTCCGCGCTCTCCTTCCCCCTGTCCGGGAAGGACGAGACACCGGGCGTGATCACGATGCGCCTCGGGGACCTGGTCGTGGTCTTCAACGCCACACCGGAGCGCCAGTCGCAGCGGGTCGACGCGCTCGCGGGCACGCCCTACGCCCTGCATCCGGTGCAGGCGGCGGGCGCCGATGAGGCCGTGAAGTCCGCTTCGTACGAAGACGGTTCCGGCACCTTCAGCGTGCCGGGCCGCACGGTGGCCGTCTTCACCCGCGGCTGACCGCCGGCGGCGCGCGCGGGCCCTCGCGGCTCAGGCGCGCTGCTCCGGCACCCGTACCGACCGAGGCGCCAGCGCCACGAGCCGGCCGACGAGTTCACCGAAAGGACCGTCGGCCGGCTCGTCCGCGAGGATCCGCACCAGCACCTCGGCCATGTCGTCGTCGTAAGCGGCGGGCACCGCCACCAGCGCCGCGAAGTCGTGCACCAGCTGCCGCTCCAGCTCGGCACGCGGAATCTCCCGCCCGTCCAGCCAGAGCAGCGCCGTCGACTCGGCGAGCGAAACCCAGGAGCGCACGACCAGCCGCAGCCGCGCCGGGGGGTCCGTGATGCCGAGATGGGCCATGATCTGGTCGTACGCCGCCTGCCGGACCTCGTCGATCATGGCATTGGTGGTCGTGGAGCCAACAGCCGGGCCGCCGCGCATCAGCGCCGAGAAGCCCGGTCCGTGCTCGTCCACGAAGTCGAAGAACCGCCCCATGACGCGCAGCAGCCGCCCGCCGAGCGGCCCCTCCGGCTCCTCGACGAACCGGCCCGCCAGCTCGTCGGCCGCGCGGCGCAGCGCTGCCTCGTACAGGCTCTGCTTACCCGGGAAGTAGTGGTAGACGAGCGGGCGCGAGATCCCTGCGGCGGCGGCGATCTCGTCGATCGACACCTCGTCGGGGGAGCGGTGGCCGAACAGCTCCAGCGCCACTCCGATCAGCTGCTGCCTGCGTTCCTCGACGCCCATCCTGCGGCGAACCCCGGTCGTCATGCGGACAGCCTAACGGGCGGCCGTCGGAGGCCGTCCGTTACGCTCCAGGGATATGACCGCATCTGACCAGGAGACCCCCGCACCGGCGTCGGAGCCCGTGGGCATGACCCCGCGCCAGGCCCGGGTACTTCGGATCACCGCCGCGTCCGTTCTGCTCGTGGGGCTGGCGGCTGTCCTGGCGGTGCGCTTGGCCAGCCGCACGTCCGTGCTCGTGGTCGGGGTGTACGGACTGGCCATGATCCTGTGCGGAGTTGTCATCGAGCTGAGCCGCCACGGCCGCACCCGGCTCGGCACCTGGCTGCTGGGCGCGGGACTGGTGGCGGCGCTGGCGGCGGACTGGCTGCTGCTTCCCTGAAGCCACGCTAGAGATCCAGGACGAGGCGTCCGCTCGTGCACCGTGAGACGCAGATCAGCATCGAGTCGTCCCGTTCCGCGTCCGTGAGCAGCTCGTCCCGGTGGTCGATCTCGCCCTCCAGGACCCGCTGTTGGCAGGTGCCGCAGAAGCCCTGCTCACAGGAGTACGGGACGTCCGGCAGCTCGTCGCGTACGGCGGCGAGGACCGACCGGTCCGCGGGGATCGTGAGCGACCGGCCGGAGCGGCGCAGTTCGACCTCGAAGGCACCGCCGGGCGCGGTGGCCGACGCCGTGAACCGTTCCAGGTGAAGCTCCCGGCCCTCGGGGAGGACCGCGGCGACCGCGTCCATCAGGCTCTGTGGGCCGCAGCAGTAGACCACCGTCTCCGCGGGAAGGCCGGCCAGGAACGCGAGGTCCAAAGGGCCGAACGTGGTCTCCGCGCCCAGCTTCTCGGCCTCGTCGACGTACGGCATGGTGGCCCGGTCGCGCCCGCAGTACAGCAGCCGCCAGTCGGCGGCACCTCCCGCGTGCAGCGCGCGGATCATGGGCAGGACGGGCGTGATGCCGATGCCGCCCGCGACGAAGAGGTACGAGGCGGACTCGACCAGCGGGAATCGGTTGCGCGGGCCGCGGATCTCGACTTCCGTGCCCTCGTGCAGCTGTTCGTGCACCTCGCGCGAACCGCCGCGGCCGTCCTCGACGAGACGGGTCGCGATCGTGTAGGTACCGGAGTCCGCCGGGTCGCCGCAGAGCGAGTACTGGCGTACGAGACCGGAAGGCAGGACGAGGTCGATGTGCGCGCCGGGCTCCCAGGACGGCAGGTCCTGGCCTTCGAGACGCAGCTGGACGACGCCATCGGCGGGGGAGGTGCGTTCGGTGACCAGGGCGCGGTGCGAGGAGGCCCGGCGGCGCCCCTGGCCCGAAATCGGCTCCTCCAGGGCGGGCATGGGCCAGAGCGGGGACGCCTCGATACGGCGGCGCATCGCCCGCCTGGCGAGCAGCGCGGCCCCGGCGACGAGGACGACGGTACGGAGCCGGGGCATGTCAGCGGCCTCCGTTCGCGCCCGGTGAGCCGGCGAGATAGGCGACGGCCCGGGCCGTGCTGCCCTCCTGGCTGGGGTGGTACGTACGGCTCAGATAGCGCGGGATCGAGCGCAGCATGGCGGGAGTGGACGGGAGCACGCCCCGGTTTCCCGCACGGTAGAAGTCCCGGAAGTTTGCCCTGCCGTCGACGAGGGTCGGATCGTTCTCCATGAAGAACCGTGCGCCGCGCTGCCAGAGGAAGACGAGGGCCGAGAACGCCGTCGCCCAGGTCCGCACCCGGCGCCCGTAGCTGCCGTCGACATGCATGAACAGGTCGAAGGCGACCGACCGGTGCTCGACCTCCTCTGCACCGTGCCAGCGCAGCAGGTCCAGCATCATCGGATCCGCGCCGCGCCGGTCGAGCTCATCGGCGCCCAGGACCCAGTCGCCGAGGAACGCCGTGTAGTGCTCGATCGCGGCGATCAGCGCGACGCGCTCCTTCAGCCACCACGCGCGCGGCTTGCCGGGCGGGAGGGTCCGGTCGCCGAGCAGCTTCTCGAAGAACCAGTCGACCTGCGCGGTGTAGGGCGTCGGGTCGAGCCCCAGTTCCCTGAGGTGCGGCAGCACCTCGTCGTGGGCCTGCGAGTGCACGGCTTCCTGGCCGATGAAGCCGATGACGTCCTCGCGCAGACGGTCGTCGCGGATGAGTGGCAGGACCTGTTTGTAGACGTGGACGAACCAGCGCTCGCCGGCGGGGAGCAGCAGGTGCAGCACATTGATGGTGTGGGTGGCGAACGGGTCTCCCGGGACCCAGTGGAGCGGGGTCTCATCCCAGGCGAAGGAGACCTTCCGGGCCTTGAGCGGGGTGTGTTCCGACGCCGACGCGGCCGGCTTCGTATTAGACATGGCGTCAATGTACTGACGGGTACGCCGTCGGAACAGAGCCGTGCAGCGAGGAGTTGGCCGGTGTGCACGAGGATTCCGCGCGAGTTCGCCGGACCCCGTTGCCGGTCCACCGCCCCCGGCCTACTGTCCTCGACCATGACCGAGCCCTCGTACCTGCAGGCCACACGGACGTCCTACGACACCGTCGCCGTCGACTACGCCCGACTGCTCGACGCCGAACTGGGGAAGAGACCGCTGGACCGCGCGATGCTCGCCGCGTTCGTCGAGGTCGTACGGGCCGACGGGGCCGGGCCGGTCGCCGATATCGGCTGCGGGCCCGGGCGGGTGACGGCCCACCTGGCCTCGCTCGGGCTGGACGCCTTCGGCATCGACCTGTCGCCGGGGATGATCGCGGTGGCCCGGCGGAGGTACCCGGAGCTACGGTTCGACGTGGGTTCGATGACGGCCCTGGACCTCAAGGACGACCTGCTCGGCGGCGTCGTCGCCTGGTACTCCACCGTCCACACCCCGCTGGAGGAACTGCCGGTGGTGTTCGCCGAGTTCCACCGGGTCCTCGCCCCGGGCAGCCACCTGCTGATCGCCTTCAAGGCCGGCGACGGAGCCGTGCGACTGGAGCACGCGTACGGCCACGCGGTCGATCTCGACGTCTACCGGCTGCCGGTCGACCGGGTCGCCGAGATGCTGGGCCGGGCCGGACTGACCGAGGTCGCCCGGCTCGTGCGCGAGCCGGGCGAGAACGAGAGGACCCCGCAGGGCTTCCTCCTGGCCCGCAAGCCGGAAAGGGCCGTGACGAAAGCCCGTGATGGAAAGCCCGTGATGGAAAGGCCGTGACGGAAAGGCCGTGAGGAAAGGCCGTAACGGAAAGCGCCCCCGCGGTCAGCGCAGCGCGCCCACCCTCGTGCCGTCCGCGAGGGTGCCGTGCAGCTCCGCGCCGGCGCCCTGCGTGGCCCGTACGGCGAGGAGGTTGCCCTGGGCGCTGCTCCGCACGCCGCCGGAGGTGGCGAGTGAGGTGAACTGCTCGCTGCCCGCGGCGAGGACGTACCACCTGCCCGCCCGCGACTTCCACAGGACGCCGGCCAGCACCCGCGGGTCGCGCGGTCCGCATGCAGGGGAGCCCTCGGAGCGGGCCGCGACAGCGGCCGGGGCGTCGGCCGCTCTGCGCGACGTCGGGGCCTGGAACTGGGCAAAGGAGCGGCTGCCCGTGCCGCGCCAGGTCTCCGCGCGGGTGCACAGCCAGGCGGCGGTGCCGTTCTCCTCGGGCAGGGGCTGACGGGCGTACTCCCAGGAGTTGACCGCGCGCACCCCGTGGGAGCGCACGGCGGGCAGCAGACAGGCCGTGCGCGCCCATGCCTTCCGGGCCGCGTCGGTCGACACATCGGCGGCCGCCGCCGGCGGACCCCAGGTCAGCCGGGCCGGGGCGAGCTCGCCGAGATCGGTCACCAGGCGTGTGGCGGGCCGGGCCCCGGCGCCGTCCTGCAGCTCCAGCGCCTCCCAGGAGTGGCAGTCCCCGCCCTGGACGGGGCTCGGCAGCGGATCGGTCACCCCTTGTGCGTCCCGGCCGAGCGGTCGCGCCGCCCGCGCCGGGTCCAGCAGATCGCGCACCGCGACCCCGGTCACCCAAGGGGCGGTCAGATAGCGGACGTTGCCCTGCCACCGGCCCACCACCAGCGCCCCGGAGGACGCCGCGTCCGCCCCGTCGACCCGGGCGAAGTCGAGGGCCGTGCTGCCCGTCGTCCCGTCGCCCGGCTCGGCGTACCGTACGACCCTCAGCCCGTCGTGGAACAGCACCACGCGCGCCTGGTCGACCACCCCCGCGAACAGCAGCTGCGGGGCGCCCATCGGCGGCCCCGGCGGGGTGCCGTGCGTGGCCGACGTCTGCACCCGAGTGCCCGGCCGCGCCCAGACGGCGAGCGCCCGCCGCAGCAGCGCGCGGTCGCCGGTCAGCGTTCCGCGCGTCGGCCACACCGAGAAGTCGGTCCGGGCGGAGCTCTGCCAGGCCACGGGCGCGACACGGCCCAACCGGTCCGGGTCGAGGGCCTCCTCGGACGCCGGGTTGCGGGCGTACAGAGGGGCGGCAGCGCCGTCGGGGCCCCAGCCCTCGCCGGGCAGACCGAGCAGCGTGCCGCACACCAGCATCGCCGCGGCCGCAGCGAGCGCCGCCTTGGCGTGCTGGCGGCGGCGCATGAGATCCGTGGGCCGGGCCTGCAGCGAACAGGGGTCGAACTCGGGGGAGTCCAGCAGGGCGGCGGCGCTCCTCCCTCCCGGCGCCTCGACACCGTCCGCCTCGGCGAGCGCCGCGTGCGGGTCACCGACACCGGCCTCGGAGAGGACGTGCCGTACGTCCGCGTCCGGCAGCCGCTCGAGACCCCGCAGCACGAACGCGGCCCGTGCCGGTCCTGAGAGCGCGGACAGCCGCTGGTCCAGGGCGAGTTCGTCCGCACCGCCGGAGCGCGGGAACAGCCGCAGCCCCCACACCTGGGGCAGCAGCGGCGGGAACTGCGCCCGCTTCGGCCAGGCCCGGCGCCTGAGCGGAAGGCCCGCCTCCAGGGCCTGCCGCAGCACGCGCCGGCGCACGAACACATACCCGGGTGCGGCGCCTATGCCGCGAGGCGCGGCGCCCTCGCGGGGCACGGGCACGTGTCCGCGCGCGCCCTCGGCTCCTGCGGCCCCGTCAGCCGTGCGTGCCCGTCCCCGCGGCAGCGAGCGCTGGACGACGGAGTGCGCGGTGAGCACTCGCCGGTTGCGGCCGAGCGACGGCGGCAGCACGAGATACGCGATCCGTACCAGACGCGGATAGTGCTCGACGAGCGCGGCCTCGGCCTGCTCGACATCGATGGTGGCGGGGACGAGTTCCTGGGTGCTCACGTTCAGCAGAACGAGGGAATCGTCCGATAGTCACCAGCCGCTACCCGGTCGCCGTCAGCCGCTCCCGGATGCGCTCCGCCGTCTCGTCCGGCACACCGAGACCTTCCCGTACGTACCGCTCCATCGACCCATGCCGCCGGGTCACCTCGTCGAAGGCCGCCGCCAGATAGTCCGGCCTCACCCCGACGACCGCCAGCGCGATCTCCGGGTCGCCGCCCTGCGCCGTGAAGCCCTCGACGAGCGGCGCGAAGGCGTGGCGCACAGCGGGATTCACCGAGAGATACTCAGCCTCGATCGTCGCCGCGTCCGCCCCGAGCAGGCTCAGCACGACCGTCGTGGCCCAGCCGGTCCTGTCCTTGCCGGCCGTGCAGTGGAACAGGACGGTGCCCGACTCGGGATCGGCCAGCTCCCTCAGGAACGCCCCGTACCCGAGGCGGGCCGACTCCGTCGACACCAGCGCCCGGTACGTCTCCGCGAACATCGCGTGCGCCCGGCCCCCGCTCAGCTCCTGCTCGGCGACCTCCGGATCGGTCAGCACCTCCCGCAGCCGGGCGGCCGCGGGCAGTGCGCCCGATGCGAGGAAGTCCGCGAGGACATCGGCGACCAGCAGCCGCCCGCCCGGCGGGACATGATCGGGCCGCGCCCGGCGCTCCCCCTGCGTCCGGAAGTCGACGACGGTCCGGATCCCCAGCTCCGCCACCACCGGATCCGCCGGCGGATCGAGCCGGTCCAGCGGCCCGGACCTCAGCAGCAGCCCCGACCGCACGACCCGCCCGCCGGACAGCGGGGTGGAGCCGAGATCGCGGAGGTTGGCGACGGTGGCGGCGGGGATCGCGGTCATGGGGGTGACTCCAGCGGTCGTTCTCTACCGGTTTCCCCCGAAACGTTAATCGACGGTTATGCGAAGCCTCGCGGGACGAGGGGGCCTGCGGTGGTCAGGCCGTGGGCCACCCCTCCACCCCGCTGAACTCGACCGTGCCCCGCGCCCCGCTGCCGCCGTGCGCGGCCGTCATGAAGAGGCCCGCGTCCTGTGCCGCCGCGGCGCCCGGCACCGTGACCGTGGCGACCGGGCGCCACGAGGTACCGGCGTCGGCGGAGAACGCGCCGGTGAAGGAGGCGCCCGAGCGGCTCAGACGCAGCAGCACAGGCGCCGCCACGCCCGCGACGCGCTGATAACGGTCGAGCCTGCCGTCGCCGTCCGTGTCGTACGAGAGCACCACACCGTTCGCCGGCGTGACCGCGAGGTCGAGGAAGCCGGGTGAGCCGGACGCCGCCAGGCGGTTGCGTACGGCGATGCCCGCCCGCGCCCACGGGCCGGTCGCCGTCTGCGCGTCCACGCGGGCCGTGAGGCTGCCGCCGTCCCGCAGCACACCCTCCCGGTACACCGCACCGAACTGTTCGGTCGTCCGCCACAGGTCCCCGCCGCTGCCGTTGATCGCGAAGCGCCCGCCCAGCTGCCCGAACACGGCCGAGTTGCTCGAATGCGTACGCCACCCCGCGGACAGCGGCCCGGCGAGGAACAGATCCCCCCGCTGCACGGCGGTGACCGGATCCTCGCCCTCCGGGCCGTAGGAGGCGCTCAGCTCGTACGGGAGCGGCTCCAGCGGGGAGGTGAGCGGACCGGGCGGGCCCTGGACCGTCCAGGCCACCTTCGCGGAGCCGGCCGCCGGGACGGACGGCAGGGAGCGGGGCGGCAGCTCGCCGAGCCCGGTGACGGTGACGGTGAAGCCGACGGGGCCGGTCGCGCGCAGACCGTTCACATTGCGGAAGGAGGCCGTGAGCTCGGACGTACCGCCGGGCGCCAGCACCTCGGGCGCGGTTGTGACGGTGACCCTGCCCTGGTACGGCGCGCGGGCCAGCATCTCGTACACACGGCGCGCCGTCCGGTACGGATCGTGCTGCGGGCGCAGCGGATACCTCTTCCGCTCCCGTGTCCACGGCTCCTCGACCGCGTACCAGTCGAAGGCCTTCGGCGGGCGGCCCTGGGCCAGCGCGTCCTCGAGCTCGTCGAGGAACGCCTGCCACTGCGGCAGATGGAAGTCCCCGATCAGCCCCTGCCAGTCACGGTTGGCGTAGTTCGCGAGCCTCCCGCCGTCCGCCGTGGCACGGTCCGCCCAGGTCGTGACGAGGACGCGGGCGGTCCTCTCCAACTGCGCGCGCTCGCCGTCCGAACCGGCCATGCGCCTGGCGTCCTCCAGCCACGGCCCGAGCAGGAAGGCACGGTGCGAGCCGGCCATCTCCTCGCTCAGCCGCATCAGCTTCAGCCACAGCCGGGCCAGGGTCCGGAAGGCCGCCAGGTCCCCGCGTCCGTGGGCGGACCGGAGATGCGGCAGCAGCTGCCAGGAGCGGTTGGCGAGAACCTGACGGCCGAGGTCGGTGAGGTCGTAGCGGTACGCGTCGGAGCCGCGCAGGGCCGGCCGCACGCCGAGGAGCGCCGCGAAGGCCCGGTCGAGGACGCCGGGGTTGTAGGCGGGGGTCCCGGTCGCGTAGTTGGTGCCGGACGCGGCGGTCAGCGACGGCCGGTCCGTGAAGATCGAGTCGTGCGGGCGGCCGTCGCGGCTGCTGATCCGGTAGACCGAGTCCCGCAGCGCGGCGAACGCCCGGCGGGCCGCGTCGTCCCGGCCGCCGTAGCGCAGATCGGCGTACGACGCGAACCACTCGTCGCGGTCGACCGTCTCCGTCCGCCACGCCAGCTCGGAGAACAGCTCCAGCGCCGCCGGGTCCCGTTCGGCGGCCTCGGGCATGTAGGCGGTGCCGGCGAGGGAGGAGCCCGGCTTGTCGCGCCATGCCGGGAACCGTTCGGTCCAGATGTGGGCCCTGGCGCCGAGTGTGGTCCGGCCGCCGAAGTTGGGGATGGTGCCGAAGGCGTACGGCGCTCCTCCCCAGTCCTTCTCGCGGTCGGTGACGGCATCGAGGTCGGAGAGACCGTCGACGACGAGAAGGTGGCGCTTGTCGAGGGCCTCGAGCAGATCGCGGCGGGGGTTGGTCTGCCAGCCGAGGATCATCCACAGCGCGCCGGGGCGGGCGGTCCGCAGGGCGCGCTCCACGGCACGGGCGGCCTCCGGTACGGGCACGTCGCCCGCCGAGCCACCCTCGTGGAGCAGGTCCATCTTGAAGTGCCGGACCTCTCCGAAGAGTTCCTGCTGGTGACGGTAGAAGGCGGCCGCGACGTGCTGGTAGGTGTCGGTGCGAGGGTCGAGCCAGTCGGGGCGCCGCAGACCGTTCCAGGTGCCCTGGGGGACGGTGCGGGCGCCGGGATTGCGGGCGGCGAAGCCGTCGGGGACGGTGCCGAAATAGCCGGGCACGACGGGCGACATGCCGAGCTCGCGCAGCCTGTGGGCGATCCTCCGGCCGAGCTCGGCGCGCTTGGCGATCAGCTCGGGGCTCGGCGGACCGCCGTACGCGCTCATGTTCTGCAGCAGCCACCACGGCTGGTGGGAGGGGGCGGGCAGCCAGGTGCGCGCCTCGGTGTCGGAGTAGCCGAAGTCGAGCAGCAGCCGGTGGTAGACGGCCTCCTGGCCCGCCGTCACGAGCACTTCGTTGCAGCCGTGGAGGGCGAGGACGTCGATCAGCCGCTCCCAGCGCGGCCAGTCGGCGTACGGGGCGGTGTAGCCGTCGTGGGTGTCGTTGAAGGCGAAGCGGTGCGGGACGGTGGCTTCACGCTCCAGGGTGCGGTCGGGGGCCGGGAGCCGGTGCGGGAGGTCCAGTTGGCTGCCGGACCAGGAGACATGGGCTCCGCACACGTACTTGAGGTACCAGTGGACGCCGGTGAGCAGGACGGCCGGGCTGGTGCCCTCGACCTCGATGCGTCCGGTGGCGCCGGACACGCGGAAGCGCTCGGAACCGGTGGCGCCCGGGAGGGCGGGGAGGAGGGTGAGGCGGAACTGGTCCGCGTGCCAGGGGAGCAGGCGCCGGAGCGCGCTGTGGGCCGGAGCCGTACTCATACCCGTACCTGGTCCTGGTCCTGGTCCCGTACCTGTGCCCGTACCTGGTTCTGAACCCGGACTCTTACGCGCGCTCATCGAGGCTCCCGAAGCGGGGGATGCGTACGCCGCACCCGCTCCGACGGCTCCCACGGTGCCCAGCAGCGAACGTCTCGACAGCGCGGTCATCGGCGCTCCTCCGTGTTGCTCAGGAGACAACAGGTGCGTGCGGGAGCGCACGTTACCCGGCGTTCGCCAGCGCACCAGGGCGCCGAGCGGGCACGATGGCGAGATGCGTACGGAACGACGGCGAACCACCACCCCGATAGCCCTGGCCGCACTGGTCCTGACGGCCGCCACGGCCCTCACCGCCTGCGGCGCGGATGACGAAAAGGCCCCCGACGCGCCGAAGACGGCGACGGGGACCCTGGAACAGCTGGCCGCGCAGGCCAAGTGCGAGCCGAACATCCAGACGGACGCCAAGGAGCTGCGGCAGGCCAACTGCACGACGGGCGACGGCAAGTATGTGCTGGCCACCTTCGCCACCGACCGCGGCCAGCGCGAGTGGATCAACGAGGCCAATGACTACGGCGGCTCGTATCTCGTCGGCAGGAAGTGGGTCGCGGTCGGTGACGCGAAGGTGGTCGCAGCGCTGCGCGGCCGGCTCGGCGGGACCGTGGAGACCGGCTCCTCGCATGACCAGCACCAGGGGAGTAGCGGTGGTCATGGGGGTAGCGAGGAGGGGCACTCCGGCCATCACTGAGCAGGCCGCGCAGGTCTGAGGGATGTGGGGGGAGGGGGGACGGGCAGGAGGAGGACGTGGGGGGAGGACGTGGGGGAGGGAAGGCGCCGAACCTCCGGGCTCAGCCCGGGAGCGGGAGGTTCGGCGCCGGCTCGGTCAGCGGCACCTACGGCCTTCGTTGATGCACTTCACGACCTTGTTCATCAGGCTCTCGTCGAAGACGTTGATGAAGTCGCCGTGGTCCGTGATCGGCTTGTGCAGCTGCTCCGGGAAGGAGTCGACAGCGAACACGCTGGGGTTGTCCCCGCCGAAGGCGGGCGGCGGAACGTCGTAGACGATCCGCTGGACCAGCTGCGGAATGGCCTTGAAACCGTTCTGGCAGCGACCGTTGGCATCCGCGAATGCGACATGGGTGCGGTGGTTGGCACTGTCGGTGTTCTGTCCGTCCCAGCAGCTCTGGAACTTGAATGTGCGCACCACCTGACTGCCCTCGGGGCAGATCGGGTACTTGTCCTTCAGCTGCCGGTCCTCGAATCCCGTGCAGCTCCAGGACGCATTCGCATTGGCGTCCCCGTTCACGAAGGCCTTGGCGTCACCGGTGATGATCCGGAGCAAACGCGGCATGGCCGTGACCTTGCCGACCGGACTTCCCACGAAATTCAGTGTGACCTGGGCCGGGGTCTGGATCTCTCCGACGTTCCGGTCCTTGCCGCCACCGTCGGCGTTCGCGTCGTTCTCGTCCTGGCCGTTCTGCACGCGCAGCACCGGCCAGTAATAAGTCGACTTGTCGCCCTGATTGCGGCAGGTGGTGGCACCGTTGGCCAGATCGTCGTCGCTCGCGAAGGCGTCGTTCGCCTGGTTGCCGACGTAGTCGTGCATATGGTGTGCACCATTGCTCACACCGGGAGCGACGATGACATTGTCCGGATTGAACTTGCCGTTCTGGTTCCGCCCGCAGTCGGTGGTGAAGGTGCCTCGGGAGGCGCCCCGGAGCTTGCGGGGGTTCTGGACATTCGGCTGGACGTCCTGGATGTCGACGAAGTCGGCCTCCTCGGGGCCGTTGCCGGCCTGACCGCCGTTGTCCTGGTCGCCGTCACCCTGGCCCTGGTCGCCGCCCTGGTCCTGGCCGCCGTCCTGGCCGGCGTCCTGACCCTGGCCCTGGTCCTGACCGCCGTCGTTCCCGGCGCCGCCGTTGTCGTCGGCGCGCAGGGTGCAGGGAGCCAGTTTTTCGAGGTTCTGCGGTTTGTCGGCCTCCTGGTCGATGAGGGCGACGATCCGCTGGATGATGACCAGTCGCTCGTTTCTCAGCGGTGCCAGAATCTGCTGCTCGCCGAAGGAGGGATCGCTCTCGATCCGTTCCTTGTTCTGGGCGAACCGCTGATAGGCGGTGGTGATCTGGGTGTCGAGCGTGGCCAGTTCACGGTCGACCGACCCGCGTACTCCTTGGGGTACTTCCGGAAGTTCATTGCCGACGTCCGGACAGTCGATGGTCGAAACGGACTGGCCGGCATTCGTGGTCTGGGTCGGACGCTGACCGGTCCAGCTCCAGCCCTCACCCGCGGATGCGTAGTAATTGACCGCCACCAGCCCACCCCCGCCCAGAATCAGGGCAGCCGAGGCGGCGATCGCCCGGTGTGCCAGCGTAGAGCGTTTGCGTGATGTGCGTCCCATGGAACTCCAATCCCGGGGGGGCGTAGCGCCGTTCCATACGGACCCCGTCGGCGGCCCGTTCAACCGGAGTTGGAATTCGTAGAAATCTCCATTCGCAAACCGGACGGAATGAGCGACAAGGCGCAAGGCCGCGCGGGACCGCTCGATCACCGGTCCGGTCGGCCCTGTTGTCGCCCGCCCGTGGCGACGGTCAGGATTCGGGAAGCAGTGCCGACTCCTGCTCGGGGGAGAGGCCGGCGGCGCTGCGGACCGCGCGTAGCGGGGGCTCGCCGCTGAGCGACCCGAGCCAGGCCCAGGTGTCCGCGACCGTCTCCGCGACCGGCCGGCAGTGCAGGCCCGCGGCCAGCGCCTTCGACACGTCCGCGCGGTGCATCGCGTCGTGCGACTCGCCCCGGGGGATCCAGATGGGCAGGTCCGTCCACGGCTCCACTCCGGCCGCGGCGATCGTCTCCTCGTCGAGCCAGCGCAGTTCCGCGTCCGAGCCGGTCACGCGGACGCACTCCGCCAGCAGTTCGCCCATCGTCGTGTGCCCGGGCGGGCTGACGAGGTTGTACGCGCCGGACAGTCCCTTCTCCGACGCGTCGAGGAGCCACTCCGCGAGGTCGCGTACGTCGATGTACTGCAGCGGCAGGTCACGCGGCCCGGGAGCCGGCACCGGGCCGCCCCTGGCCACCCGCTTCAGCCACCAGGGCAGCCGGCCCACGTTCTCCCAGGGGCCGAGGATCAGACCCGCCCGTGCCAGCAACGAGCGGTCCTCGCCGAAGGCCGACACCGCGGCCAGCTCACCGCCCCGCTTGTCGTGGGCGTAGTCGGTGGACCCGGCATCGGCCGCGGAGCCTTCGACCAGGGGGCCGTCCTCGTCCAGGCCGGGGGCCATCGGCCAGGCGTGGACCGAGCGGCTGGACACGTACGTATACCGCCCCGCGCGGTTCGCGAGCAGCCGCGCCGCCTCCAGCACGGCGGAGGGCGCGGACGACCAGGTGTCGACGACGACGTCCCAGTCGCCCTTCGCCTCCGCCAGCGCCCTCAGCCCATCGGGCGCGGTGCGGTCGCCGCGCAGCACGGACACGCCCTCCGGCGCCTCGTGCTGCCCCCGGTGGAACACGGTCACCTGCCAGCCGCGGGCGAGCGCCGCGTCCACGACCGCCCGCCCCACGAACTCCGTCCCGCCCAGCATCAGAAGCCTCATGCTCCGGACTCTGCCGTGCCGCGGCTCCCGCGTCGTCACATTCCGCTCCGAGGAAAATCCGCTCACAGGGGAATCGTCTGCCACGGGAGTCGGCCCCCGGGGGGAGTCGGCCCCCGGGGGGAGCCGGCCCCCCGGGAATCCGCTCCAGGGACCTCGGCCGGTGCACCCCTCTGCCGTTACCGGCGGACCGGATGGCACCATGTCCGGGCCATGACGAATGCCCGGTCGCCCATGCGCGCCCTGCGAGCCGCACTCTTTGCGGCGGTGTGCACGGTATTGGCCGCGGTGGGGCATTCCTCCCTGTCCGGGCATGAGTTGCCGGCCTCCGTGCTGATGCTCGCGTTCGCGGTGAGCGGGGGTGTGGCCTGGCTCGCGGGTACACGGCGCCGGGGAGCCTTCTCCATCGGTACGGGGTTGCTGACCGTCCAGGGCGCGGTGCATCTGCTGTTCGCCGGCTCCGATGCGCACACCACCCCGCTTCCGCACTCCGCCCACGCCGGCGGAGCCGCGCACACCATCGGCGCGGACCCCATGGCGGCCGAGGCGATGGCGAGTGCCACCGCCGCGTACGGCGCCGACTCCGCCGGCATGCTCGCCGCCCACCTCGTCGCTGCGGCCGTGTGCACACTCTGGCTCGCGCACGGCGAAGTCGCGTTGTTCCGGCTGGCCCGCACGATCGGCACGCTCGCCTTCGCGCCCCTCCGGCTCCTGCTCGCGACCGTACGCGTACCGGAACTCCCGCACGCAGTACGCCCGCGCCCCCGTACCCGCCGTCTTCACGGCGTCGTCCTCGCGCATGCCCTTTCGCGGCGCGGCCCGCCCGGCCGCCCGTTCAACCGCGCCACGGCCCCTGGAGCACTCGTCTGACAGCCGGGGGCCGATTCCCCCATGTCAACGCCAACTCCAAGGACCATCATGGCCATTGACGACCCCGTAAAGCCGGACGAGCCGACGGCCGGCTCCCCGACCAGCCCGACCGGCCCCACCTCCACGTGGAGCGCACTGCGCCCGCTCGTGCTGCGTATCCACTTCTATGCGGGCGTCCTCATCGCCCCGCTGCTGTTCGTCGCAGCCGCCACCGGACTGCTGTACGCGCTGTCCTTGCCGGCGGAAAAGGCGCTCTACAGCCATGAACTGACGACCGACGCCGGCAAGAGCACCATCCCGCTCGACACCCAGGTCGCCGCGGCCCGCGAGGCTCATCCACAGGGCACGGTGACCGCCGTGTGGCCCTCCTCCGAGGAGGGCGCGACCACCCGGGTCCTGATGGAGAGTCCCGAGGTCGCCGAGGACAAGAACCTCACCGTCTTCGTCGACCCCTACACCGGCAAGGTGCGCGGACAGCTGGAGACCTCCGGCGACGCACTGCCGATACGCACCTGGCTGTCGGGGCTCCATTCGAACCTGCAGCTCGGTGAGACCGGCCGGATCTACAGCGAGGCGGCCGCCAGCTGGATGTGGGTCGTCGCCCTGGGCGGTCTGCTGCTCTGGATCGGGCGCAAGCGGAACAGCCGCAAGGCGCTCCTGGTGCCCGACGGCTCCGCCACCGGCCGCCGCAGGACCCTCTCCTGGCACGGCTCCGTCGGCATGTGGGCCGTCATCGGTCTCGTCGTCCTCTCCGCCACCGGCCTGACCTGGTCGACGTACGCCGGAGCGAACATCGACCAGATCCAGACCGGGCTCGGCGGTGCCACCCCGTCCGTCTCCGCCGCCCTCGAGGGCGGAGACTCCGGCGGCAGCCACGAGGGCCACGGGGCCGGACACGGCACCCCCAAGCCCGCCACCGGCCAGGACGTCGGTCTCGACAAGGTCGTCGAGGCGGCCAGGGCCGAAGGCGTCGACGACCAGATCCAGATCACGCTGCCCAGCGAGGGCCAGGGGTACGTGGTCAAGGAGCGCGACCGCCAGTTCCCGGTACACCTCGACTCCGTCGCCGTCGACCCGGCCGACGGACGGGTCATGGACACCCTGCGCTTCGCGGACTACCCGCTGCTCGCGAAGCTGACCCGCTTCGGCATCGACGTCCACATGGGCTATCTCTTCGGACTGGCCAACCAGCTCGTCCTCGCGGCCCTCGCCGTCGCGCTGATCCTGCTCATCGTCTGGGGCTACCGCATGTGGTGGCTGCGCAGGCCCACCAAAGAGCGGACGCTGAGCGTGGGCCGGCCGATGCCGCGCGGCGCCTGGCGCAAGGTGCCGCTCCCGGCGCTGCTGCCGCTTGCCGCGGCGACGGCGGTCGTGGGCTGGTTCGTACCGATGCTGGGCATCAGCCTGCTGGTGTTCCTCGCGGTCGACGTCGCGCTGGGCCTGGTAGCCAGGGCCCGGGCGAAGGCCGCCTGACGGGAGGGAGGGGGCCCGGGCGTCCGCGCGGCCCCCTCCCGCTTCCCTCAGGGCGCGTACTTGTAGCCGACCCGCCGCACGGTCTGGATCGTGTGGCGGTGCTCGGCACCCAGCTTGCGGCGCAGCCGGGCGACGTGGACGTCGACCGTCCGCCCGTCGCCGACATGTCCGTAGCCCCACACGGTCGTCACCAACTGGTCGCGGGTGTGCACCCGGTGCGGGTGCGCCACCAGATGCGCGAGCAGCTCGAACTCGAGGTACGTGAGATCCAGCGCCCGCCCGTCGACGGCGGCGGTGCGCCGGAAGGAGTCGATCCGCACCGGCCCTTCGTCGTCATCGGTGGGCGTTCCGGCGTCGTGGACGACGGTGGGCGGCTGCTGATCGGCCGGTACGAGCACGAGGTAACCGACCATCGGCGGTCGGCCCGGCAGTGCGGGCAGCGTGTGCGGGGGCGCCGGGAGCCATGTGGCGCCCGGCGGAAGGAAGTCCGGGACATGCACCACCTCGTCCGGGTCGACGGCCCTGAGCCGGTGCCGGCCCTCGCCGGCACGTGTGGTGGTGGTCGCAGCAGAGAGGGAACGGGTGTTCGCCATAGGAGTCAGCTCTTTCGCGCGGAGGAGTACGGACGTACGTCGTGCGCGTCGGCCGAAGGCCCGAACCTGAACAGGGGGCTCAGAGAGCTCGGAGAGCTCAGGGGGCTTTAGAGGGCCGACACGTTCCTCGCGCGGCAACACACACGGTCGAAGTCGTGGTGCTGACGGGAAGGCCAGAACGGCTCGAGGTCGCTGCGACCCGTCGCGATGTTCTGAAGGCTGGCCATTCCCCCATTCAAGCAGATGGGGGAGGACGGCAGCAGACCTCTCTCACAAGGCGGACGCAACCTTGGCGCGATCTTGACCACGGCGAAGGGGGCGCCCACCGGAAACCGGCGGGCGCCCCCTTGCGAGCGGGTGTGAACGGATCAGACCTGACCGGCCTTCTCCAGCGCGCTGCAGCACGTGTCCACCAGCAGGCGGGTCACGACGTACGGGTCGACGTTCGCGTTCGGACGGCGGTCCTCGATGTAGCCCTTGCCGTCCTTCTCGACCTGCCACGGGATACGGACCGAGGCGCCGCGGTTCGAGACGCCGTACGAGTACTCGTTCCACGGGGCCGTCTCGTGCAGACCGGTCAGCCGGTCGTCGATGCCGGCGCCGTAGTTCTTGACGTGGTCGAGCGGCTTCGAGCCCTCGCCGAGCGACTCGCACGCGGTGATGATCGCGTCGTAGCCCTCGCGCATCGCCTTCGTGGAGAAGTTGGTGTGCGCGCCGGCGCCGTTCCAGTCGCCCTTGACCGGCTTCGGGTCGAGGGTCGCGGAGACGCCGAAGTCCTCGGCGGTGCGGTAGAGCAGCCAACGGGCCACCCACAGCTGGTCGGCGACCACGACCGGGGCGAGCGGGCCGACCTGGAACTCCCACTGGCCCGGCATGACCTCGGCGTTGATGCCGGAGATGCCCAGACCCGCCTTCAGGCAGTTCTCCAGGTGCGCCTCGACGACGTCACGGCCGAAGATCTCGTCCGAGCCCACGCCGCAGTAGTAGCCACCCTGGGCGGCCGGGAAACCGGCCTCCGGGAAGCCCAGCGGACGGGAGCCCTTGAAGAAGGTGTACTCCTGCTCGATGCCGAAGATCGGCTCCTGGGCGGTGAACTTCTCCGCCACCTCGACCAGCTGCGCCCGCGTGTTGGACGGGTGCGGGGTCATGTCCGTGTTCAGGACCTCGCACAGCACCAGCAGGTCGTCGCCGCCGCGGATCGGGTCGGGGCACGAGAAGACCGGCTTCAGCACACAGTCGGAGGCGTGACCCTCGGCCTGGTTGGTGCTGGACCCGTCGAAGCCCCAGATGGGCAGCTCTGCGCCGTCGGCCAGTATCTTCGTCTTCGAGCGAAGCTTGGCCGTCGGCTCGGTGCCGTCGATCCAGATGTACTCAGCCTTGAAGGTCACGGGGCCTCATCCTTTGCGGTGCATCGGGGTGTGGCCGCAGCTTCGCAACACGGGATTTCCCGGCGGTTGCCCGATTGTGAACCCCGTGTTACTCAGGTTTCCTTCGTTTGTCGCGATCTCTGTGCGACCACATGGGCGTTGAGCAGTGACTCGAATCCGGCATTCCGGATTCGTCGGACGAGCTCGGCGTAGCTGCTGCCGAGCGCCTCCGCGGTGCGTCCCAGGTGCCAGTCGTGCCCGGCCAGCACGCGCAGCAGATGGCCGCGGCGGATCTGGTTCTCCGACAGCCGGAACGTCTTCAGATAGGCCGTGCGCCCCTTGTGGTCCGTGATCAGCTCACCGATGTGCTGCGACGCCTCCTGGGCCCGGTGGAAGGGAGGCAGGAAGCGGTGGAGCGCGTACGTCCCCATGCGGTGCACCCGCTCGAAGGCGTACGGCGTCTCCAGCAGATCCCGGGCGAACAGACCCGTGTGCGCCTCCTCCCACGCACGCTCCTGGGCGCGGGCAGCCGCCCGCAGATCCGCGAGCGTCTCCAGCTGCAGGCCGTCCCCGATCCGCGCGGTGAACTCCGGCACCGGGCGTCCGTAGAAGGCGTACTGATGGACCAGCTCGCCGTACAGGTCCTCCAGCAGGGACGGATGCAGCGCGCGGTAGTCGTCGGGATGCGGCACGACGAACGCCGCGGCGAGCGCGTCCGCCGCGTACACCATCACCCCGCACTGCCCCGGATGGATCTCGAAGACCCGCAGCGCCTCCGCCAGCCCGTACACCTCCCGGCCCGTGTACGCGGCCTCGGCGCGCGGCGAGAGCCCCCGTCGCACCGCCTGCTGGGACCACTCGTCCCAGACGACGGACGGCCCGCCGAAGTGCAGCGCCAGATAGCCCTCCAGGGCGAGATGGAGCGGCAGGAAGCGACATTTTGCGGCTCCGCCGCGGGGCAGCCGGTTCCCCCCGTTCCTGCGCTTGACCATGCGGTGGTGGCGGCGCACAGGGATCCGGTCCGGCCCCTCGTCGCCGAGCTGGGTCCCGTAGGCCGCCGACTGCCCGCCGTCGCCCGACCAGTCGGCGATGAAACCGTGCGGGATGTAACCGACGTAGTGCGTCCGCGGGCCGACGTCCACGACGCCGTGGCCGCCGTACACCTCGTGCCGCAGCCGCAGCCCCTCGAGCGGCTCCTCCCGCACCAGCGGTACGAGCCGTATACCGCCCCACACCTGCGCCGCGCGGGCCGTCAGCCCCGTGAGGTCGATCCTCGTCATCGGGCCTCCTCCAGGCCGCTCTCCGCCAGGAACCGGGCCACCCGGCGGTCCAGATAAGCCCGGAGCTCACCCAGGCCGGTGCGCCCCTCCGCGAACTGCGCGAGCTCCACCAGCGCCGGCAGGTCCTCCGCGTCACGGATCCCGGCGGTCGGCACACCGGACGCCAGCCGCCGTACGTCGAATCCGTCCGCGTCGTATACGGGGTTGAGATGAACCACCCCGGTCCGCCCGTCCGGGTCGAGCCCGGTGCGCCAGACCCGTAGCACCTCGCCCGCCAGGCCCGGCGGCGCGTTGTCCCAGCCGTCCGAGACGATCACCAGACGGTCGGGCGAGCTCTCCAGCGCGTCGACGATCCGCGCGCCGAGCGGCGTCGGCCCCCAGGGCCGCACCAGCAGCGGGTCGGTGCCGCCGGACGTCCACAGCGCGGTGTAGGTCCCCGCCAGCGCCTCCAGCAGAAAATGCCCGGCCAGCGCCACCGCCAGGGGCCGGCGGCGCTTCACGCCCGAGCCGGAGGCGGAGTAACTGTCGTCGAGGACGGCCGCGACCCGCCCCCAGCTGCCTGCGTACGGACCGGCCGCGCGCCGCGCCGCCGCCCGCAGCGCGCCGGTCAGCTCCGTGCGGCGGTCCCCGCGCTCCTCGAAGCCGAGCGACAGTACGTACAGCGCGAGCCGGGTCAGCGGCATCGTCGCCAGATCGGCCCCCGGACCGGCGGCGCGCTGCGCGCGCAGCCGCTCCAGCCGGGTCATCCGGGGTGCGATCCGCTCCAGGAACGCGGTGCGCGCGATGCCGTGCTTGGCGGCGAAGCCCTCGGCGACGGTGAACGGCAGCTCGTACAGCGCGGACTGCTCGTAGTGCGCGCGGCGGAAGGCGTCCAGATACGGGTGCTCGTAGCGCACGCGCCGCCCGGGCGCGAAGAGGAAGTCCCCCAACTCCGTGTCGTGGAAGGAGAGGTGGGCGTGCCGGGCGGTGGACTTCAGCCCATGGCGGTACTTCACCGCGTCATGGGCAGGGTCGGGCCGGGCCGCCAGCCAGTCCCGCATGATCGCGCGGGTGCGGCGGTTGTTGACCTTGGCGGCACGCAGCGCCCGGAAGAGCCGGTACACGCGCTGCGGCGGCAGCAGCGCGATCCGCGCCGCGATCAGCCGCCCCTCGGCCGCCCGCTGACGGGCGTCCGCCTCGCCAGCCGTGCGCAGCAGCCACTCGACGATCCGGACGGCATTGTGGTCATTGATGTCGAGCGCGAGCGCCGCCGCGTACACCGGCCGGTAGTTGATCCGCACGTACTCGTGCAGGAAGCCCAGCGAGATCCGCTGCTCATATGCCTCGGACCGGAACTCGCGCTGCCCGGTCGCCGTGATCGCGGCGTTGACGAAGAGCAGCACATCCTCGGCCGCGATCCGATCGGTGCGCGTGTCCGCCATGCGTGTCCCCCGGAGGTGTGCGAAGGCCGGCCGGGGAATGGGGGCGTGAACAGCGAAATCATTGCGTCACAAGCAGGTCTCGGAAGTCACGCCGGAGTCCCGCGGCCGGCCCTGGCAACGTAACACCTGTCACCGTCCGTTCGGCCAACGGTTTTCCAGGACTGCCGACGACCAGGGCTGTTCGGAAGTCGGGCGGACACCGCTGCCACGACGGTGGGCCGGGGTGCAGACTGGCCGCATGACGAAGCTGCGCATCGGACTTCTCGGCACCGGCCCTTGGGCGGAGCACACCCAGGCTCCGGCGCTCGCCGCGCATCCGCAGACCGAGTTCAGCGGGGTGTGGGGGCGGCGCCCCGAGGCCGCCGCCGCGCTGGCCACCGCCCATGGCGTCAAGGCGTACGACGACGTGGACGCCCTCATCGAGGCGAGTGACGCCGTCGCGTTCGCCCTGCCGCCGGACGTCCAGGCGCCACTGGCGGCCCGTGCGGCGGCGGCCGGGCGGCACCTGCTGCTGGACAAGCCCGTCGCGACCACGGTGGCAGGGGCGCGCGAGGTCGTGGCGGCGACGGAGGCGACGGGCGTCGCGTCCATCGTCTTCTGCACGCTGCGTTTCGCGACGGACACGGCGCCGTGGATCGCCGAACAGGCCGCGGCGGGAGGCTGGTTCACGGCGCGCGCGCAGTGGCTCGGCTCGCTCTTCGTGAACGGCTCGACGAGCCCGTACGCGGCCTCGCCGTGGCGGCGCGAGAAGGGCGGGCTGTGGGACGTGGGCCCGCACGTGCTCTCCGTCCTGCTGCCCGTGCTCGGAGACGTCACCGGACTGACGGCGCTGCGCGGCCCGGCGGACACCGTGCACCTCGCCCTGCGACACGCGTCCGGTGCGTCGAGCACGGCGACGCTGGGCCTGAGCGCGCCGCAGGAGCTGTCCGGGGCGGCGATCGAGCTGCTGGGCGGGCGGGGGAGGGCGACCCTGCCGAGGTGGGGCGATGCGATCGGCTCGTTCCGGTCCGCGGTGGACGCGCTGACCGAGTCGGTACGGGGCGGGGACGCGCATGCGTGCGACGTACGGCTCGGGCTGCGGATCACGGAGATCCTGGCGGAGGCGGAGTCCGTCATGGACCCCGTCGTGGAATCCGCAACGGAGGGGCGGCCCGCCTAGCCGCCCCTCCGTCCCCCCGATCTCGCTCGGTCAGCCGACCCGACCGGTCAGCCGACCGGACAGGTCAGCCGACCGGACAGGTCAGCCGACCCGCTCGATCCTGGCCTTGCGGATCAGGAACTTGCCGGGCTCCCGGACCTGCTCGAACGCCGCGTTGTTCAGCAGGGCGCAGCTGCCGGAGACCGAAGTGACCTCGACCGTGGTCGACTTGTTGTTGTCGAGGTTGGTCACCTTCAGCTTGGTCCCGACCGGGAACTGGTTGCTGGAGGCGGCCGGGGCGCCGCCCTCGCCGGACAGCGTCACGGTCGACCCGGCGCAGACGACCTCACCGGCGGCACCGCCTCCTTCTCCGGCTCCGGCGCCCTGGCCGGCGTCACCGGCGGGCGGCTGCTCCTCGGCGCCCTCGTCGGCCGGCGGCTGCTCCATGCCGGGCGGCTGCTCCTCGGCCGGCGGCTGCGCCGGCGGAGCGGCCTGGCCGCCTCCGGCCTCCCCACTGCCTTCGCCGACCTCACAGCCCGCCGCCCCCTGCTGGACCTTGATCTGCGCGATCACGGCCTCGCGGTTGGCGATACGTGCTGCCGACTGGGCGTCGGGATTGGCCCGTTGACCGGCGATGAAGTTCTCGTTGTTGCGAATCGCCTGGGCGAGTCCGTCGCAGGCCACAGATGCCTGACTTGTCCCGGTCATGACAATCGCAGTGCCGCCGACGAGCGCTGCTGCGCCGACGAGCAGGGCGATCTTCTTCTTACCGCTGAGGGTCTTCTTGCGCGACACGTAAGAGCTCCTGTCCCCGGCCGTGAACGGCGGCCGGATCGGTGTCCGTGTGCCGTTACGTACGAGTAGGCCCAGCGCTCTGCTCAACCGTCACAGGGGTGACTTCCTTAACTGAGGCTTAAGTTTTCGCAGGTGAGCGCGGAGCTGGGCCTTTAAGGGCCGCGGTGGGCGATCGGGTCAGCGGCCCAGTGCGTCCCGTACCGCCTCCTCCGTGCGGGCCACCACCGCCGTGCCGTCGTCCGCCGTGATGATCGGACGCTGGATCAGCTTCGGGTGCTCCGCGAGCGCCGCGATCCAGCGGTCGCGCGAGGCCTCCTCGCGCGGCCAGTCCTTCACGCCCAGCTCCTTGGCGGCGGCCTCCTGGGTCCGGGTGATGTCCCAGGGCTCGAGGCCGAGCCGCGCGAGGACTTCGCGGATCTCGTCCTCGGAGGGCACGTCCTCCAGATAGCGGCGCACGGTGTACGAGGCGCCCTCCTCGTCGAGCAGGTGCAGTGCGCTGCGGCACTTCGAGCATGCGGGATTGATCCAGATCTCCATCCCGCCACGGTACTCCCACCAGCCCCTCGAACACCCTCTGGCCAGCGGCGATTGTCAGTGGACGACGGTAAAATCGAACTAGTTCGTGAGGGTCCAACCACCGCGCCAGGAGGTCGCCGATGGCCGTTGCCGCAGTCACGACGAAGCGGAAGCCCACGACAGTGAAGAGCGCGAAACTGATCAAGCAGCCACTGCCCGCGGGCCTGCCCCGTGAGTGGTACGAAACCCACAACCGCCGGCTCAAGGCCATGCGTCTCGCCATCGCCCTGCTCGACACGGGCGTCTACCACCCGGGGAACGCCAGCAACCGCCGGATACGCACGACCGCCGAGCGCATCGGCATCCACCCGCCGTCCGACACGACGTGCCGCATGGTGCGGTCGCTGATCCACTACGACGACTGACTGGAGAGCGGGCTGACCGGCCCGGGGGCACCTGCCCCCGGGCCGGTCACCGACGGCCGGTCACCCGCGCTGCGGCTCGATCGGCGGCAGCCGGTAACTCCCGTCCAGTACCGGCGCCTTCGGCGTGTAGAGGCGGGCCATGGGCCGGAAGTCGCCGGGCGGGGCGGGCAGCCAGTTGGCGGCCTCGGCCGGATCGTCCGGCCGGTCCTGCTGGAGGTAAAGGGTGAGTGAGCCGTCGTCGGCGTACACGAGCCCGGGCGTGCGGTCGCCGATCGCGTACCGCTCGATGGGATTGGCGACGAGATAGTGGTCCGGAGCGTCGTACATCGTCACCGACCAGAACGAATCGACCGGCGGCGGCTGTTCGAAGCGCAGCGTGTACGCCGTCGAGCCGTTCAGCCGCTCGCCCTCGGAGTCGGTGAAGACCTGTGCGCTAACGGACTCGTAGCCGTGGCACCCCCAGAGTGTGGTGCGCGCCGCCACGGCCCGTAGGAGGTACGACTCCTCGCGGTCGGCGGCCTTCCACTGCGGGGAGTCGTGTGTGCCGATCCCGAAGTGATCGAGGTTGTAGTCGTAGGCGTGCGGGTCGAGTTGCCACTCCCCGGGCGCTGCGCCCTGGGGCCGCGCCTCCCCGGGTGCCGCGTCCGTCGACGGCCGTGCCGCCCGCCCGACCAGGTCCCGGCCCTCGACGAAGCCGTCCTTGAGCGCCTTCACCAGCCCGGGATCCGGGGACACGTACGGCGAAGGCCCCTCCTCCAGCAGCCCGAGCGGCTGGAACCGCTCCTGGTACGCGGCGTCCGCGGCCGCCGGCGGGAAGTCCCCCAGCCACACCCGCAGCTTCTCGAAGAACCCGAGCGCCTCCGGAACGCCGGGCTCCGGCGTCGGCAGCCCCGTCGGATGTACGGCTCCGTCGAGCGGCTCGACCGCGAGTGCGTCCTGCAACGCCCTCACCCGCGGCAGATCGTCGGGCCCGTCGCAGGCCCACCGTCCCACGGCCGTGACGACAGCGGTCGGCGCGTCGACGACCCCGCGCACCCCCTCGGGCTCCTCGCCGGCCCACCCGGGCGGTGCGACCAGCCAGCGCCCCTCCGCGGTGCCGGTCGCACGCGTGCCCACGTACGCGAAGTTGTTGGTCCACGCGTCCACGAACTGCAGCACGTGGTATGTCCCACCGCTGTCCGGCACATGCAGCACCAGCGGTCCGCCGGAGAGATCGAGCTGCGCGACCGAGTACACGGTGTCGTTGTTGACCGACACGAACGAGTCATGGTGGTCCGCGAGCTTCCGGGCATGCGCGAACGTGTTGAACGGGGTGGGCGGCAGAGGCCCGATGCCCTTGCGGACGAAGGCCCCGGCCACCGTGAGCTCGTACACCAGTGGAAACCCGTACACATACGCCTCGGCGGCGAGCGCACTCGTCACCGTCACATCGGCCATCGAACAGCCCCTCCGGACAGGGGCTCATGCCCCGAATGAGCGATTGATCCGCATTCGGAGTCTAGATCGCGCAGGCCCTTCGGGCGGTGAGGAGCCCCGCCGCCATGTGGCTGGTGACGGGGCTCGGCCGGATGATCAGGCCGTGCTCAGCCGCTTTCGGTGCGCGGCGCCGGGATCCCCCGGTCGTTCTGGAGCTCCCACAGCTCCCGGAACAGGCCGGGGGATGCCACGAGTTCGTCGAAGCTGCCCTGCTGGATGACGCGGCCGTGGTCGAGGACGACGATGCGGTCCGCGACGGCGACGTTCGCGAGGCGATGCGTCACGAGGACGACGGCACGGTCCCGGGCGATGGCGCGGAGCCCGGTGAAGATGCGGTGCTCCGCACGGGGGTCCAGGGCGCTGGTCGGTTCGTCCATGACGAGCAGTCCGGCGGGGCGGTGGAAGGCGCGGGCGATGGCAATGCGCTGCCACTGGCCGCCCGAGAGCTCGACGCCGCCGAACCACTCCCTGGCCAGCAGCGTGTCGAGACCGCTGCGCAGCCCGTCCACGACCTCGTCCGCGCCGGAGCGCGCAGCGGCGCGGGCCACGGAGTCCTCGCCGCCGTGGGGCTGGCCCAGGGTGATGTTCTCGCGTGCGGACATGGGCCAGCGGGCGAAGTCCTGCGGGACGACGGCCGTGTGGGACCACAGGGCGTACGCGTCGAGGTCACGGGTGTCCTGGCCGTCCCAGGTCACCCGGCCTTCGGCGGGCAGATAGAGACCGGAGAGGAGCTTGCTGAGCGTGGTCTTGCCCGAGCCGTTCTCGCCGACCAGGGCGAGGACTTCGCCCCGCCGCACCTCGAGGCTGACCTTCTCCAGGGCGGGCGTGTCGGATGCCGGGTAGGTGAAGGTGAGCGCCTCGGTCCTGACCACCGCCGGGGCCGACGGGGCGAGCGCCCCGCGCCTGATGCGGTGGCCTCCGGCCTCCTGGGTGAACTCGACCCAGTCGTCGAAGTACAGACCCGTACGGAACAGTCGCGTGCCGTAGCCGACGATTCCCTGGAGCGACGTACCGACGGTACGGAGCGCGAAGACGGCGGTGCCTGCCGAGGCGACCGACATCCGGTCGGTCGCGAGCAGCAGTCCCAGGGAGACCCAGAGCAGCCCCGAGGCGACGCCGCCCGCGAGCGCGCCGATGACCGCGTACCGCGCGCCCCGGTGCACGGCCTTGTCGGTGGCGGCATCGACCCGCGCCCCGATGGAGCGGTAGCGGCCCAGCAGGAAGTCGGCCATCGTGCCGGAGCGGAGCTGGTCGGCGGTGAGCTTGTCGGCGATGTACCAGCGCAGATGCGCGAGCGTGCGGCGCTCGGCCGCCATGGCGCGGCTGGTCTCGTAGTGCACACGGGCGCCCTTCATGCTGGCGATCCCCTGCGGAAGCACCGCGAGCGTGAGCAGCGGCAGCAGCGCCGGGTGCAGCACGGTGATGACCCCGGCGGCCGCGACGACGGACGCGACGCAGGCCATGACCTGCTGCGACTCGGCGATCAGATCCTGTGCGACCTCGGCGCCGCGGTCGGCGTTCTCCCACTTGTCGTTGAAACCGGGGTGGTCGTAGGCGACGAGCTCCGTGTGCACGGCGGCGTCGAGCATCTCCAGCTCGGCCTCGCGCGAGATCCGGGGAGAGAGCCGGCTGGAGATGCTGGTGACGGCGATCGCGAGGAGCGCGCGGAGCCCGGCCGCCGCCGCGAGGAGCGAGATCGCGGGAAGCGCGCCGAGCAGCCGGTCCTGGATGTCGCCGGAGGAGATGAGGGCGGTGATGGTCCGAGTGGTGGCGATCAGCCCGAAGGCTTCCAGCGCCGCGGACAGCGCCTGACAGGCCAGCAGCACGGCGACGGCCTTGCGGTCGATGCGCCAGGCGAGCGCGAGTGCCCGGCGCACCAGCTGGGGCAGTCGGCGCGCCATGGCCCAGGTGGTGACGGGACGCCGCTCGAGGGTGGCCGTACGGGAAGAGCGGTAACGGAACTCTTCGGTGTGGTGGGGTCGGCCGGTGGAGTCGGCCGGCTTGCCTGCCGGTCGGCCGGTCGACCCGTCGGTCGTCCGGCCGGTCGTTTCTCGGGTTGCTTCGTCGGTCGTTTCGTCGGTCGTTTCGTCGGACCGTTTTCCTGTGTCCTCGGCGGTCAACTCGGGCCCTTCCTGCCGCTGTTCAGGCCGGTCAGCGTGCAGGATCGGACAGGTGTACGCGCCGTGAACCGAGCTACTCCACCCGATCGTGTCGAGCGCCGGTGAACGGCGCCCAGGGAGGCGGGTTCTGGCTCTGGGCAGCGGACGGCGCAGCCCCTACGCTGCTGAGAGCGCTCTCAGTACCTGATGTTCCACCCCCACATCACGGAACAACAGAAGGGATCACCGACGTGAGACGCAGACCGACCGCCTCACGCACAGCCGCCTCCGCCCTCTCCGCCCTCTGCGCACTGCTCCTGCTCGGCGCCGGGGGCGGCGCCGTGTTCGCCCCCTCCGCCGCTGCGGCACCGGCCGCCGCCTCCGAAGCCCCGGCATCGCCCGGACTGATCACCGCCATGCAGAAGGACCTGGGCCTGACCGAGCAGCAGGCGCGCGAGCGCCTCGCGCAGGAGAAGGCGGCCTTCGCCGTCCAGGTCAAGGCGGAACGCGCGGCCGGCGACGCCTTCGCCGGCACCTGGTTCGACGCGACGACCGGCAGGCTGACCGTCGCCGTGACCAGCCGTCAGAAGTCGGACGCCGTACGGGCGACCGGCGCCGCCATCCGCATCGTCACGCACACCGCCGCACAGCTCGACGCGGCCAAGCGGCGGTTCGACCGCCAACCCGCGCCCGCCGGAGTGAGCAGCTGGCACGTCGACCCGAAGGCCAACCGGATCGTCGTCCGCGTCGTCGCCGACCGTAGCGGGGACGCCGAGGTCAAGGCATTCCTCGACCGGGCCCGGCGCACGGGGCCCGTACAGGTCGAGACCGTGCGCGAGGCGCCGGCCACCTTCGCCGCGGGAGTCGTCGGTGGCGACCCGTACTACACCGGCAACGTCCGCTGCTCCATCGGCTTCTCGGTGTACGGCGGCTTCGTCACGGCCGGGCACTGCGGCGGGCCCGGCAGCTTCGTCCGCGGCTGGGACGGCTCCGACATGGGCTGGTTCCAGGGCTCGTCCTTCCCTGGCAACGACTATGCCTGGGTGAGCACCGGCTACGGCTGGTGGACCGTTCCGGTGGTGCTGGGCTGGGGCCAGACCCCGGACCGGCTGGTGCGCGGCTCCTGGGAGGCCCCGGTCGGTACGTCGATCTGCCGCTCGGGCTCCACCACCCACTGGCACTGCGGCACGGTGCTGGGCCGGAACGAGACCGTCAACTATCAGCAGGGCTCCGTGTACGAGATGGTCAGGACGGACGTCTGTGCCGAAGGCGGCGACTCGGGCGGCTCGTTCATCAGCGGCGACCAGGCCCAGGGCGTCACGTCCGGGGGCTGGGGCAACTGCAGCTCGGGCGGCAACACCTGGTTCCAGCCCGTCAACGAAATCCTCAACCGCTACGGACTGACGCTGCACACGGCCTGATCCGGCCGACCCGTCATGACGAGAGCCGCGCCCGCGTACGTCGCGGGGCGCGGCCTTCGCTCTTCAGCGGGTCCCTGCCAGCGGGGCCCTCTTCAGCGGGGCCCTCTTCAGCAGGTCGCTTTCAGCGTGTCGCTTCTCGGCAGGTCACGACGTCGTGCAGGTCAGCGTGCCCTCCTCTGCGCCCTTGATCAGGGGCGGTCGTCGCCCTCGGTGTGACCTTCGTCATCATCACCGGCGGCATCGACCTGTCCGTCGGCTCCGTCTTCGTGCTCGGCGGGGTCCTCGCCCCGTGGGGCTCCCGGTACGGCACCGCCGTGGCGCTGCTGCTGCCGCTCGTGGCCCGCGGGGCCATCGGCCTCGTCAACGGCCTGCTCATCGCCAGGGCCCGCCTCGCCCCGTTCATCGTCACCCTCGCCACGATGCTCGCCGCCCGCGGCATCATGCTGAACATCACCGATGAGGGCGCCCGCACCTACCTCGTCGACAAGAACGCCTTCCTCACCCAGCTCGGCCAGGGCAAACTCCTCGGCACCGGGGCGCCTGTCCGGATCACCGCCGCCCTCTTCGCCGCGGGCGCCCTCGCTCTGCGCCGCAGCCGCTTCGGCCGGCACGTCCACGCCGTCGGCGGCAACGAACACGCCGCCGCCCTGACGGGCGCCCCCGTCGCCCGCACCAAGACCACCGTCTACGTCCTGTCGGGCCTGCCGGCCGGCACGGGCGTTCTGTCGGTCGTCGACGGTCCGCGGCGGGAGCGGCCCATTCCCCGTCCAGGTGTGGCCAGGGGCCGATCTTGGCATCCCGCTCAGGCGGCACCGCTTGAACGATCAAAGCGGCGGGAGGTTAGCATGTGAGCGCCGCCTAGCTCGAAAGATAAACCTGTGACTGTCAACGACGACTCGTTCACCAACTGGAAGAACCGCGAGGAGATCGCGGAGTCGATGATCCCGATCATCGGGAAGCTGCACAGGGAGCGGGACGTCACGGTCCTGCTTCACAGCCGCTCCTTGGTGAACAAGTCGGTGGTCAGCATCCTCAAGACCCACCGATTCGCCCGGCAGATCGCCGGTGAGGAGCTCTCGGTCACCGAGACGCTGCCGTTCCTGCAGGCTCTCACCACGCTCGACCTCGGCCCCTCCCAGATCGACATCGGCATGCTCGCCGCGACGTACAGGACCGACGACCGCGGTCTCTCGGTGGAGGAGTTCACCGCCCGGGCCGTCGCCGGCGCCACGGGCGAGAACAAGATCGAGCGCCGCGAGGGACGCGACGTCGTCCTCTACGGCTTCGGCCGCATCGGCCGCCTCGTCGCCCGCCTGCTCATCGAGAAGGCCGGCTCGGGCAACGGCCTGCGCCTGCGCGCCATCGTCGTCCGCCAGGGCGGAGACCAGGACATCGTCAAGCGCGCCTCGCTGCTGCGCCGCGACTCCATCCACGGCCAGTTCCAGGGCACGATCACGGTCGACGAGGCGAGCAGCACGATCGTCGCCAACGGCAACGAGATCAAGGTGATCTACGCCAACGACCCGTCGGAGGTCGACTACACGGCGTACGGCATCAAGGACGCCATCCTCATCGACAACACTGGCAAGTGGCGCGACCGCGAGGGTCTGTCGCAGCACCTGCGCCCCGGCATCGACAAGGTCGTCCTGACCGCGCCCGGCAAGGGTGACGTCCCCAACATCGTGCACGGTGTCAACCACGACATGATCAAGCCGGACGAGCAGATCCTGTCCTGCGCGTCCTGCACCACCAACGCGATCGTCCCGCCGCTGAAGGCAATGGCGGACGAGTACGGCGTCCTGCGCGGCCACGTGGAGACCGTCCACTCGTTCACCAACGACCAGAACCTGCTGGACAACTACCACAAGGCCGACCGTCGCGGCCGTTCGGCGCCGCTGAACATGGTCATCACCGAGACCGGTGCCGCCTCCGCCGTCGCCAAGGCGCTGCCCGACCTCAAGGCGCCGATCACCGGCAGCTCGATCCGCGTCCCGGTGCCGGACGTCTCGATCGCGATCCTCAGCCTGCGGCTCGGGCGCGAGACCACCCGCGAGGACGTCCTCGACTACCTCCGCGACGTGTCGCTGACCTCCCCGCTCAAGCGGCAGATCGACTTCACCACCGCCCCCGATGCGGTCTCCAGCGACTTCATCGGCTCGCGCCACGCCTCGATCGTCGACGCCGGCGCCACGAAGGTCGATGGCGACAACGCGATCCTCTACCTCTGGTACGACAACGAGTTCGGCTACTCCTGCCAGGTCATCCGCGTCGTCCAGCACGTCTCCGGGGTGGAGTACCCGACCTACCCGGCCCTGATGGTCTGATCTCGACGGACTGTCCGATCCGTTGTCCCGGCAGGCGGGACGGCAGTGGGGCGGCAACCGATCCCGATCGGCATCGGTTGCTCTCCCACCGTGGACGTGCTCGGGGTCGGCGCCCACTCGGCGGAACGAGGAAGTCGGCTCGGCAACGGTGAAGGCCGCCACCCTACGCAAGGGTGGCGGCCTTCAGCGCAATATCGGAGTCTGTGCCAGAGGATCGGCCGACCAGTGCACAGGTCGCCCGACTCCCGGCCGACATCGATCGGCTCCTTGGACTCCGCGTACCAGCAGGTGGTCAGCGGGGCCTTCCTGGTGCCCGCAGTGTGACGTGTCACAGACAACTCGGCGATGTTGTGGCAGCTTCAACTGTGTTGTTCCTCAGTGGAGTTGCCGAAGAGCCGAGAGTGAGGGCTCGGGACGGTCTGCCCGCACGTCGAGAGGATCGAATGAGCACTCTGGAAGCCATGACGCTCGACCAGGTGGTCGACACGGTTCGGTATCCCCTGTCGGAACTCGAGAGTGCCGGGGGACAGGCGGTGGTTTCCCGTGCCCGGCGCGAACTGCTGACCGTCGGCTGCACCGTACTGCCGGACTTCATCCGTCCGTCGCTCCGCGACGTCCTGCGGCAGGAGTGCTCGGCCATCGCCCCTCGGGCCCACTTCGACGTCGAGACCGTCAACGTCTACAACATCGCCGTCGACTCGGCGCTGCCGGCGGACCACCCCGGCCGCAGGACGTTCCAGCGGGGCAATGCGTTCGTCGCGCGGGACCGCGTTCCCGCAGGCTCCCTCATCAGCCGGCTCTACACCCACGAGGTGTTCCAGCGCTTCATCGCCCGCTGCTTCGGGCTGCCGCAGCTGCACGAACTGGAGGACCCGCTCTCCGGGCTGGTACTCAACGTCGTCGCGCCGGGCATGGAGCATCCCTGGCACTTCGACACCAACGAGTTCACCGTGAGCATGCTGACCCAGCAGGCGCAGGCCGGCGGCGACTTCGAGTACTGCCCGAACATCAGGACCGCGCACGACGAGAGATTCGACGACGTCCGGGACGTACTGGACGGCCGGGGCGAGCGGTTGATCCGGCGCCTACCCCTGCAACCCGGTGACCTGCAGCTGTTCAAAGGCCGCTACTCGCTGCACCGGGTGAGTCCGGTGCGGGGCGAGGTCGCGCGCCACTCCGCGATCTTCGCCTACAGCGAGCGCCCCGGCGTCATCGGGAACGTGGCACGGACCCGGCAGCTCTTCGGCCGGGTACTGCCCGAGCACCTGGCGGCCGAGGGCCGGGCCGTCCGGGGCGACCGACTGCTGGACTAGGCCGAGTTCGAGAACTGGCGCCGTCCGCCCGTAGGGCGTCGCGGGCCAGGCGGGAGTTCCAAGACACGGCCCAGCGGCAGCGAGGATCTGCGGCTTGCCGTAGGCGTCCCCCCAGGCATTTCCCGCTCTGCGATCCACGGAGGAGTAAGCCCTGTGCGTTTCGACGCGACCGGAAAAGTCTCGCTCGACCACATCTACACCCAGCCCGACCCGCGCAGCTATTTCAGGGCGCTGCGCCCACTCGGCTACTGCGTTCCGCAACACGCCAAGCCGTACTTCGCCAAGTTCATCAAGGAGTACCAGGAGTCCCGGCCCGTCGCGGTGCCGAAGGTACTGGACGTCGGCTGTTCGTACGGAATCAACGCCGCCCTGCTGAAGTACGACGCGACCATGGACGAGCTGTACGAGCGCTACGGTGACGAGGACCGCGAGGAGGAGAGCCGCGAAGCCCTGCTGTCCCGGGACCGGGAGCTGTCCCGTTCGCGCCGGCCCGCGCAGGACATACGCTTCGTCGGCCTGGACACCTCCGGCAGCGCGCTGTCCTACGCACTCGAGGCCGGGTTCCTCGACGACGCCGTGCACGCCGACCTGGAGAACAACGAGCCCACACCCCGTCAGCTCGACCAGCTCTCCGGGACGGACCTGGTGATCTCGACGGGCTGCCTCGGTTACGTCACTGAGCGGACGCTCATACGCATCGTGCGGGCCCAAGGCGACCGCCGGCCCTGGATGGCGCATTTCGTGCTGCGGATGTTCCCGTTCGACTCCGTCGAGCGCGCACTGGCCGGGCTGGGATACCGGACCGTCCGCGTCGACGATGTGTTCAAACAGCGGCAGTTCGCCTCCCCGGAGGAGCAGGCCCTCGTGGTGGAGAGCATGTCGTCCGCCGGGGTGGATGCGCGGGGCCTGGAGGCGGAAGGCTGGCTCTACGCACAGCTCTATCTTTCCCGGCCGTACGGCACCTCAGGTTCCAACGATCCGAATCGAGAGAAGAAGTGAACAACAGTCAGGGTGTAGCAGGCGGCACGACGACCTTCGCCCATGAGGACAGTCTGCCGCGCGTGCCGCTGCCCACGCTGGAGGCGAGCTGCGAGAGGTTCCTCGCCTGGTGCGCGCCGCTGCTCAACCCCGACGAACGGGCGGCGACCGAGACGGAGGTGGCCGCCTTCCTCCGGCCCGAGGGCCCCGGCCGGGTGCTGCACGCCGCGCTGGAGGAGTACGACGCAACGGTGGGCGTGCACAGCTGGCTCGACACCTTCTGGCCGTACCGCTACCTGGGCCGCCGGGACCGGATCGCGCTCAACGCCAACTTCTTCTTCCTGTTCCAGGATTCCGGCCAGGCGCAGGTCGAGCGGGCGGCCGGGCTCATCGCAGGGGCCCTCAACTACAAGCGGCAGCTCGATCAGGAACTCATTCCGCCGGTGGTGCAGCGCGGAGTGCCCCAGTCGATGGTGCAGAACAAGTTCCTCTTCTCCACCACCCGGATCCCCGGCGTGCAACAGGACACCGTCCGCGCCCCCTACAGCGAGGAATGGCCGGGCCCGTCCAAGGCCCGGCACATCGTGGTGTTCTTCCGCGGCAGCATCTTCCGGCTGGACGTGCTGGGCGCGGACGGCGTTCCGCACAGCCTGGACGACCTCGAGGCGGGGCTGCGCGCCGTGATGAAGGCCGGAGCCGAGCCGGGCGCCGCGGACACCTCGGTGGGCCCCCTCACCACCCTGGCCCGCGCGGACTGGGCGGCCGCCCGTGAGTCCCTGCTCGCCTGCCACCCCCGCAACGCGGACGCACTGGAGGACATCGAGGCCGCGCTGTTCTGCATCTGTCTGGAGGACTTCGCTCCCTCGGACACCCAGGAGGCCTGCGACGAGCTGCTCTACGGTGACCGCGGCAACCGCTGGTTCGACAAGGCCGTGTCCCTGATCGTGTTCGCCGACGGCCGGGCGGGCATCAATGTGGAGCACTGCGAGCTGGACGGGACGACCATCCTCAGCTTTGTCGACGCCCTGCTCGGCACCCCGGCCGAGGATCACTCCCGGCAGTCCGGAGCGAGCTCCCAGGGCCTGCCGGCGCTGGAGCCGGTCGTGTTCGAGCTGGACGACGCGCTACGGGCCCAGGTGCGCGCCGCCGCCGACGCGTTCGCCGCGTACGGGGAGGCCACGGCGACCACGACCGTGTCCTTCACGGACTTCGGGAGCAGTACGGCCAAGGCCCTGGGGGTGTCGCCGGACGCGTTCGTCCAGGTCGCCTACCAGCTCGCCCACCAGCGCGCCAAGGGACTGCTGGGCGCCACGTACGAGTCGATCGCCACCCGGCAGTACCGGAACGGCCGGACCGAGGCGATGCGCGTCGTCACTCCCGAGATGCTGGCCTTCGTGACGGCGATGGAGGACCCGGCGGCAGACGCGGACACCCGCCGCGCCGCGTTCCGGGCCGCCGCCGAGGCCCACGTCTCCCGCGCGAAGGCATCCCAGGCAGGCCAGGTCCCCGAGCAGCACCTGTGGGAACTGGAACTGATCCAGCGCCGCCGCGGCGCGGAACTCGGCGTGCCCGAGCAGCCCACGCTCTACCGGACGCCGGGCTGGCTCACGATGCGGGACGACTATCTGAGCACCAGCTCCGCGCCGTCCCGAAACATCCAGTACTTCGGCTTCGGATCGACCAGCAGCCGCTGCATCGGCGTGGCCTATGTGCTGCTGCCCGAGCGCTTCAACCTCTATCTGAGCACGCCACTGGCGGTGGCGGACCAGATGCGGACCTTTGCCGACCGGCTCCGGGAGGCGGTGGGGGAGCTGCGGGAGCTGCTGGGGTCCGAGCGGTCAGAGGACTGAAGAGGCTGGGGCGGTGACGCGGAAGCCGCTTCGGCGTGGGGGCGCAGCGTGTCATCCGGCAGGTGTGCGTGCGGCCGGGGCCGTGGCGTCACCCGCCGGTGTTCGGGCACTCGCTGTTGTCCCCGCCGCTGCGGCACCCGACCATCCCGGTGAACCGCGGAGCAGGGTCCTTCCATGCGTCCTCGTGCCGCTGCAACGCTCCCACACCGATGATTCCGGCGAGCAGCAGGACCGCCATGACCACCTGACTCCACACGATCACCCACGCCTTGCGCCGCGCCCCCACGAGCGCGGCGCCCGCGGCGAAGAGGAACACCACCCCGACGGCGCCCAGGTACCCGTCCAGCCTCACCTCCGGGGCAGGACTTCCGGTGTCGAGATGGAACGATGCCGCGAACAGAGCCGCGAGTACGCCCAGCACGGCCAGTACCTCCAAGAGGACCAGACCGAACGCTGCGAACCCGGAACCGCCGCCTGTGCTGTCCGTGGTGCCGTCGGTGGGCTGCGGAGTAGTCGTTGTCATAGCCGCCACTGTTCCCGCACGGCGTGCCACGCGCATGAGCACGCGTACTCATGGGCTTGCGTAATAGCACCGACACCGTCCTACCTCGAATACCGGCCGCCGGCCGCGCCTTCCGGTGATCCTCAACCGTTACGGGCTGACGCTGCACACTGCCTGATCCGGCCGACCCGTCATGACGACACCGCGCCCGCGAGGCTCTCGCCCAACCTGCTCAACAACCAACCCGCCCGACGAAGGGAACACCGTGGCCCAGCAGACCGACGACCGCTCCCCAGCCTTCGAGCCGGCGCTCGAATCAATGACCCTGCTGGTCGCGGCCGTCATCGTCCACGACAGGACCACCAACCGAATCGTCCTCCTCCAGCGCAGCGAGAACGCCAAGTTCGCCCAGGGCATGTGGGACCTCCCCGTCGGCAAGAGCGAGCCGGGCGAACCGATCACCGAGACCGCGGTCCGCGAGCTCTACGAGGAGACCGGCCTCACCGTGAAGGCGGAGTCCCTGACGGTCGCCCACATCATCCACGGCTCCTGGGGCGTCGAAGCTCCCAACGGCTTTCTCACCGTCGTCTTCGCCGCCCGCGAATGGACCGGCCAACCCGAAAACCGCGAACCCCGCAAGCACTCCCAGGTCCGCTGGGTCGACGCCGACGCCATCCCGGAAGCCTTCGTTGCCGGCACCGCCGACGCCCTCCATCAGTATCTGAACAACGGCGCGGAAGTCTCTCTGACCGTTTGGCGAGACCTATGAGCATCACATTGCCCCACCTCATACCAAAGAACCCGCGCCTCCCGCGAGTGAGGCCGCGCATGGCCTGCTGCGGCAAGTGGTGCCGAAGGCACTGGGTGGCGCAGGACCTCCGCGTCCACAGCTCGACCACTCATGCCGCCGATGGTGCCAGAGCCCTGTCGTCCCCCCGCTGCGGTTGCTCGCCGGTACGAAGAAGGCCGCCGGCCGTGCCTTCCCGTGAGGGAAGAGCAAGACCAGCGGCCCACAGACAGACGGCCCAGGCGAGCGGAAACCCGCTCTGACCTGCGACGTTCTTAGATGTCGTAGTACAGCTCGAACTCGTGCGGGTGCGGACGCAGCTGGATCGGCGCGATCTCGTTCGTCCGCTTGTAGTCGATCCACGTCTCGATCAGGTCGGCCGTGAAGACGCCGCCCGCCTGCAGGTACTCGTTGTCCGTCTCAAGGGCGTCGAGGACCGCCGGGAGGGAGGTCGGGACCTGCGGGACGCCCGCGTGCTCCTCGGGGGCGAGCTCGTAGAGGTCCTTGTCGATCGGCTCGGCCGGCTCGATCTTGTTCTTGACGCCGTCGAGGCCGGCGAGGAGCAGCGCCGAGAAGGCCAGGTACGGGTTCGACGAGGGGTCCGGGGCGCGGAACTCGACGCGCTTGGCCTTCGGGTTGGAGCCCGTGATCGGGATACGCATCGCGGCCGAGCGGTTGCGCTGCGAGTACACCAGGTTGACCGGAGCCTCGAAGCCCGGGACCAGGCGGTGGTACGAGTTCACCGTCGGGTTGGTGAAGGCCAGCAGCGACGGGGCGTGCTTCAGGATGCCGCCGATGTAGTAGCGGGCGGTGTCCGAGAGGCCCGCGTAGCCCTGCTCGTCGTAGAAGAGCGGCGCGCCGCCCTGCCACAGGGACTGGTGGACGTGCATGCCGGAGCCGTTGTCACCGAAGATCGGCTTGGGCATGAAGGTCGCGGTCTTGCCGTTGCGCCAGGCGACGTTCTTCACGATGTACTTGAAGAGCATCAGGTCGTCGGCCGCGGCGAGCAGCGTGTTGAACTTGTAGTTGATCTCGGCCTGGCCGGCGGTGCCGACCTCGTGGTGCTGGCGCTCAACCTGGATGCCGACGTTCTCCAGCTCCAGGGAGATCTCGGCGCGCAGGTCGGCGAAGTGGTCGACCGGCGGGGCCGGGAAGTAGCCGCCCTTGTAGCGGACCTTGTAACCACGGTTGTCCTCGATCGCGCCCGTGTTCCAGGCGCCGGCCTCGGAGTCGATGTGGTAGAAGCCCTCGTTCGACTTCGTCTCGAACCGGACGCTGTCGAAGACGTAGAACTCGGCCTCGGGACCGAAGTACGCGGTGTCCGCGATGCCGGTGGAGGCGAGGTAGGCCTCGGCCTTCTTGGCGATGTTCCGCGGGTCACGGCTGTACTGCTCGCCGGTGATCGGGTCGTGGATGAAGAAGTTGATGTTCAGGGTCTTGTCACGGCGGAACGGGTCCAGACGCGCCGTGGACAGGTCCGCGCGCAGCGCCATGTCGGACTCGTGGATCGCCTGGAAGCCGCGGATCGACGAGCCGTCGAAGGCCAGCTCTTCGGACGGGTCGAACGCCGTGGCCGGAATCGTGAAGTGCTGCATCACGCCGGGAAGATCGCAGAACCGGACGTCGACCATCTTGACGTCATTGTCCGCGATGTACTTCTTGGCGTCGTCGGCGTTCTGGAACATCCAACTCCTCCTACTCCCACCCGGGGAGGGGCGGGGTTGTCGCTCGGTCGTGCAGCCAGTGCGGTGGCACACGCTGAACACGACCCTAGGCAGATGGGATTTCTCCAGCATGACTCATTTGTTTCGCAGAAGTTAACCGGACCGGTGATGCGGCATGTCCCGCTGCCACCGGTCGGACCCGGGCAGGGATGATCAAAAGCGCGCACAGTACCGTGGACGGGTGGACAACAGGCAGGCAATCGGTTCGTGGCTTTCCGGCCCCCGCGCGGCGGCCGAGGACATGGGAGCCGACTTCGGCTACCGCGGTGAGCGGCTCGGACTCCCGCAGGAGGGACCCGGCGCCATCGCCCCGCTCGGGCGGCGCTTCGGGGCCCTCTTCATCGACTGGGCGCTGTGCATGCTGATCGCATACGGGCTGCTCTCGAAGGGCAACCAGCAGGCGGCCGGCAACTGGGCGCTGCTGGTCTTCCTCGTACTGAGCGTGCTCACCGTCGGCACCATCGGCAGCACACCCGGCAAGCGGCTCCTCGGCATCCGTGTCATCGCCGAGAACGGCGGGCGGCTGGGTGCCGTCCGCGTGGTCGTACGGAGCGTGCTGCTCTGCCTCGCGATCCCGGCGCTCATCTGGGACCGCGACGGCCGCGGGCTGCACGACCGGCTGTCACGCGCCGTCCAGGTGCGGATCTAGGCACCTCCGGGTCCGGTCGGGCCCGGGTCCGGACCCCGGGTCCGGGCCGAGTTCCGCGCGTCACCGGAGTTAGTACGTACGAGTACGAGTCACCGGAGTTCGTACGAGTACGAAGAGGGCGCCCCGCATCCGCCGGGGCGCCCTCTTCGTACTTGTGTCGTCGGAAACGTCAGCGCATCTTCCCGCCGCGCGGCATCCGCATGCCCTTCGGCATCGGTCCCTTCGGCAGCGGCATGTTGCTCATCAGGTCGCCCATGGCGCGCAGCCGGTCGTTCGTCTGCGTCACCTGCGGGCCGCTGAGCACCCGCGGCAGCTTGACCATCGTGGTCCGCAGCTTCTTCAGCGGCACCTGGCCCTCGCCGTTGCCCACGACGATGTCGTGCACCGGAACGTCCACGACGATGCGGGCCATCTTCTTCTTCTCGGCCGCCAGCAGGGACTTCAGCCGGTTCGGGTTGCCCTCGGCCACCAGCACGACGCCGGCCTTGCCGACGGCGCGGTGGACGACGTCCTGGCTGCGGTTCATCGCGATCGCGGGGGTCGTGGTCCAGCCACGGCCGATGTTCTGCAGCACCGCGGCCGCCGCGCCCGGCTGTCCCTCCATCTGCCCGAAGGCAGCCCGCTCGGCGCGGCGTCCGAAGACGATCGCCATCGCGAGGAAGGCCAGCAGGAAGCCCAGAATGCCGAGATAGAGCGGGGACCCGATCAGAAATCCGATCGCGAGGAAGACACCGAAGGTGACGATTCCCACACCCGCGACGACAAGACCGACCTTCGAGTCGGCCCGCCGGGTCATCTTGTACGTCAGAGCGATCTGCTTGAGTCGCCCGGGATTCGCATCGGCAGCCGCAGCTGCCTGTTCCTTCCTCGCCATGTCTTGAAGTTTACGTGGCTCAGGAGGAGCGGGTCAGCGTGGCCTCCAGCACGTGCTCCGCCTCGACCCGGTCCTTGGCGCGGCGCCGGTCCTCGAGTACTGCGGTCCAGGCGTTGCGGCGGGCGGTGCGCTGGCCACCGCGCAGGAGCACGGACTCGACGGCGCGAAGGGCCTGGGTGAAAGTCGGGAGCGCGTTGGCGCGTACGGAGGTCGCGGCCTGCATGGCGGAGGTCTCCCTCGGGGGCGTGGTGAGGAACGGGAGTATGCGTGCGGTGCGTAAAGACAGAGTCACTGATTGGTGTTACCAGGGCGTGACCGGCTGGTCAAACACCGATGAAACGTTTACGCGTCGGGCCGGAACGTTGACGCGGCCCGTACGCGCCCCCGACCTGCGGGGAGCGTACGGGCCGCGTCGAATCGGCCATTACTGGCCAGTAGTTTCTTGTGCGGGAATTCACACGGCTTGCGTAGCCGCCACCTCGCCACGCTTCTCGATCGCCTGCTGGAAGAGCCGTCCGGCCCGGTACGAGGAACGCACCAGCGGGCCCGACATCACACCGGAGAAGCCGATCTCCTCGGCCTCCTCCTTGAGCTCCACGAACTCCTCCGGCTTGACCCAGCGCTCCACGGGGTGGTGCCGGACCGACGGCCGCAGGTACTGCGTGATCGTGATCAGCTCGCAGCCCGCGTCGTGCAGGTGCTGCAGCGCCTCGCTGACCTCCTCGCGGGTCTCGCCCATGCCGAGGATCAGGTTCGACTTGGTGACGAGACCGGCCGCGCGGGCCTCCGTGATCACCTTCAGCGAGCGCTCGTAACGGAAGCCGGGGCGGATGCGCTTGAAGATCCGCGGCACGGTCTCGACGTTGTGCGCGAGCACCTCCGGGCTGGAGGAGAAGACCTCGGCCAGCTGGTCCGGCTCCGCGTTGAAGTCCGGGATCAGCAGCTCGACCTTGGTGCGGCCGGCCTCGCGATCCGCGGTCTGCGCGTGGATCTGGCGCACGGTCTCCGCGTACAGCCAGGCGCCGCCGTCCTCCAGGTCGTCGCGGGCGACGCCGGTGATGGTGGCGTAGTTCAGGTCCATCGTGACGACCGACTCGCCGACGCGGCGCGGCTCGTCACGGTCGAGCGCCTGCGGCTTGCCCGTGTCGATCTGGCAGAAGTCGCAACGCCGGGTGCACTGGTCGCCGCCGATGAGGAAGGTCGCCTCGCGGTCCTCCCAGCACTCGAAGATGTTGGGACAGCCGGCCTCCTGGCAGACCGTGTGCAGACCCTCGCTCTTGACGAGCTTCTGCAGCTGGTTGTACTCGGGGCCCATTTTCGCCCGGGTCTTGATCCACTCGGGCTTGCGCTCGATGGGGGTCTGGCTGTTCCGGACCTCCAGACGCAGCATCTTGCGTCCGTCGGGTGCGACAGCGGACACGACCGGCTCCCTACACTTCGATTCCTCGGCGACCACCAGGGTACGCCCGTTGATTGTGATGCCCTTACGCCTGGCCAACCTCTGGCCAGAGGCGGGCATTCCTCAGGCGGTCGGCGCCGGGGCCGGCTCGGGCTCGCGCTCGGCCGTCCGGGGGTCGCGTTCGACCGGCCGCGGCTTCAGGTCCGCGTTCTCCAGCACCTCACGCAGGTGCTTCTCGGCGACCGGCAGGACCTCGGCGATCGTCACGTCCCGGCCCAGCTCGTTCGCGAGCGAGGCCACGCCCGCGTCCCGGATGCCGCACGGCACGATCCGGTCGAACCAGGTGTTGTCCGGGTTCACGTTCAGCGCGAAGCCGTGCATCGTCACGCCCTTGGCGACGCGGATGCCGATGGCGGCGAGCTTACGGTCCTCGCGCCGCTGGCCTGCGTTGGACGGAGCGTACTCGGGACCGCTGAGGCGCGGATCGAACTCCTCGTCGTGCAGTCGCGGGTCGAAGTCGAGCGCGAGCCCGCCGAACGCCGGGCGCTCCTGGACCGGGTCGCCCAGGATCCACACGCCGCTGCGGCCCTCCACCCGGCTGGTCTCCACGCCGAACTCCGCACACGTACGGATCAGCGCCTCCTCCAGTCGCCGCACATGGGCGACGACATCCACCGGGCGGGGCAGCTGCATGATCGGATAGCCGACGAGCTGGCCGGGGCCGTGCCAGGTGATCTTGCCGCCGCGGTCGACGTCGATGACCGGGGTGCCGTCCAGGGGGCGCTCGCTGTCCTCGGTACGCCGGCCGGCCGTGTAGACGGGCGGGTGCTCCAGCAGCAGACACGTGTCGGAGATCTCGCCGGCGAACCGGGCCGCGTGTACGCGGCGCTGCTCGTCCCAGGCCGTCTGGTACTCGACGGCGTCGTCGCCGAAGCCCAGATGGACAAATCGCAGCTCGCTCACCGTTGTGCCTCCCTAAAGCTTTCACGGTGCACTTATCGCGCCCGGCCACTCTACGACTCGCGTCGCACCCGTCAGCGCCGCCCTCAATCCTCACACGATCGGATGAATGCGGGGCGAAGGTGGCGGTGGAGTCGGTTAGGGCCGCTAAATTCGCGCCGTTCCATGAGGGCTGCACCCCGGCCCGGAAGGCAGGAGACCGCACAGCTGATGACGGAACGACCCCCGCAGCGCATTCCCAACCGCCAGCTCGCCGCGCTCATCGCAGAGGCCGGATTCTCCAACGCAGGGCTTGCCCGCCGGGTGGACCAGCTCGGCCTCGAGCACGGCCTCGACCTCCGGTACGACAAGACCTCGGTGACCCGGTGGCTGCGCGGGCAGCAGCCGCGCGGTACGACGCCCGCCCTGATCGCCGAGGTCTTCACCCGGCGGCTCGGGCGGCGGCTGTCCGCACAGGATCTGGGGCTCGACGCCTGTGCGCCGGTCTACGCGGGGCTGGAGTTCGCGGCCACGCCCGAGGAGGCCGTGGACATCGTCAGCGGGCTGTGGCGCAAGGACTCGGGCAGCCACACCGAGCTGCGGAAGATCGCGTTCACCCCGGCGGGTCTGGTCGTGCCGAGCCGCGACTGGCTGATCGGGCGGGCCGACGAGCGGGTCGGCCGCGCGGACCCGGCCGCCGCGCAGCAGGGGGCGGCGCGGGTGCCCGCCCAGGGCAGGCCCTCCGTGCCGCGGCAGCGCGGGACGGACCGCGGGCCCGGCCAGAAGGTCACCGCCGGGGACATCTCGGCCCTGCGCTCGGTGGCCGAGCTCTTCCACACGCTCGACCAGGCGTACGGAGGCGGGCACGCGCGCCAGGCCCTCGTCCGCTACCTGGAGCACGAGGCCGAGCCGATGTTGCGCGGCACGTACGGGGAGACCACCGGGCGGCGGCTCTTCGCGGCCGCGGCAGATCTGACCCGGCTCGCGGGCTGGACGTCGTACGACATCGCCGCGCACGGCCTCGCCCAGCGGTACTTCGTGCAGGCGCTGCGCCTCACCCAGGCGGCCGGCGACCGGGCCTACGGGTCGTACGTCCTGGTCACGATGGCCCGGCAGGCGGTCTATCTGGGCCACGGCCGCGAGGCCGTCCAGCTGACCCGTGTCGCCCAGCAGGGCGTCGGGTCCTCGGCCCCGCCCGTCGTCCAGGCCCTCCTCCACGCGGTGGAGGCCCGCGGCCACGGGGTGCTCGGGGAGGTCCGCGCCTGCACGGCCTCGCTCGTACGGGCCGAGCGGGCGCTGGAGGCGGCGCGGCCGGGGGACGAGGTCCCGCACTGGGCGCGCTTCTTCGACGAGGCGCAGCTGGCGGACGAATTCGGGCACTGCCACCGTGATCTGCAGCAGTACCGGGCGGCAGTCCAGCATGCAGAGCGGTCGTTGCAGCTGAGGGCGCCCGGCTTCGTGCGCAGCCGGTTGTTCTGCCGGGTGGTGCTGGCGTCCGCGCGCCTCGGGCTCGGCGAGCTCGACCAGGCATGCGCGCTCGGCGCCGAGGCCGCGCAGCAGGCCTCCGAGATGCGCTCGGCCCGCGCGATCGAGTACGTACGCGACTTCGAACGCCGCCTGGAGCCGTACCGCGACGCGGCCGCGGTACGGGGGTACCGCGACCGGGTCGCGGCGATCGGCTGACCCGGGCTCAGGCGGCGGCGCTCGAGGTGAGCGACGCCGTGGCGTACCCCGGCCGCACACCGAAGTCGCGCAGGATCGCCTGCGCGGCCCTGCGGCCCGAGAACAGCGCACCCTGCACCGTGCTCGTGTCCCGGTGGTCGCCGCAGACGTAGAGCCCGTCGATCAGCCGCACCGCGCGGCGCGGGTCGTGCGGCGGGGGCATCGCGGGCACGGCCTCCGGGTCGTGGTGGACGGCGAGCAGCTCCCAGTCGCCGGTGGGCGTGCCGTACAGCCCGGCGAGCTGGGCGCGGACGAGGCGGTCGAGGTCGGCGGGCGGCCGGCCGAGGACGGTGGAGGTGATCAGAGCACGGCCGTTCGGGGCGCGGGAGGGGTCGACCTCGCTCATCACCGTGGTGTGCGAGACAGGGCCGGTGCGGTCCGCGTCGAGCAGCAGGGCGGGCTCGCGCAATGGCGGGGTGGGGGCGGTGTGGTGAAGGACCGTCACGGGATGGAAGACGGGTACGCGCAGGCCGGGCAGGAGGGTGGCGGCGGTGCGCGCGCCGGTCGCGAGGAGCAGGGAACGGCAGCTGACGCGGCCGTGTTCCTCGGTGGTGACGCTGCTGATCGACGCCTCGGTGACGCGCACACCGGTGTGGACCGTGCCGGGCGGGAGGGCGTTCGCGAGCAGCTCGGGAAGCGCGGCCGCGCCGCCCGCCGGGACACACAGCCGACCGCGGGCGAAGCCGCGCAGCACGAGGTCACCGATACGGCTGGAGGTGGTGAGCTCCGGGTCGCCGAGCAGGGCGGAGAGGAGGGGGCGGAGGAAGCCGTTGACGGTACGGGCGGGGAAGCCGCGGGCGTACAGGGCCTCCAGGGCGGGGAGTTCGGGGCGCGCGAGGAGGCGGCGCGGCGGGGTGGCGGCGATGCGGCCGAGGGCGGTGGCCAGGCGCGCCTGGTCGAAGGCCTCACTGAGCGGCGTGCGAGGGGCGCTTGCGAGGGCGCGCGCCGCGGTGAGTGCTCCCCCTACGCTCCGGGGAGTGTGGGGGGAGCTCCGGCGCACGCCTGCCCTGTGGTGCCGGCCCTCGCTGTGCACGAGCACGCCGGGTGAGAACGAGCGGAGCCCGAGCTCGGCGAGGCCGGGGGTGCGGCGGAGCTCCGGGTACGAGGTGTTGAGCAACTGCCCGATCCGGTCGAGCCGGAACCCGTCGACCCGTTCCGTGGCCATCCGGCCTCCGACGGTGGGCGCGGCCTCCAGCACGGTGACCGTGACCCCCGCGCTGGTCAGCTGATGAGCCGCCGACAGGCCGGCGACACCGGCCCCGACGATGACGACGTCCGCGTGGCGTGCGCTGCTGAGCACGTGCCCCTCCCCGAGGTCGGCGCGGCTGGTGTGGGGGCCTCATTCCCCCAACCGGCCTGCGCAATGCGGAAGTTCGGGTGGAGAGTAGAAACCCTGTGGTGCGGTGCCCACCAGCCGCGCACATCGGTCGCCCGGCAGCACGGGGTCGTACGTGTGTGCGCCTCCCCGCGCGGCGGGGCGGGGCTCCGGGGGCGGCCCGGCGCGTCGGGGCCAGTGTCCCGGGGCCTCCCGGGTGACAGCCGCTCTGCGGCGGGGCGTGGGGGCGCCTGCGGCGGGCCTTTGCCCCACCCCGCCCTTCCCGAACGGGGGCTCCGCCCCCGCACCCCCTGGGCTCAAGCTCCCCCTACGCGGGCTCCCAGGAGCCCGTCCGGCGGGGACGGACGGGCCGGCCCATCCGCGGTACGGGGGCACTTCAAGCCCGCACGCGGGCCGCCCCGCGGTACAGGGGTGCTTCGGCGCCCACGCGCGGGGCGCACGGGGCACGGGGCACGGGGGCAACGTCCCCGATCAGTACAGGGCCGCGCGGATTGCTTCGTCGATCGACGGGTGCCTGAAGGTGAAGCCCGAGTCGAGGAGCTTCTTGGGGAGGACGCGCTGGCTGCCGAGGACGTCCTCGGCGAACTCGCCGAGGGCGATGCGCAGGGCGAAGGGCGGGACCGTGAAGAGGGTCGGGCGGTGGAGGACGCGGCCCATGGCCGCCGTGACCTCGTGGTTGGTGAGGGGGGCCGGGGCGGTGAGGTTGACCGGGCCGGAGAGGGTGTCCGTGTCGATGATGTGGCGGAAGGCCGCGACCTCGTCGTCCAGGGAGATGAAGCTCCAGTACTGGTGGCCCTGACCGAGCCGTCCGCCGAGTCCCGCCCGGAAGATGGGGAACAGGCGCCCCCAGGCGCCGCCTTGGCGCGCCACGACCAGCCCCGTACGGGCGAACGCCACGCGGATGCCCGCCTCTTCGGCCGGGGCCGCCGCCGCCTCCCACTCCTCGCACACCGACGCGAGGAAACCCGAGCCGGGCGGCGCGCTCTCGTCCACCGAGCGCTCGCCGGTGTCGCCGTAGTAGCCGACCGCGGTCCCGCAGACCAGCACCCGCGGCGGCACCTCCAGCGAGGCCACCGCCTCCGCGATCGCGGCCGTACCGAGCACCCGGCTGTCCCGGATCTCCTTCTTGTACGCCTCCGTCCACCGCCGCTCACCGACCCCCGCGCCCGCCAGGTGCACGACCGCCTCGCAACCGGTGAGCCCCGCCGCGTCCACGTACTGGCGGAGCGGGTCCCACTCCACCTCGCCCGCCGCCCGGGCGGCGCGCCGAACGAGCCGTACCACCTCGTGCCCGTCCGCCCGCAGGGAACGAACCAGTGCCGTACCGATGAGCCCGGTCGAGCCGGTGACCGCGATGCGCATGTGGCCATCCTGCCGCATCAGGTGAACAACAGCCGGAGTGCGACGTTCCGGTAGTGCTGCACGTGCCGCAAAGAGCAGTCCGCCGCCGCGTCCGCGTCCGCCGCCGCGATCGCCTCGTACAGCTCCCGGTGCTCGTCCCACAGCGGGCCGGGATCGTCGATCTGCTGGAAGAGCCAGCGCAGCCGCCCTTCCAGGGACTCCAGTGTGGAGGCGAGCAGTTCGTTGCCGGACAGCTCCACGATGTGGTGGTGGAACGCGGCGTTCGCGCGCGAGATCAGCTCCGCCCTGCCGGTCGCCGTGGCCTGCCGGGCCGTCTCCAGCAGCTCTTCCAGTTCGCGCAGCTGCTTGTCGGTGCGCCGCTCCGCGGCGCGCCGCACCGCCAGCACCTCCAGCGCCTCCCGCATGTCGAAGAGGTTCTCGACGTCCTGCCGGGACAGCTGCTTGACGACGATGCGGCGCGGCGAGAGCGCCTCCAGGAACCCCTCGCCCAGCAGGATGCGGATCGCCTCGCGCACCGGGACCCGGGAAACCCCGAACTCCTCCGCCACATCGCGCTCGACGAGCCGGTCTCCCGGCTTGAGCCGCCCCGTGATGATCCGGTCGCGCAGGCCCTCGCAGACCTGGTCGCGCAGCCGGCCGATTCCGTTGCCGCCGGCGTCCCCCGTCGCATCGGCCGACGCCCTCGCGTTGGTCCCGGTCACGGTTCCTCCCCGTATCGAAGTCATCACGGTATACCAAACGCTTGACGACTCCCGGGAGTGCCTTCATTGTTTGGTATACCAAAACGCCGGTTCAGCGAATCGAGGGTTTGCCATGAAGACACCAGCGGTCGGCAAGACCGTCAGTGAAAGAGCCGCCACCCCGGCCGGCCCCAGCCCCACCCGCGTCCGCTGGAAGATGTTCGTCCTCCTGCTCGGCGTCGTCGCGCTCAACTACATCGACCGCGGCTCCGTCTCCGTCGCCCTCCCTCTCATCACCGAGGACCTGGGCCTCTCCAAGGAGACGACCGGCTTCGTGCTCAGCGCGTTCTTCTGGACGTACGCGCTGATGCAGATACCGAGCGGCTGGCTCGCCGACCGCTTCGGCGCCCGCCGCATGGTCTCCGGCGCGTGCGTGGGCTGGGGCATCGCCCAAGGTCTCACCGCGGCATCGACCGGCGCCGGATCGCTCCTCGGCTACCGGCTGCTGCTCGGCGCCGTCGAGGCCCCCGTCATGCCGGCCGGCGGCAAGCTCAACGCCCAGTGGCTGCCCGCGAAGGAGCGCGGACGCGGCGCCGTCCTCCTCGACGGCGGCGCCCCGCTCGGCGCCGCCCTCGGTGGCATCGTCATCTCCGCGCTGATCGCCTGGACCGGCAGCTGGCGGCTCAGCTTCGTCATCGCGGGCATCCTCACCGTCGCCATCGGCCTCTACGCGGGCTGGTACCTCCGCAACACCCCGGCCGAGCACCCGGGCGTCAACGCCGCCGAGCGTACGTACATCGAGACCGCCCATGCCGAGGAGGACGCCGTCGGACCCGCCGACGAGCGCACGGGACTGCGCCCGTACCTCCGGTACCGCACCTTCTGGGCCATGTGCCTGGGCTGGATGGGCTTCAACGGCGTCTTCTACGGACTGCTCACCTGGGGCCCGCTCTACCTCGCCGAGACCAAGGGCTTCGACATCAAGACCATCGGCTGGTCGACCCTCGTCATCTTCGGCGCGGGCTTCGTCGGCGAACTCATCGGCGGCTGGCTCTCCGACCGCTGGAAGGCGAGCGGCGCCGGCGCCAACAAGGTCATGCGCACCCTGATGGGCGTGGCGGGCGCGGCCGTCGTCGCCGGACTGCTCGGTGTGGTCCTCGTCCCGGACGCGATCACCGCGGTCGTGCTCCTCTCCGCCGTGCTGTTCTTCCTGCGCTGGGCGGGCCTGTACTGGTCGCTGCCGTCCACCCTCGCCGGGCGGGCCAACGCCGGAGTCGTCGGCGGTGCCATGAACCTCTCCGGCAACATCGCCGGGATCGTCACGCCGATCGCGGTCGGCTTCATCGTCGGCGGCACCGGGTCGTACACCTGGGCGCTGCTCTACTTCGTAGGCGCAGGTGTCCTGTTCACCGTTTCGTCCCTCGTACTCGACTACAGCAAGAGGCTGGCCGTCCGATGACCGCATATCGCCTGGGGATGCTCACCCCGTCCTCCAACACCTGTCTGGAGCCGGTCACGTACCAGCTCCTGGACGGCGTACGAGGTGCCGTCACCGCCCACTTCGCCCGAGTCCCCGTCACCCGCATCGCCCTCGACGGCGGCTCCGACGCCCAGTTCGATCCGGCACCCATGCTCGCCGCCGCCCGGCAACTCGCCGACGCGCGGGTCGACGTCATCGTCTGGAACGGCACCTCCGGCTCTTGGCTCGGCCCCGACCGTGACCGGGCGCTGTGCGCCGCGATCACCGAGGCCACCGGCATCCCCGCCACCACCTCCACGCTCGCGCTGCTCGACGCCTGCGCCGCGTACGGAGTGACCCGGCTCGGTCTCGCCGTGCCCTACACCCAGGACGTTGCGGAGCGCATCGTCACGACGTACGCCGCCGAGGGCCTGGAGTGCACGCTCGCCGAGCCGTTCGGCATCGGCGACAACGAGGCATTCGCTCGGATCCCGGAGGTGCACGTCGCCCGCCAGATCGAGGCGGCAGCCGCCGCCGCGCACGCCGTCGCCGTCGTCTGCACCAACGTGTACGGAGCCGCCGCCGCGACCGGACTCGAAGAGGCCCTGGGCATCCCGGTCTTCGACAGCGTCGCCGCCACGTTGTGGAAGGCCCTGGACCTCGCGGGCGCCGCGCCCGCCCTCGAGGGCCACGGTGAGCTGCTGCGCTCCGGCAGCCTGCGCGCCCGCTTCCAGGACGTACTGCGGCAGCTGCGCGAGGCCACCGGTGCCGCCCGAACCACCCTCAGGCTCGACCTCCCCGCCCACCGACTGCACGTCGATCTGACGGCCGCCGAGGCACTCGGAGGGGGCGTGCGGTCCATCCGTCGCGACGCCTCCCTCGACCAGCGCCGGCTGAACACCGTCGAGTGGCTGGAACGCCACCGGATCCCCCTCGTCCAGCCGCACTTCGCTGCCGACCCGCACCCGCCGCAGGCGCTCGTCGACGTCTACGGCGTGCACGCCCAGATGCTGTCGCCCGTCGTCCGCGACGGCGCGATGACCGGCTGGATCTCGGTCCACAGCCTCGACGAGCGGAGCTGGACCGCCGACGACACCGCCGAACTGGCCGCCGCCACCGAGCGCGTACAGCACATCCTTGACACCCAGGAAAAGGCACTCGCATGACCAAGGACATCAAGATCGCGCTCGGCGTCGATGTGGACGCTGTCGCCGGCTGGCTGGGCTCGTACGGCGGCGAGGACTCCCCGAACGACATCCAGCGCGGCGTCTTCGCGGGCGAGGTCGGCACCCCGCGCCTGCTCAAGCTGTTCGCGCGGTACGGGATACGCACCAGCTGGTTCATCCCCGGCCACTCGATCGAGACGTTCCCCGAGCAGACCCGGATGGTCGTCGAGGCGGGCCACGAGGTCGGCGCGCACGGCTACTCGCACGAGAACCCCATCGCGATGAGCCCGCAGCAGGAGGAGGACGTCCTCGCCCGCTCCGTCGAGCTCATCGAGGAGTACACCGGACGGCGGCCGCGCGGCTATGTGGCGCCCTGGTGGGAGATGTCGGCGCACACCGCCGCGCTGCTCCACACGTACGGCTTCTCGTACGACCACAGCCAGAACTACCGCGACTTCACCCCCTTCTACGCCCGCGTCGGCGACAGCTGGACGAAGATCGACTACACCAAGGAGGCCAAGGAGTGGATGAAGCCGCTCATCCACGGTAATGAGGTGGACCTCGTCGAGTTCTGCGGCAACTGGTACGTCGACGACCTGCCGCCCATGATGTTCAACAAGCACGCCCACAACAGCCATGGCTATGTCAGCCCACGTGCCCTGGAACAGGACTGGCGCGACCAATTCGACTGGGTTCACCGCGAACTGGACTACGCGGTACTGCCCGTCACCCTGCACCCCGACGTGAGCGGGCGACCACAGGTGCTGCTCATGCTCGAGCGCTTCATCGAGTACGTCTCCGGGCACGACGGGGTCAGCTTCTGCACCCTGGAGGACGCGGCCGACGACTTCCGCCGCCGCTTCCCCTTCGAGGGCGCCGAGCGTCCCGCCGACATGCGCTGACCTCGGGGGCGGGCGCCTGGCACAGTGGCGGCATGTCCGAGCCCGACACGCCGCCACTCGCCATACGTCCGGCCCGCAGCTCCGACGACGCCGCACTCGCGGAGCTGGACCGGGCCACCTGGTCCACGCTGCATGCCGTGCTGCCGCGCCCGATGCCGCCGTACGAGCCGTTCTTCGACGAGACTCACCGGCCCGACGGCTATCTGGTGGCAGAGAAGGGCGTACCCGGCGAGGGCGGTCGCCGGATCGCCCCCGCCGGGTACATCCGTCTCGGGTTCCCCACCCCGCTCTCCTGTAACCGGCATGTACGCCAGATCCAGGGCCTCGCGGTGGCCGACTGGGCCCGCGGGCAGGGGGTCGGACGGGCGCTGCTGCGGGCCGCGGGCGACGAGGCGCGGCGGCAGGGCGCGGTCAGGATCACCCTGCGCGTGCTCGGCCACAACACACCCGCCCGGCGGCTGTACGAATCCGAGGGCTACGTCGTCGAAGGCGTCCTGCCCGGTGAGTTCTTCATGGCCGGGCGGTACGTCGACGACGTACTCATGGGCCGCTCGCTCACCCGGTAGCGGGCGCCCCGCCCCGCGCCCCGCCCCGCGGCCCGGTGGTCAACGGGCGCATCCCGCCCATCAGTTCCCGCAGACACCGCACCGCGAGGGCGGCCGGTGCGTCCGCCGTCCCCGCCGTCGGCGCGTCCGTCTCCGCCCAGGTCTCCAGCGCCACCCGGATCGCGTCCGTGGCCGCCGCCGCGGCGAGCCGGAGGCCCAGCGGGTCGGCGCCCGGGCCCGCCAGCGCGGCCAGCACCGGCAGCAGCCGTTCCTCGGACTCCTGGTTCACGCGGTACCAGACGGCCCGCAGCGCCGGGTCCGCCGCGGCCGCGCGCAGCAGCCCCCGCGTCCAGCGCAGGCCTTCCTCCGCCTCCTCGCCCTGCCCGGACAGCGCTTCGGCGATCGACCGCTCCAGCGCCTCGGGCACGGTCGTGTCCGGCCCGGCTGCCGCCAGCAGCGCGCGCCAGCGCTCGGCGCCGCCCGCGAGCAGCGGGGCGACGGCGTCCTGCTTGCTGCGGAAGTAGCGGTAGAAGGTGCGCAGTGCGACCCCGGCGCGCTCGGCGATCTCCTCGGCCGTGGTGCCGTCGGGCCCGCGTTCGGCGAACAACTCGGCTGCGGCGCGCGCGATGTCGAGCTGGGTCGCCGCCTTGCGGCGCTCGGTCAGCGACGGCCGCGGAGACGTCTGCGAGGACGGTGCATGAGTGCTCACCGGAGGAAGCGTACGCCCGAGCGACTCCCGGGGGCACGACTGGCCAGTATGGCAAAACGTGCCACCCAGGCGTACCGTGTGCCGCTGTGCCTGCCGTACCCGTCGAGGAGTGGAGACAGAACATGCACCGCTACGAAGGCCGCCGCGTACTCATCAGCGGCGCCGGCTCCGGCATCGGCCGGGCCACCGCGCACCGGATCCTCGCCGAGGGCGGCCACGTCGTCGCCGTCGACGTCAACGAGGAGGGGCTGAAGTCCACCGTCGCCCGCGCCGCGGCCGACGGCACCGCGGCCCGCCTCACCACCGCCCTCCTCGACATCTCCGACGAGGCGGCCGTCACCACGGGCGTCACCACCGCCGTCGACACCCTCGGCGGACTCGACGTACTCGTCAACGCGGCCGGAATCCTGCGCTCCGAGCACACGCACAGGACCTCGCTCGACCTCTTCAACACGATCATCGCGGTGAACCTCACCGGCACCTTCCTGATGATCCGCGAAGCCATCCCGGCGCTCCTCGCGGGCGACAGGCCGGTCGTCGTCAACTTCTCGTCGACGTCGGCGAGCTTCGCGCACCCCTATATGTCGGCGTACGCGGCGAGCAAGGGCGGCATCCAGTCCATGACCCATGCCATCGCGAGCGAGTACAGCAAGCAGGGCCTGCGCGCGGTGTGCGTCGCCCCCGGCTCGATCTCCTCCGACATGACCAGCGGCACGGGGCCCGGCCTCCCCGCCGACGCCGACATGTCGCTGTTCGCGAAGCTCGCCCCCGCCATCGGCGCCGGCTTCGCAAGCCCCGACACGGTCGCGGGTGTCGTCGCCATGCTCGGTTCGGACGACGGTGCCTTCATCACCGGTACGGAGATCCGTATCGACGGCGGCACGCACTTCTGACACCACGACAGGCCCCGCGAGCAGTCACATCCCGAAGCGCTCCCAGAGCGAGGGGAAGCGCTCAGCCAGCGCGCGGTCGTCGTCGAAGTCGAACGGCGTGCCCTCCGGCTCCGCCGCCTGCGAAGGAATCCCCAGATCGGGTGCGACCGTGCCGGTGAGCTGCTCGTACGCCTCGTCCGCCGCGTACCCCAGCTCCTCCCCGTCCCCGTCGATCTCCTCGTCGAAGTCGTCCAGGAGCTCGGCGAGGGAGTCGGGGTCGTGCACCGCGCCCTCGAAGACCTCCCGTCCCTGGCCGATCAGCCAGCACCGGAAGTAGTCGAAGGCGTCGTCGCTCGCGCCGCCCAGCAGCACGGCGGCCGCGCCCCACACATCCCAGCGGTACGCACGGTTGTAGCGCGCCTCGAAGTGGCGGGCGAAGTCCAGCACGGAGTCGGGATCGAGCTGCAGCAGCCGTTCGACGAGCAGGTCGGCATGCTCCTCGGGGTCGCCCTCGGCGGCCTCGCGAGTGCTGTCGATGATCTCCCAGAACTCCGTCTCGTCCATCACGGGACAAGCATCGGGGTTTGCGGAGAGTGGCGCACGCGGAGTCACCGAAATGCTGCCTTTCGGAAATGTGGACAGAGGGTGTCCGATTTTCCTGCAAGCGTTGCAACATGACGACCGACACAGCACTGCAGGGGAAGATCGCGCTGGTCGCGGGCGCGACACGGGGCGCGGGCCGCGCCATCGCCGTACAACTGGGCGCGGCGGGCGCGACGGTCCATGTGACCGGCCGTACGACGAGGGAACACACCAGCGAGGTCGGGAGGGCGACGGAGACGATCGAGCAGACGGCGGAGCTCGTCACCGAGGCGGGCGGCAGGGGCATCGCCGTGCCGACCGACCATCTCGACGTGGAGCAGGTCCGGGCGCTGGTCGCCGGCATCGACAAAGACCACGGTCGGCTGGACATCCTCGTCAACGACATCTGGGGCGGTGAACACCTCATCGTCTGGAACACCAAGATGTGGGACACCGACCTCGAGAGCGGGCTGCGCATGCTGGAACTCGGTGTCCGCAGCCACATCATCACGAGCAGCTGCGCCCTGCCGCTGCTCGTGCGCAACCCCGGCGGACTCGTCGTCGAGATCACCGACGGCACGGCCGAGTCCAACCGGCGCTTCCGCGAGAACTTCTACTACGACCTCACCAAGAACGCCCCGATCCGGATGGCCTTCGCGCTCGGCGAGGACCTGAAGAGCGTCGGCGGCACGGCGGTCTGCATCAGCCCCGGCTTCCTCCGCTCCGAGCAGATGCTGGAGGTCTTCGGGGTACGGGAGGAGAACTGGCGGGACGCCATCGCCGAGCAGCCGCACTTCGCCGTCGCCGAATCGCCCGTGTACGTGGGCCGGGCGGTCGCCGCGCTCGCCGCCGACCCGGAGCGGGCGCGGTGGAACGGCCAGTCGCTCTCCAGCGGACAGCTCGCCAAGGCGTACGGCTTCACGGACGTCGACGGAAGCCGTCCCGACGCATGGGCGTACTTCGAAGAGGTCGTCCACGGCGGCAAGGACGCGCCGGTGGACGACTACCGCTGACGGGCGTCGCCCGCGTAGAGGGCGTGCAAACGGGCCCCGGCCTCCGCGAACCGCTTGCGGAGATCCGCGGGTTCCAGCACCTCCGCCTCCGCGCCGAGGGAGAGGAGCTGACTGAACGCCACCACCTCGGACTCCACGGGCAGGGCGACCGTGACCCGGCCCTGCCCGTCCGGCGGGCCCGCGGCCGCCAGCGCCTCCTCGGCGGCGGCGCGGTCCGTGACGTACGGGAGCCGGCGGGCGCCGTCGGGGGAGAGCCGGACGACGATCTCGGTGCGCAGGATCGAGCGGGCGAACTGCGCGGCGCGCTCCTCCCAGAAGGCCGGGAGGTCGAAGGACTCGTCCCGTGCGAAGCGGCGCTCGGTGAGGGCGACGGCGGTGAAGCGGTCGATCCGGTAGACGCGGAACGACGCGCCGTCGGCACGGGCACACAGGTACCAGACCCCGGCCTTGAGGACGAGCCCGTACGGCTCCAACTCCCGCTCGGCGTCCCGGTAGCGGGCGGCGAGCACCCGGTCGTCCCAGACGGCCTCCGCGACGACCGGAAGCAGGTCGGGCGTCTCGGGCTCCTGGTACCAGCCGGGCGCGTCCAGATGGAACCGCTGCGCCGCCGACCTGGAGGCGTCGCGCAGTGACGGCAGCAGCGCGGCGGACACCTTGAGCTGTGCGGCGGAGGCGGCGTCCTCCAGGCCCATCTCGCGCAGCGCCCCCGGCAACCCGGACAGGAACAGCGCCTCCGCCTCCGTCCTGGCCAGCCCGGTCAACCGCGTCCGGTACCCCCCGATCAGCCGGTACCCTCCGGCCCGCCCCCGGTCCGCGTACACCGGAACCCCGGCCTCCGACAGCGCGAGCGCGTCCCTGGTGATGGTCCGCTCGGACACCTCGAGCTCCTGGGCGAGCTCGGCGGCGGTCATGGAGGGCCGCGACTGGAGGAGGAGGACCATCTTGATGAGCCGGGCAGCACGCATGAAGTCATTGTCGCGGGGCCGGCCCCGTGTGCCCCGGTGCGCCCTGCGGAGCGTGCCGCCCACGTCCGGCGGACCGGGGTGTCCGTCCGTCCTCAAGCGCCGGACGGGCATCAAAGGAGCCGCCCCCGGCGCCCGATGGGCGACGGGGGCGGCACAACGCGGCGCGCGCGGGCCTCAGAGGCCGTACTGCTCGCGGGCGTCCTTGACCGCCGACGCCGGGACCTCGCCGCGGCGGGCGAGCTGGGCCAGGGCGGCGACCACGATCGACTGGGCGTCGACACCGAAGTGACGGCGGGCCGCCTCACGCGTGTCCGACAGACCGAAGCCGTCCGCGCCGAGCGAGGACCAGTCCTGCTCCACCCACTGCGCGATCTGGTCCGGGACCTGGCGCATGTAGTCGCTCACCGCGAGCACCGGACCCTCGGCGCCCTCGAGCGCCTCGCGGACGTACGGGATACGGGACTCGCCGCGCAGCAGCGCCGCGTCAGCCTCCAGCGCGTCCCGCCGGAGCTCGGTCCAGGAGGTCGCGGACCACACGTCGGCCGTGACGTTCCAGTCGGCCGCGAGCAGCTGCTGCGCCTCCAGCGCCCAGTGGATCGCCGTACCCGAGGCGAGCAGCTGGATGCGCGGGTTGTCCGCAGCGCCCTCGCCCTCCTTGAAGCGGTACAGACCGCGGACGATGCCCTCGTCGACGCCCTCCGGCTTCGCGGGCTGCGGCATCGGCTCGTTGTAGACCGTCAGGTAGTAGAAGACGTCTTCGGCGTTCTCCCCGTACATACGGCGCAGACCGTCCTTGACGATCGCCGCGACCTCGTAGGCGAACGCCGGGTCGTACGTCAGCGCCGCCGGGTTGGTCGCCGCGATCATCGGCGAGTGACCGTCCGCGTGCTGCAGACCCTCACCCGTCAGGGTCGTACGACCGGCCGTGGCGCCCACCAGGAAGCCCTTGCCGAGCTGGTCACCGAGCTGCCACATCTGGTCGGCGGTCCGCTGCCAGCCGAACATCGAGTAGAAGATGTAGAAGGGGATCATCGTCTCGCCGTGCGTCGAGTACGCGGTGGCGGCGGCGATGAAGTCGGCCATCGAACCGGCCTCGGTGATGCCCTCGTTGAGGATCTGGCCGTTCTTGGCCTCGCGGTAGTACATCAGCTGGTCGCGGTCGACCGGCTCGTACGTCTGGCCCTTCGGCGAGTAGATGCCGAGCGACGGGAAGAGCGACTCCATACCGAAGGTGCGGGCCTCGTCGGGGACGATCGGCACCCAGCGCTTGCCGGTCTCCTTGTCCCGGATCAGGTCCTTGACCAGGCGGACGAAGGCCATCGTGGTCGCCACGGACTGGTTGCCGGAGCCCTTGTCGAAGGCGGCGAACGCCTTCTCGGCGGGCGCGGGCAGCGGGGCGACCGGGTGGACGCGGCGGGCCGGGGCCGGGCCGCCGAGGGCCGCGCGGCGCTCCTGCAGGTAACGGGCCTCGGGGGAGTCCGCACCCGGGTGGCCGTAGGGCACCTGGCCGTCGGCGAAGGCCGAGTCGGAGATCGGCAGGCCGAGCAGGTCCCGCATCGTCTTGAACTCGTCCACCGTCAGCTTCTTCATCTGGTGGTTGGCGTTCTTGGACGCGAAGCCCTCGCCGAGCGTGTAGCCCTTGACCGTCTGGGCCAGGATCACCGTCGGGGCGCCCTTGTGCTCCAGGGCGGCCTTGTACGCGGCGTACACCTTGCGCGGCTCGTGGCCACCGCGGGAGAGGTGGAAGCACTCGAGGATCTTGTCGTCGGACAGCAGCTTCGCCATCTCGACGAGCGCGGGGTCCTTGCCGAAGAAGTCCTCGCGGATGTAGGCGGCGTCGCGGGTCTGGTACGTCTGGACCTGCGCGTCCGGCACCTCACGGAGGCGGCGGACGAGGGCGCCGGTGGTGTCGAGCTGGAAGAGCTCGTCCCAGGCGTTGCCCCACAGGGTCTTGACGACGTTCCAGCCGGCGCCGCGGAACTGGGCCTCCAGCTCCTGCACGATCTTGAAGTTGGCGCGGACCGGGCCGTCGAGGCGCTGCAGGTTGCAGTTGATGACGAAGGTCAGGTTGTCGAGGCCCTCGCGGCTCGCGAGCGCGAGTGCCGCGGTCGACTCGGGCTCGTCCATCTCGCCGTCGCCGAGGAACGCCCAGACGTGGGACGCGGAGACGTCCTTGATGCCGCGGTTGGTCAGATAGCGGTTGAAACGTGCCTGGTAGATCGCCGAGAGCGGGCCGAGACCCATGGAGACCGTCGGGAACTCCCAGAGCCACGGAAGCCGGCGCGGGTGCGGGTACGACGGCAGACCGTCGCCGCCGGACTCCTGGCGGAACTTGTCCAGGTGGGCCTCGGTGAGGCGGCCGTCGAGGAAGGCGCGAGCGTAGATGCCGGGGGACGCGTGACCCTGGATGTAGAGCTGGTCGCCGGAACCGTCGGCCTCCTTCCCGCGGAAGAAGTGGTTGAAGCCGGTCTCGTAGAGCCAGGCCGCGGAGGCGAAGGTGGCGATGTGGCCACCGACGCCGTACTTGGAGCCGCGGGTGACCATCGCGGCGGCGTTCCACCGGTTCCAGGCGGTGATCCGGCGCTCCATCTCCTCGTCGCCGTCCACGGTGGGCTCGGCGGCGGTGGGGATGGTGTTGACGTAGTCCGTCTCGAGCAGCTTGGGCAGGTCGAGCCCGGTGACACCCTCGGCGTGCTGGAGGGTACGCCGCATGAGGTACGCGGCGCGGTGCGGGCCGGCAGCCTTGGTGACAGCGTCGAGGGAGGCCGCCCATTCGGCGGTCTCCTCGGTGTCACGGTCCGGGAGCTGGTCGAGCTCGCTCGGAAGCAGCTTGCCTACGGGGTCGGTCATGTCGCCGCCTTCCGGTGAGGAGGGGGGTGGAGATAGGGGGCCTTGTCTGGCAGGACGGGGCCGTGGACCGGTGAGTCCGTCGTCGACTGTAAGCCGACGATCGATGATCGATCAAAGTGTTGAGCGAAAAACCTCTTCAGATCGACAAAGTCGGCACAGGGTGCCGCGAGCTGGGGCACCCGGTGCCGGGTTTTTTGCTTGCGGGGCTCCGCCCCACGGCCCCGGGACCGAGGGTCCACCCGGGTGGGGGTCCGGGGTCATGCGGTGTGCCTCCGGCGGGGGTGGCGGTGTTGCCCGGTGCCGGGTGGGCGTCCGGGGTGTCCGTCCTCAAGCGCCGGACGGGCTTGGTGCGGCTGCTGTGGGTGGGTGGTGGTGCGGTGCCCCTCCGGGCTCGCCTCCTCGGAAATCGGTG
>NZ_JBSFHO010000021.1:0-151847 GCF_053597075.1 Streptomyces sp. NPDC001514
AAGCTAAGCCTTTCAGCGCCGATGGTACTGCAGGGGGGACCCTGTGGGAGAGTAGGACGCCGCCGAACAATCATTGCAAAAAGCCCCGGACCTTGCGGTCCGGGGCTTTTCTGCGTTTCAGACCCAACTCGCCTCACAGCACCATGAAGTGATGCCCTGCCAGGCAAGGTTTGGTGCACAAGTCAGTTCGGGGTATGCTTCATTCCGTTGCAGCGCGGGAGACCGCGAACGCGACAGGCCCCTATAGCTCAGTCGGCAGAGCGTCTCCATGGTAAGGAGAAGGTCAACGGTTCGATTCCGTTTGGGGGCTCAGCAAGCAAGAAGGCCCCCGCCTCACGGCGGGGGCCTTCTGCGTACCCTGACGCGTGCTCAGATCTTGTGGGGTTCGGGGACGCGCATGGCGAGGATCGCCATGTCGTCCGATGCTGGCTCGGCCGCAAAGCGCTCGACCGCGCGCAGGATGCGTGCAGCGACCGCGCCGGCCGTCAAGCCCGTACAGGTCGTCAGGACGTCGACGAGGCCGTCGTCCCCCAGCATGCGAGTCCCCTCGCGGCGCTCGGTGACGCCGTCGGTGACGCAGAGCAGGACATCGCCCGGGTCGAGGGTGACGGTCTGCTCGTACAGCTCCAGGTCGTCCATCACGCCGAGCAGCGGCTGCGGTTCGGCCGCGGGCTCCACGGTGCCGTCCTGGCGCAGGCGCAGCGGGAGCGGGTGGCCGGCGCAGACGACCTTGAGGAGCGCCGAGCCGTCCTCCTGGGGCCACAACTCGCCGTACAGGAGCGTGAGAAAGCGGCTGCGGGCGCCCTCGTCGAGGATCGCCGCGTTGAGTCGCTCCAGCACGGCCGGGCCGCCGAAGCCCTCGCGGGCGAGCAGGCGCAGGGCGTGCCGGGCGAGGCCGGTGACCGCTGCGGCCTCCGGGCCCGTACCGCAGACGTCGCCGATGGCGAAGCCGTACGCGCCGTCGCGGATGGGGAAGAGGTCGTAGAAGTCGCCGCCGACTTCGTTGCCTTCGCCCGCCGCGCGGTAGATGACCTCGACCTCGACGCCCGGGATCTGGGGGAGGCCGGGCGGCAGCAGGCTGCGCTGCAGGGACTGGCTGATGGCCGTGCGCTCGGAGTAGAGGCGGGCGTTGTCGAGGGCGAGGGCCGCTCGGCGGGAGAGGTCCTCGGCGAGTTCGAGGATCTCCTGGCGGAAGTGGTCGTCGGAGGGCTTGCCGAGGGTGAGCATGCCGATGACGCGGTTGCGCGCGACGAGCGGGAGGACGACGGTCTCGCCGCCGACCGCGGAGGCGGTGGCCAGGGTCGTACCGATACCCGACGACAGATGCGTGGCGCCGAGGCCGAGTTCGCGCATGGAGGTGCGCAGTGCGGCCTGGTGCGCGGCATCGGCGGGGGCCGTCCAGACACGGGCGCCGGGAGTCGGCACCGGGTCCGGGGGCTCGATCCTGGAGAGGAGGGCCTTGAGGCCGTCGATGCGCTCCTCGTCCTCGTGGAGGACGTACGAGAGGTACGGCTCCGAGGCCTGGTCGGCGATCGTGTAGACCGCGCACCAGGTGGCGAGGGTGGGCACCGTCATCTGGGCCATGAGGGCCAGGGTCTGGTCGCGGTCGAGCGTGCCGGCCAGCAGGTCGGAGGCTTCGACGAGGAAGCTGAGGGAGCCACGGCGGAGCCGTTCGAGTTCGCCGAGGCGGGCGGATTCGACGGCGAGCGCGATGCGGTCGGCGGCGAACTGGAGGCGCAGGGCCTCCTCGTTGGAGTAGCGTCCCGCGGCTTCGGCGGCGACGCCGAGTGAGCCGGTGAGGCGGCCCTCGACCTTGAGCGGGACGGTGACGACGGAGCGCATTCCGGTGCCGCCGAGCAGCGGGACGGCGCCGGGGACGGCGGTGAGGTCCTCGTGGACGGCCGGCATGCGCGCCGAGCCGTAGCGGCCGGTGCCGGCCTCGACGGGGACGCGCGCGAAGCGCTGCCGGGCGGAGGGGAGGCCGGTGGTGGCCCGTACCTCGAGCTCCGTCTCGTCGTCCGTGGCGAGCAGCAGGAACGCGGAGTCGGCGTCGAGCATGTCGCGGGCGCGCTCGACCGTGCGCTGGAGGAGGCCGTCGAGGTCGTCGGGGGCCGGGGAGCCGATGAACAGCTCGAAGGGGTCCGAGTTGCGGCTCTCGGACCCCACGCCGTCGCCCGAGGGGGTGCGCAGGGGGGTCTGCAGGACCGCCCGTTCGTAGTCGCGGACGAGGAGGCAGACGGTGGATGCTTCGCCCTGCGTGTCGCGGACGCGGAGATGGGACGCGTACACGGGCACGACACGGCCGTCGGTGTCGCGGATTCCGTAACTGCCTTCCCAGCGGGAGAGCCGGAGGGCCTCGGCGATGCCGGTGCCGGTGCCGGGCGTGTGCGGCCACGCCGCGAAGTCGCCGAGGGGCTTGCCGAGTACCTGGTCGGCCGCGTACCCGAAGAGGTGCTCGGCGTCGTCGTTCCAGGAGCTGATCGCGCCGTTCCGGTCGATCTGGACGACGGCGACACGGACGCGCTCGTCCGCGACGGGGAGAAGTTCGGTGGGGAGGACCGGGCCTGCGGAGCGGGTGCCGACCTGGCGCTGCGGCATGTCGAGTTGGAACCAGACCTGCTTGTGGGTCGGTGTGTACTCGACGCCCCAGCGGCTGGCGAGGGCGGCGCAGAGAAGCAGTCCCCGGCCGTTCTCGCGGTCGGGGTGGGCGAGGGTTCTTCCGCTGCCCTGGAGGGGGATCTCGCGCTCGGGGTAGCGGTCGGCGACCTCGACCCGTACGCCGTCGTCGGTCCGCAGACAGAGCACATCGGCCGCGGTGCCGGCGTGGATCACCGCGTTGGTGACGAGCTCACTGGTGAGGACCACGGCGTCGTCGACGACGTCGGAGTACCCCCAGCCCTGGAGCGTGTCCCTGACGAAGGCGCGGGCGGTCGCGACGGACCGCCCCACAGGGTCGAAGCTGGCAGCCGCCCGCGCGGTGATCTCAGAAGTCCTCGTACGCGTCTCGACGCCCGGCTCTGCCATGGTCGGTGCCTGCCCCTCCCGGTACCCGGTGGTAGTCCTCGCTCCGTCCCGTCCGCGCCGGGCGACCGGGGCGGTTGGACAGCCGGATGCCAGGTTACTTACCTTCACTGTCCGGGCGGATGCCGGTCACCGCCGTTTCCGCCCACGGATGGCGGGGACGCTATGCGAAGCTGCCGAACTGTTATGGCCTGGTTCGGCTGCAGTGAAACACTGGGAAAGCTTCCTGAGACAGCACGAGCATGACGGTCAACCCCTGCGGGAGGGACACGGTGGAGTCTGGTGCAGCAGCGCGGGTCACTGGCACGCGCGCACAAGGCGGACAGTCCCGGAAAAATCAGCCACGCGGGGGGATGACGGCGGTGGACACCGCGGCTCTGAACCGGCTGCTGGCGGCGCTCGTCGCGATGCGGGACGGGAACTTCCGCAAGCGGCTGACCGTCTCCGGCGACGGTGTCATGGCGGAGATCGCGGCCGTCTTCAACGAGGTCGCCGACCGCAATCTGCATCTCACCGGTGAGCTGGCGCGGGTGCGCCGGGTCGTCGGACGTGAGGGAAAGCTCACGGAGCGGCTGGAGCCCGGGGCCTGCGAGGGCTCCTGGGCTGCCGCGATCGACGCGTCGAACGCGCTGGTGGACGATCTGGCCCGACCGGTGTCCGAGGTCGGCAGGGTGCTGTCCGCGGTCGCGGAGGGCGATCTGCAGCAGCGCATGGAGCTGCGGTCGCACGGATCGGAGGGCGACGGCTCGGTGCGGCCGTTGCGCGGCGAGTTCCTGAAGGTCGCGCGTACGGTCAACAATCTGGTCGACCAGCTGTCGGCGTTCACCGACGAGGTGACGCGGGTCGCGCTGGAGGTCGGCACCGAGGGCAAGCTCGGCGGTCAGGCCCAAGTGCGAGGTATGTCCGGTTCGTGGAAGGATCTCACGGATTCGGTCAACACCATGGCGTACCGGCTGACGGCTCAGGTGCGTGACATTGCTCTCGTCACGACGGCGGTCGCGAAGGGCGACCTGTCGCGGAAGGTCACCGTCCATGTGGCCGGCGAGATGCTCCAGCTGAAGAACACCGTCAACACGATGGTGGACCAGCTGTCCTCGTTCTCCTCCGAGGTGACGCGGGTCGCGCGCGAGGTGGGTACGGAGGGTGAGCTCGGCGGTCAGGCGGCCGTGCCGGGCGTCGCCGGTGTGTGGAAGGACCTCACCGACTCCGTCAACACGATGGCGGGCAACCTCACCTCGCAGGTGCGCGGCATCGCGGAAGTCACCACGGCCGTCGCCAACGGTGATCTGTCGCAGAAGGTCACGGTCAGCGCGCGAGGCGAGGTGGCGCAGCTGGCCGAGACCATCAACCAGATGACGGAGACGCTCCGTACGTTCGCGGACGAAGTGACCCGCGTGGCGAGCGAGGTGGGAGCCGAGGGTCTGCTGGGCGGCCAGGCGCAGGTGCCGGGTGCGGCCGGGACGTGGAAGGACCTGACCGACTCGGTCAACACCGTCTTCCGCAACCTGACGACGCAGGTGCGGGACATCGCCCAGGTGACGACGGCGGTGGCGAACGGTGATCTGTCGCAGAAGGTCACGGTCGATGTCGCGGGCGAGATGCTGGAGTTGAAGAACACCGTCAACACGATGGTGGATCAGCTGCAGTCGTTCGGCTCCGAAGTGACCAGGGTGGCCCGGGAGGTCGGCGTCGAGGGCCGGCTGGGCGGTCAGGCCGAGGTGCCGGGTGCGGCGGGTACGTGGAAGGACCTGACCGACTCGGTGAACACGGCGTTCCGTAACCTCACCGGTCAGGTGCGGGACATCGCGCAGGTGACGACGGCGGTGGCTAACGGTGATCTGTCGCAGAAGGTCACGGTCGACGTGGCCGGCGAGATGCTGGAGTTGAAGAACACCGTCAACACGATGGTGGCGCAGCTGTCGTCGTTCGCCGACCAGGTGACACGGATGGCGCGCGACGTGGGTACGGAGGGCCGGCTCGGCGGCCAGGCCCGCGTCGACGGTGTCTCCGGCACCTGGAAGGAGCTCACGGACTCCGTCAACTTCATGGCGGGGAACCTGACGTCGCAGGTGCGGCAGATTGCTCAGGTGACCACGGCCGTGGCGCGCGGAGACCTGTCGCAGAAGATCGATGTCGATGCGCGCGGCGAGATCCTCGAACTCAAGAACACCATCAACACGATGGTCGACCAGCTGTCGGCGTTCGCCGAGCAGGTCACCCGGGTGGCCCGCGAGGTGGGCACGGACGGCCGGCTCGGCGGCCAGGCGCAGGTGCCGGGCGTCGCCGGCGTGTGGCGCGATCTGACGGACTCCGTGAACGGCATGGCCGGCAACCTCACGGCCCAGGTGCGCAACATCGCGCAGGTCGCCACGGCCGTGGCGCGCGGTGACCTGTCGCAGAAGATCGACGTGGACGCGCGCGGCGAGATCCTGGAGCTGAAGAACACCCTCAACACGATGGTGGACCAGCTCTCGAACTTCGCGGAGCAGGTGACCCGGGTGGCCCGTGAGGTGGGCACCGAGGGCATCCTGGGCGGCCAGGCCGAGGTGCAGGGCGTCTCCGGTACCTGGAAGGACCTCACCCAGTCCGTCAACTTCATGGCCAACAACCTGACCTCGCAGGTGCGCAACATCGCCGAGGTGACGACGGCGGTCGCCAAGGGCGATCTGTCGAAGAAGATCACCGTCGACGCCAAGGGCGAGATCCTGGAGCTGGTGACGACCGTCAACACGATGGTCGACCAGCTTTCCAACTTCGCCGACGAGGTGACGCGAGTCGCCCGTGAGGTGGGTACGGAGGGCATTCTCGGCGGCCAGGCCCGCGTGCGTGGTGTCACCGGCATCTGGAAGGACCTCAGCGACAACGTCAACCTGATGGCGAACAACCTGACCAGCCAGGTGCGGAACATCTCCCGGGTGTCGTCCGCGGTCGCCAACGGCGATCTGACCAAGAAGGTGACCGTCGAGGCGCGAGGCGAGGTCGCCGAGCTCGCCGACACCGTCAACACGATGGTGACGACGCTGTCGTCGTTCGCGGACGAAGTCACGCGCGTGGCCCGTGAGGTGGGTACGGAGGGCATCCTCGGCGGCCAGGCCCGCGTGCCCGGCGTCTCCGGTACGTGGAAGGACCTCACCGAGTCCGTGAACTCGATGGCGTCGAATCTGACCGGACAGGTGCGCCAGATCGCCACGGTCACCACCGCCATCGCCAAGGGTGATCTCACCAAGAAGATCGACATCGATGCGCGCGGCGAGATCCAGGACCTGAAGGACACCATCAACACGATGGTCGACCAGCTCTCGTCCTTCGCCGAGGAGGTCACGCGCGTGGCCCGCGAGGTGGGCACGGATGGCATGCTGGGCGGCCAGGCGCGCGTGCGGGACGTCGACGGTACGTGGCGCGACCTCACCGAGTCCGTGAACGAGATGGCCGGGAACCTGACCCGGCAGGTGCGCGCGATCGCCGCCGTCGCCACCGCGGTGACCCGCGGTGACCTCAACCTCAAGATCGATGTGGACGCGGCGGGCGAGATCCAGGTCCTCCAGGACAACATCAACACGATGATCGCGAACCTGCGCGACACCACCCTGGCCAACGAGGAGCAGGACTGGCTCAAGGGCAACCTGGCGCGTATCTCGGGTCTGATGCAGGGCCGCCGCGATCTCGACGACGTCGCCTCGCTCATCATGAGCGAGCTGACGCCGGTGGTCTCGGCACAGCACGGCGCGTTCTTCCTGGCGATGCCCACGGGCGGTGGCGGGGAGCTCGGTGCGGGTGGTGAGGGCTCGTACGAGCTGGTGATGCGCGGCAGTTACGGCTACTCGGCGGGCTCGATGCCCACCTCGTTCCGACCCGGGGAGACCTTGATCGGGACGGCGGCCGAGGAGAAGCGGACGATCCAGGTCAACGTTCCGCCGGGCTATCTGAAGATCTCGTCGGGACTCGGTGAGGCCCCGCCCGCGTACGTGATCGTCCTGCCGGTGCTCTTCGAGGGGAAGGTCCTCGGTGTGATCGAGCTGGCGTCGTTCCAGCCGTTCACCCAGATCCAGCGCGATTTCCTCAACCAGATCGCCGAGATGATCGCGACGAGCGTCAACACCATCAGCGTCAACACGAAGACCGAGGTGCTGCTCAAGCAGTCGCAGGAGCTGACGGAGCAGCTGCGCGAGCGCTCGGCCGAGCTGGAGAACCGGCAGAGTGCGCTGCAGGCCTCCAACGCCGAGCTGGAGGAGAAGGCCGAGCTGCTGGCCCAGCAGAACCGCGACATCGAGGTGAAGAACACCGAGATCGAGGAGGCACGGCAGGTGTTGGAGGAGCGGGCCGAGCAACTCGCGGTCTCCATGCGCTACAAGTCCGAGTTCCTGGCGAACATGTCGCACGAGCTGCGCACTCCGCTCAATTCGCTGCTGATCCTCGCCAAGCTGCTCGCGGACAACGCCGACAGCAATCTCACGCCGAAGCAGGTCGAGTTCGCCGAGACGATCCACGGCGCGGGCTCCGATCTGCTCCAGCTCATCAACGACATTCTCGATCTGTCGAAGGTCGAGGCGGGCAAGATGGACGTCAGCCCGACCCGTATCGCGCTGGTGCAGCTCGTCGACTATGTGGAGGCGACGTTCCGGCCGCTCACGGCGGAGAAGGGGCTCGACTTCTCGGTGCGGGTCTCGCCCGAGCTGCCGGCCACGCTGCACACGGACGAGCAGCGGCTGCTGCAGGTCCTGCGCAATCTGCTGTCGAACGCGGTGAAGTTCACCGACACGGGTGCGGTGGAGCTGGTGATCCGGCCGGCGAGCGCCGACGTACCGCAGTCGATCCGCGAGCAGCTGCTGGAGGCGGGCTCGCTGCGCGACGCGGACGGCGATCTGATCGCCTTCTCGGTCACCGACACCGGTATCGGCATCGCCGCCAGCAAGATGCGGGTCATCTTCGAGGCGTTCAAGCAGGCGGACGGAACGACCAGCCGCAAGTACGGCGGTACGGGGCTGGGGCTGTCCATCAGCCGGGAGATCGCCCGGCTGCTGGGCGGCGAGATCCATGCGGCGAGCGAGCCGGGCCGCGGTTCGACGTTCACGCTGTATCTGCCGCTCCACCCGAGCGAACTGCCGCCGCAGGGCTACCCGCAGCTCGCTCCGGGAGCCGATGTGCAGTTCGCCCAGGTCGACGACCCGGCGGCCGTCGACGACGGTACGCAGGATCAGCAGCCCCAACACTCCCAGTACTCCCAGCACTCCCCGAGTGCGCTGCCGTCGAGCGTCGACGGGCACGCAGCCGGCTCGGCCATGCTCTTCCGGCGCCGCCGCAAGGCACTGGGCGGTACGGACCTGAGGTCCGCCCTGCCCGGCCAGCCGGCCGGATCGGCGGGTGCGGCGCAGGACTCGTGGGCGCCCGGTCAGCACCCGCAGGAGGCCGCGCCCGAACCGCGACGCACCTTCGAGTTCCACAGCGAGAAGGTGCTCATCGTCGACGACGACATCCGCAACGTCTTCGCGCTCACCAGCGTGCTGGAGCAGCACGGGCTGTCCGTGCTGTACGCGGAGAACGGGCGCGAGGGCATCGAAGTCCTGGAGCAGCACGACGATGTGACGGTCGTACTGATGGACATCATGATGCCCGAGATGGACGGCTATGCGACGACGACGGCGATCCGCAGGATGCCGCAGTTCGCCGGGCTGCCGATCATCGCGCTCACCGCGAAGGCGATGAAGGGCGACCGGGAGAAGGCGATCGAGTCGGGCGCGTCCGACTACGTCACCAAGCCGGTCGACCCTGATCATCTGCTCTCGGTCATGGAGCAGTGGATGCGCGGAAAGTGACGAAGATTGGTCGCGGGCGTATCACGGTCTGATTGCAGCCTGTGCGAATTTCCGCGAGTTGCTGACTGGCTGTGCCCGAAAGCGTGTGAGAGGGCGGTATCCGGGGAACCTTCTGGTCTCCCACCGCGTTTCTGCTACGTGCACAGTGACATCGCGGTGACAGGGTGTGGCGACGGGCGGGGTGCGGCTACCATGACCGGCACAAGGACGGGCGACGCAAGGGAGTCGTCCCCTGGGGCGGCGCCCGGTGCTTCCCCCGGCTCGTCGAGCTGGGGTGACCCCAAGCCGGGGCGAGGAGGGCGAGGCATGGTGCAGAAGGCCAAGATCCTCCTGGTCGATGACCGGCCGGAGAATCTGCTGGCGCTGGAGGCCATCCTCTCTGCGCTCGATCAGACGCTGGTACGGGCATCGTCCGGGGAGGAAGCGCTCAAAGCGCTGCTGACGGACGATTTCGCGGTCATTCTGCTGGACGTCCAGATGCCAGGAATGGACGGATTCGAGACCGCCGCGCACATCAAGCGACGGGAACGGACCAGGGACATCCCGATCATCTTCCTGACCGCGATCAACCACGGCCCGCACCACACCTTCCGCGGGTACGCCGCGGGCGCGGTGGACTACATCTCCAAGCCGTTCGACCCGTGGGTGCTGCGCGCGAAGGTCTCCGTCTTCGTCGAGCTCTACATGAAGAACTGCCAGCTGCGCGAGCAGGCCGCGCTGCTCCGGCTCCAGTTGGAGGGCGGCCACGCGGGCGCCGGCGACAGCAAGGAGCCGGCAGGCCTCCTCGCCGAACTCTCGGCGCGGCTCGCTGCCGTTGAGGAGCAGGCCGAGGCGCTGTCCAAGCAGCTCGACGACGAGTCGGCCGACGCCGCCGCGGTCGCCACCGCGGCCCATCTCGAGCGTAAACTCACCGGTCTGCGCAGGGCGCTGGACGCCCTGGAGCCGGGCACGGGCAGCGGTGCGCCCACGTTGCCTTCGCAGAGCTAGGCCTGATCCGGCAAGAGCGGCCCGGATCCGGAGGGTACGCCCGGATCCGGTCCGGCCGATCAGGCGCGACCGGCGCCATCGGCCGGACGGATCATCGGTCGGACAGGATCTGGTCGCCTGCTGCAGGCGTGTCGTTTGAGGAAACGTCAGTTTCCGGGTGCAGTAAGGGCGACACGAACGGGTGAAGCGGTGGGCACGCGTGTCCCCCGCCGTTCACACCGGTAACCTCACCATCATGGCCTCACGTACGTCCGGCAAGGGTTCCCAGGGCACGGCGGGCACCGCAAAGCCGCGCGCCGGCCGTACGACTGGCGCCGCGAAGAAGGCGGCGCCCGCCAAGAAGCCCGCGGCGAAGAAGCCCGCCGCCAAGAAGACCACCCCCGCGAAGAAGGCACCCGCCAGGAAGACGGCGGCGAAGAAGGCCGCGCCCAGGCCCGCCCCCAGCCCTACCGGGGGCGTGTACCGGCTCGCACGCGCCCTGTGGCTGGGCGTCGCGCACGCCGTCGGCGCGATGCTCCGCGGCATAGGGCGCGGCGCCAAGGGACTCGACCCGGCGCACCGCAAGGACGGCCTCGCGCTCCTCCTGCTCGGCATCGCGCTGATCGTCGCCGCCGGTACCTGGTCCAATCTGCGCGGTCCGGTCGGCGACCTCGTCGAAATGCTCGTCACGGGCGCATTCGGCCGGCTCGACCTGCTCGTGCCGATACTGCTCGCCGCGATCGCCGTGCGGCTGATCCTCTACCCCGAGAAGCCCGAGGCCAACGGACGCATCGTCATCGGCCTCTCGGCCCTCGTCATCGGCGTGCTCGGCCAGGTCCACATCGCCTGCGGTGCGCCGGGCCGCGGCGAAGGCTCGGAGGCGATGCAGGACGCGGGCGGGCTGATCGGCTGGGCCGCCTCCAAGCCGTTGATCCTCGCGATGGGCACGGTCCTCGCCGTACCGCTGCTGGTGCTGCTCACCGTCTTCGGCCTGCTGGTCGTCACCGCGACCCCGGTCAACGCCATCCCGCAACGGCTGCGCGGGCTCGGGGTCAGGCTCGGCCTGATCGACGCGCCCTACGAGCCCGGAGCGCGCGAGGACGGTGAGGACGACGACGCGCGGTACGACGAGCAGTGGCGTGACACCGTGCCCGCCAGGCCCTCGCGCCGCCGCGGCCCGTCGTCCGGGGCGGAGGTGTACGACGCCGAGTCCGTGGAGGAGGAGGCGCTCTCCCGGCGCCGGCCGCGCAGGACGTCCGCCCAGCCCGCCGGCCTGGACCGGTCCATGGATGCGGTCGACGTGGCCGCGGCCGCCGCGGCGGCTCTCGACGGGGCCGTACTGAACGGAATGCCGCCCTCCCCGGTCGTCGCCGATCTGACCCGGGACCTCACCGCCGACCGGCAGCGTGCCGCCGGTCCGGTACCCGGCGCGCGGACCGGGCAGCCCGAGCCGAGTGTCTCCGTACCGGACCTGACCAAGTCCGCGCCCGAGGCACCCCAGCCGCTTCCGCCGCGCGCCGAGCAGCTGCAGCTGTCCGGCGACATCACGTACGCCCTGCCGTCGCTCGATCTGCTCGAGCGTGGTGGACCGGGCAAGACCCGCAGTGCCGCCAACGACGCGATCGTCGCCTCGCTGACGAACGTCTTCGCGGAATTCAAGGTCGACGCCGCCGTCACCGGCTTCACCCGCGGGCCTACGGTCACGCGCTACGAGGTGGAGCTCGGCCCGGCCGTGAAGGTCGAGCGGATCACCGCGCTGACCAAGAACATCGCGTACGCCGTGGCCAGCCCCGACGTACGGATCATCTCGCCGATCCCCGGCAAGTCCGCCGTCGGCATCGAGATCCCCAACTCCGACCGCGAGATGGTCAACCTCGGCGACGTGTTGCGGCTGGCGGACGCCGCGGGGGACGACCACCCGATGCTGGTGGCACTCGGCAAGGACGTCGAGGGCGGCTACGTCATGGCCAACCTGGCGAAGATGCCGCACGTCCTGGTCGCCGGCGCCACCGGCTCCGGAAAGTCGTCCTGCATCAACTGCCTCATCACCTCGGTGATGATGAGAGCGACCCCGGAGGACGTCCGGATGGTCCTCGTCGACCCCAAGCGGGTCGAGCTCACCGCCTACGAAGGCATCCCGCATCTGATCACGCCGATCATCACCAACCCCAAGCGGGCCGCCGAGGCACTCCAGTGGGTCGTCCGCGAGATGGACCTGCGCTACGACGACCTCGCGGCGTACGGCTACCGGCACATCGACGACTTCAACCAGGCCATCCGCAACGGCAAGGTGAAGCCGCCCGAGGGAAGCGAGCGCGAGCTCCAGCCGTACCCGTATCTGCTGGTGATCGTCGACGAGCTCGCGGACCTGATGATGGTCGCCCCGCGGGACGTCGAGGACGCCATCGTCCGGATCACTCAGCTGGCGCGCGCGGCCGGCATCCATCTGGTACTGGCCACCCAACGGCCTTCGGTCGACGTCGTCACCGGTCTGATCAAGGCGAACGTGCCGTCCCGGCTCGCCTTCGCGACCTCGTCGCTCGCCGACAGCCGCGTCATCCTCGACCAGCCCGGCGCCGAGAAGCTGATCGGCAAGGGCGACGGCCTCTTCCTCCCGATGGGGGCCAACAAGCCGACCCGTATGCAGGGCGCCTTCGTGACCGAGGAGGAGGTCGCGGTCGTCGTCCAGCACTGCAAGGACCAGATGGCCCCCGTCTTCAGGGACGACGTGGTGGTCGGGACGAAGCAGAAGAAGGAGATCGACGAGGACATCGGCGACGATCTGGATCTGCTCTGCCAGGCCGCCGAGCTGGTGGTCTCCACCCAGTTCGGGTCGACGTCCATGCTCCAGCGGAAGCTGCGCGTCGGCTTCGCGAAGGCCGGCCGGCTGATGGATCTGATGGAGTCGCGGAACATCGTCGGACCCAGCGAGGGGTCCAAGGCGCGCGACGTTCTGGTGAAACCTGATGAGCTGGATGGAGTGCTTGCCGTGATCCGTGGGGAGTCTGACTCCTAAGGGATGTCATAAAGGATGACGTACGGGATTGTGAGGCAACCGTTTCCCTTGGTTGTACGTCAAGTTGGGAGGAGGGACGGGTTCGTGTCCCACCCTCTCGCTGTCCGGCCATGCTGTCCGGCCATTCTGATGGCGTACAAACGGCATCCGCCCGGTTGCCCCACCCTTTCGTACCACCCCTAGACTGAACATCCAGCAGGTGGCTACACGCTCGAAAGGCGCCCCCGTGTCCATCGGCAACTCCCCCGAAGACGCCCGGCCTTCCACCGAGGACGACCGGCCCTTGTTCGGAGACGACCTGCCCTCCATCGGTCGCTCGCTCCAGCAGGGTCGTATCGACGCAGGTCTGACCGTGGACGAGGTCAGTACCTCCACCCGTGTCCGCGTCCCCATCGTGCAGGCGATCGAGCAGGACGACTTCTCCCGCTGCGGCGGCGATGTGTACGCACGCGGGCACATCAGGACGCTCGCGCGCGCCGTAGGACTGGACCCCGCCCCGCTCGTCGCGCAGTACGACGCCGACCACGGCGGCCGTCCGGCGCCCACCCCTGCCGCGCCGCTCTTCGAGGCGGAACGTATCCGCCCCGAGCCCAGGCGCCCGAACTGGACCGCCGCCATGGTTGCGGCGATCGTCGCGGTCGTCGGCTTCGCCGGCTTCACGCTCTTCAGCGGCGGGGACGACGCCAACGGCGGCAAGCAGGTCGCAGGCCCGGCCCCGGCGAAGACCACCCCGAAGCCGACCCCGACCCAGCCCGTCGCGCCCCCGCCGGCGCCCTCGGAGAGCGCGATCGCCGCTGTTCCGCAGGACAAGGTGACGGTGAAGCTGTCCGCCATCGACGACAAGAGCTGGATCTCCGCCAAGTCCGCCAATGGGAAGCTGCTCTTCGACGGGCTGCTCCTCGCGGGCGAGTCCAAGACGTTCCAGGACGAGGAGCGGCTGGACCTGATCCTGGGCAACGCCGGTGCGATCGAGCTCTATGTGAACGGCAAGAAGGTCGAGGACAAGTTCGAGCCCGGGCAGGTCGAGCGGCTGTCGTACTCGAAGGGCGACCCCGAGGCCGGCTGACCTCCGGGACCGTTCGTTCCCGACTGTTCACCTCGCGGATCGGGTGTGGGCCAGGACAAAGTAGTCTTGAGCCCATGCCCGAACGCCGTACCGTCGCCCTTGTCACTCTTGGCTGCGCCCGTAACGAGGTGGACTCGGAGGAGCTCGCAGGCCGCTTGGCAGCGGACGGCTGGGAGCTCGTCGAGGAAGCCGCCGACGCGGATGTCGCGGTCGTCAACACCTGCGGATTCGTCGAGGCCGCCAAGAAGGACTCCGTCGACGCACTCCTCGAAGCCAACGATCTGAAGGATCACGGGAAGACCCAGGCCGTCGTCGCCGTGGGCTGCATGGCCGAGCGGTACGGCAAGGAGCTCGCGGAGGCCCTGCCCGAGGCGGACGGGGTGCTCGGCTTCGACGACTACGCCGACATCTCCGACCGGCTCCAGACCATCCTGAACGGCGGCATCCACGCCTCGCACACCCCGCGCGACCGGCGCAAGCTGCTGCCGATCAGCCCGGCGGAGCGACAGGCGGCCGACGTGGCCCTCCCCGGGCACGCCCAGGCTCCGGCTCCGGCTCAGGCTCCGGAGAACGTGCCCGCCGATCTGCCGGACGGTCTCGCGCCCGCCTCCGGGCCGCGCGCCCCCCTGCGCCGCCGCCTGGACACCAGCCCCGTCGCATCGGTGAAGCTCGCCTCCGGCTGCGACCGACGCTGCTCCTTCTGCGCCATTCCGTCCTTCCGCGGCTCCTTCATCTCGCGGCGCCCCAGCGATGTGCTGGGCGAGACGCGCTGGCTCGCCGAGCAGGGCGTCAAGGAGATCATGCTGGTCTCCGAGAACAACACGTCGTACGGCAAGGACCTCGGCGACATCCGGCTGCTGGAGACCCTGCTGCCGGAGCTGGCCGCCGTCGACGGGATCGAACGCGTGCGGGTCAGCTATCTGCAGCCCGCCGAGATGCGCCCGGGCCTCATCGACGTCCTCACGTCGACGGAGAACGTCGCGCCCTACTTCGACCTGTCCTTCCAGCACAGCGCGCCCGGTGTGCTGCGCGCGATGCGCCGCTTCGGCGACACCGAGCGCTTCCTGGAGCTGCTGGAGACGATCCGTACGAAGGCCCCGACGGCCGGTGTGCGCTCCAACTTCATCGTGGGCTTCCCCGGCGAGACCGAGCGGGACTTCGCCGAGCTCGAGGGCTTCCTCACGGCCGCGCGGCTGGATGCGATCGGCGTCTTCGGCTACTCCGACGAGGAGGGCACCGAGGCCGCCACGTACGACCACAAGCTGGACCAGGACGTCGTGGACGAGCGCCTTGCGAAGCTGTCCCGACTCGCCGAGGAGCTGACCGCCCAGCGCGCGGAAGAGCGGATCGGAGAGACCCTGGAAGTACTGGTCGAGTCCGTCTTCGATGCGGATCAGGACGAGGACGCGGACGAGGACGAGTACGCGGCGGTGGGCCGGGCCGCGCACCAGGCACCCGAGACCGACGGTCAGGTGATCTTCACGGGTGCCGATGGCCTGGTCCCCGGACGTATGGTCGAGGCCAAGGTGGTGGGCACTGAGGGCGTCGACCTGGTGGCCCAGGTTGTTACGGAATGTCGTGAGGAGGCAGCCAGATGACGGGAGTCCCGGCATCCGCGGCGGGCGGGACCGGAAGGCCGGCGCCCGGGGGCAAGCTGGGTGCTGCGGCCGTCAATCAGGCCAGCCTGTGGAACATCGCCAACATCCTCACGATGGTGCGGCTGCTGCTCGTGCCGGCGTTCGTGATCCTGCTGCTCCAGGACGGTGGCCACGACCCGGTCTGGCGTGCGTGGGCCTGGGCGGCCTTCGCCGTAGCCATGATCACGGACATCTTCGACGGCCATTTGGCGCGTGCGTACAACCTGGTCACCGACTTCGGGAAGATCGCCGACCCGATCGCCGACAAGGCGATCATGGCGGCCGGTCTGATCTGTCTCTCGGCGCTCGGTGATCTGCCCTGGTGGGTGACGGGAGTGATCCTCTTCCGTGAGCTGGGGATCACGCTGATGCGCTTCTGGGTGATCCGGCACGGGGTGATCCCGGCCAGCCGCGGCGGCAAGATGAAGACGCTCGCACAGGGCGCCGCGGTCGGGATGTACGTGCTCGTGCTGACCGGTCCGCTGGCCACCCTGCGGTGGTGGGTGATGGCCGTGGCGGTCGTACTGACCGTGGTCACCGGGCTCGACTACGTCCGTCAGGCGGTGGTCCTGCGGCGCAAGGGGCTCGCGGCCCAGCGGGCCGAGCGTGCCGCCGCCGAGGCGCAGACGACCGGACGGGACGGCGCGGAGCGCTCGCGATGAGCGCCGTGCCGGGCGCCGCGGCCGGGGTGCTCGCGCTGCTCGCGGAGCGGGGCGAGACACTCGCCGTCGCCGAGTCGCTCACCGGCGGCCTGGTGGCCGCGGAGCTGACCGCGGTGCCCGGCGCCTCGAAGTCCTTCCGCGGCTCCGTGACGGCGTACGCGACGGGCGTGAAGCAGGACATCCTGGGCGTCGACGGAGCCCTGCTGGCCGCTCGTGGCGCGGTGGATCCGGATGTCGCGGCCCAGATGGCGGCAGGGGTGCGGGTGAGGCTCGGGGCCGGCTGGGGGATCGCGACCACGGGCGTCGCGGGACCCGAGCAGCAGGACGGGCAGCCCGTCGGAACGGTCTTCGTGGCGGTCGCCGGACCCGGCGGGACACGGAAAGTGGCCGCCCTGCGATTGAACGGTGACCGTGCGGAAATCCGTAGAGAGAGTGTACGGAGCGTGCTGGATCTGCTCGCGGGAGTGCTTGTCGGCGAACTCCCGGGGAATGAGCGGGCACAGGATACGGAACAGAACGGGGGGACTTGATGTTTGCAGCCCTGAGTGAACACGTCATCGCTCCCCGCACGGCCGCAGCGCGAGGCGGTACGGTGGGGCGTGAAGGATGCGGCTACGCGGTCCGAGGAGGGAGCCACCGATGATTCTGCTCCGTCGCCTGCTGGGTGACGTGCTGCGTCGGCAGCGCCAGCGCCAGGGCCGTACTCTGCGCGAAGTCTCCTCGTCCGCCCGAGTATCGCTCGGCTATCTCTCCGAGGTGGAGCGGGGGCAGAAGGAGGCTTCCTCCGAGCTGCTCTCCGCGATCTGCGACGCGCTTGACGTACGGATGTCCGAGCTCATGCGTGAAGTGAGCGACGAGCTGTCACTGGCCGAGCTGGCCGAGTCGGCAGCGGCGAGTGAGCCGGTGCGTGCGCCGGTACGCCCGATGCTCAATTCCGTGTCCGTGACGTCGGTGGCGGGCGTGCCGACGGAGCGGGTGACGATCAAGGCGCCCGCGGAAGCGGTGGATGTCGTCGCCGCGTGACGGCGATGTGCCTCATGGCCTCCGTACGCTGAATCTCCACGTGTGAGCCCCGGCCGGGTGGGTGTCCGGCCGGGGTTTCACTTTGCCGTCGAATGACCGTTTTCCGGCATATGTGCCATCGTGGGATGCGGTGTCATCTCAAGGGAGGTCACGCATGTCTGTCGTGAAGAGCCCACTTTCCGAGGCGGACCGGAAGGTCACCGGCGAGGCACTCCAGGGCGCGCTGGTGGATCTGGTCGATCTGGCGCTGGTGGCCAAGCAGGTCCACTGGAACGTGGTCGGTCCGCGCTTCCGCTCCGTCCACCTTCAGCTGGACGACGTCGTCGCCACGGCGCGGCAGCACTCCGACATCGTGGCGGAACGGGCCTCGGCGATCGGTGTCACTCCGGACGGGCGGGCCGGGACCGTGGCGTCGTCGAGCGCGATCGGGAAGGTGCCGGAGGGCTGGATCCAGGACGCGGATGTGGTCAGCACGATGGTGCAGGCGCTCGGTGCCGTGATCGGCAAGATGCGGGAGCGCATCGACGCCACGGCGGAGCCCGACCCCGTGAGCCAGGACATCCTGATCGGGCTCACGCGCGATCTGGAGAAGCATGCCTGGATGTTCCAAGCGGAGAGCGTCTAGGCGAGCGTCCGGTGGTGACGGCGTCCGAGGGGCCTCCGGGGGTGTCCGAGAGGTACCCGGGGGCCGCCTTGGGCGCGGGTTCCGCTCCCGCCTTGCTCGGGGGTGCGGGTACCCCTGCCTCGCCCGGGGGCGCGGCTGCGGGCGCGGGTGCTGCTGAGGTCGTGGGCGTTGCTGTGCCGGCGCCTGTGGCCGCTGTACCGCTGGCTGCGGTGCGGGATGTGCGCGGGCGCGTGGCCCGGGGCATGCACCCCTGGGGCGCCTGGCGCATACGCCGCAGGCGCGCCCGGTGTGCATCCGGTGCGCCCTCCCGCCGAGTGATCGGTCCGGTCTAGCGTCGACCGGAGGAGGCGGCCATGGTAAGGCGATGGGTCCTGCTGCCGGCATTCGCACTGGGCGCACTGTGGTGGTGGGCCGTTCTGCGGCTGGCGCTGGTGCCGGAGCAGGCGGGACTCGTCGAGGGGGCAGTGGCGGCAGGCGGGTGGGGGCTCAGCCTGCTGCCGGTGCATGTCGCGTCGCGGGCCGGGGGTGCCGGTGCGGCCGGGGGAACGTCCACGGCTACCACGGCATCGCGACGCCCCCGTTCGGGCGGAGGATCTGACCCGTCGTGAACGACGACGCGTCGGAGGCGAGATGGAGGATCGCGTGCGCGATGTCCTCGGGCTCGCCGACCCGGCCGAGCGGTGACAGCCGGACCATGGCGGCCTCCGCCTTCCGCTGAAGGCCCGCGTCATGACGGTCGGTCATGGGGGTGCGGATCCAGCCCGGTGCGACCGCGTTCACCCGGATGCCGTGCGGTCCGAGCTCGGCGGCCAGGGTCCTGGTCAGCTGCACGACGGCGGCCTTCGCGGCGCTGTAGCAGAGCAGCCCCGGGTTCGCGGCGTCGACGGCGCCGGAGGCCATGGTGACGATGGAGCCCCTGACGCCCGTGTCGATCATGGATCGGGCGGCGGCCTGGCAGGCGTGGAGCACGCCTTTGAAGTTGACCGCGAGAACCCGGTCCAGGTCCTCGTCGCGGGTCTCCAGAACCGGGCTGGAGTGCATGATTCCGGCGACCGCGGCCATGATGTGCAGGGGTCCCGTCACTTGCACGGCAGCTTCCACGGCCGCGTGGAGCCGGTCGCGGTCGCTGACGTCGACGAGGTGGGTGTGGGCGGTGCCCTCGGCGTCATCGATCAGGGTCCGGGTCTCGTGGAGGCCCTTCTCGTGCACGTCCGCGCAGTGGACGGTGGCGCCCGCCTGGGCGAGGAGGACGGCGGTGGCGCGGCCTATGCCGCTCGCCGCACCGGTGACGAACGCGGTGCGGCCGGTGAGGTCGTACGCGGTGAGGGGCATGCCGGAGACCGTACGACCGTATCTGACGGGTCGTCAACTGGGTGTCGCGGTCCCGCCGGCGGGGCCGGACTGGCAGCCGGGGCACCAGTAGGTGACGCGGTCGTCCTGGCCTGCCCTGCGGATCGGGGTGCCGCAGCGCAGACAGGGGTGGCCCTCGCGTCCGTAGACGAACAGGCGCTGCTCGGTGCGGCGTTGCGCGGTGCCACGCGCGATGGGTGTCGTGCGGCGGTCGAAACGGTCCTTGTTCGCCTCCAGGAGGCGATGGGCCGTGGCGACGAGCCGGTCGGGGACGCCGGCGGGTAGGTCACCGACCGGCAGCCAGGGCGTGACCCGCGCCATGAAAGCCAGCTCCGACTTGTAGACATTGCCGATCCCCGCCAGATTGCGCTGGTCGAGCAGGGCTTCGCCGAGGGGACGGGCGGGGTCGGCCAGCAGATTGCGCGCCGCGGTGGCGGGATCCCAGTCCGGGCCCAGCAGATCGGGGCCGAGATGGCCGACGACCTGCGCCTCGTCCTTGGTGCGGAGCAGCTCCAGGACGGGGAGGCGGTAGCCGACGGCGGTGCTCTGGTCGTTGCCGAGGATCGCCCGGATCTGGTGGCTCGGGCCGCCGCGCCAGCGCTCCCCGACCGCGTAGACCTGCCAGGAACCGTCCATCCGCAGGTGCGAGTGGAGGGTGAGGCCGCCCTCGATACGCGTGAGGAGATGCTTGCCGCGCGGGGTGACGTCAAGGACCTCCCGGCCCGTGAGGTCCGCGGTGGCGAACCGTGGAACCCGCAGGTCGGAGCGGGTGAGTGTCCGTCCGGCAAGGGCGTCGTGCAGCTTCCGGGCGGTCAGCCAGACGGTGTCTCCTTCGGGCATGGCATCCATGATGCGTGACGACGGGCGCGGGCGCGGCGGCGGCCGTGGGCTGCTACGGGCGTATCCGGAGGCCTCGCGGGGTGGCGTGGAAGCCGGACTCCTCCAAGGAGCGGGACAGGGGGGAGGTCAGGGCCGCGGCTCCGTTGATCCGCTCGACCGTGACCGTGCCGAGTGTGCCCGCCCGGGCTGCGGCAGCGAGGGCCTCGGCGGCGGACCGGAGCGCGGGGGCATCCGGCTCGGTGGGCCAGGACAGCAGGGTCTTGCCGCCGCGCTCCATGTAGAGCGTGAGCTCGCCGTCGACGAGGACGACGAGGGAGCCCGCCTTGCGCCCCGGCTTGTGGCCCGCGCCGGTCGGCGGCTCGGGCCAGGACAGCGCCGCCCCGTACGCGTTCGCCGGATCGGCCGCGGCCAGCACCAGCGCGCGGGGCGGCGCGTGCCCGTCGGCGCGGTCGCGGGCGGTGGCAGCAGCGCGCAGCCGGTCGACCGCGCCGTCCATCGCGAACTGGGCGGCGCCCAGGCCCTCGACGACATAGCCGCGCCGGGCCTGCCCGCTGTCCTCGAAGGCGGACAGGATGCGGTACGTGGCCGAGAAGCCGCCCTCGACCCCTTCGGCGGCGACCGCGCCCCGGGTGACCACGCCATGGCGGTCCAGGAGGGTGCGGGCCAGGGCGTGGGCGCGGTGCGTGGGGTCCGGCTCCTGGGCGGGGAGCAGGGACCAGCGACCGGAGACGGTGGGCGGGCCCGTACGGGACGCGGGACGGGCGGCGGCCGTAAGCGAGCCGTAACGCCCGCGGGGGATCGTGCGCTTGGCGCGGTGCGCCGTGGAGCCCGCGGTGCGGCCCGAGCTGAGGAGCGAACGCAGCGGCGCCAGCGTGTCATTGGTGAGCCGCCCCGACCAGGCCAGGTCCCAGAGGGCGTCGGCCAGTTGGGGATCGGTGGCGTCGGGGTGGGTGGTGGCGCGAACCTGGTCGGCGATCTGGCGGAAGAACAGCCCGTACCCGCCGGACAGCGTGGTGAGCACCGATTCGTGGACGGCGGTCAGCTCCAGCGGGTGCGGCTGCGGGAGCAACAGCGGTGCGGCCTCGGCGAGATAGAGGGAGATCCAGCCGTCCTTGCCGGGCAGCGCGCCGGCTCCGGCCCACACGACTTCGCCGGTTGTCGTCAGCTCGTCGAGAAGGGCGGGAGAGTAGCCCGCGACGCGGGACGGCAGGATCAGTTTCTCCAGCGCGGAGGCGGGCACCGGCGCGCCCTGCAACTGCTCGATGGCGCGGGCCAGTCCGTCGATGCCGCGCAGGCTGCTGTTCCCCAGATGCTGCCACTGGGGGAGGAACGTGGCGAGCGCGGCCGGGGGGACCGGCTCCAGTTCCTCGCGCAGCGCGGCGAGGGAGCGGCGCCGCAGCCGCCTCAGCACGGCCGCGTCGCACCACTCCTGGCCGATGCCCGAGGGATGGAACTCGCCCTGCACCACCCGTCCGGTCGCCGCGAGGCGCTGCAGTGCCCCGTCGGTGACGGCGGCACCGAGGCCGAATCGGGCTGCGGCCTGGGACGAGGTGAACGGCCCGTGCGTACGGGCGAAACGGGCCAGCAGATCGCCCAGGGGGTCCTTCACCGATTCCGTGAACGCCTCGGGCACGCCCACCGGGAGTGCCGTGCCCAGCGCGTCCCGCAGCCGTCCGGCGTCCTCGATCGCCGCCCAGTGCTCGGCTCCCGCGATACGGACCCGGATGGCCCGGCGGGCCGCGGCGAGCTCCTGGGGCCAGCGCGGGTCGGCGCCGCGCTCCTCCAGCTCGGCGGTCGTGAGCGGCCCGAGGACGCGCAGCAGATCGGCGACACCTTCGGCGTCCTTGACGCGGCGGTCGTCGGTCAGCCACTGGAGCTCCTGCTCCAGCTCGGTCAGCACGTCCGCGTCGAGCAGCTCGCGCAGCTCGGCCTGGCCCAGCAGCTCGGCGAGGAGCCGTGAGTCCAGAGACAGGGCGGCGGCGCGGCGTTCGGCGAGCGGTGAGTCGCCCTCGTACAGGAACTGCGCCACGTACCCGAAGAGGAGGGAGCGGGCGAACGGGGAGGGCTCGGGGGTGGTGACCTCGACCAGGCGGACCCGACGGGACTCGATGTCGCCCATCAGCTCCTCGAGCCCGGGAACGTCGAAGACGTCCTGGAGGCACTCTCGCACCGCCTCCAGGACGATCGGGAACGAACCGAACTCGCTTGCCACCTGCAGCAGCTGGGCCGCGCGCTGCCGCTGCTGCCACAGCGGGGTGCGCTTGCCGGGATTCCGCCGCGGCAGCAGCAGGGCGCGCGCCGCGCACTCACGGAACCGGGACGCGAACAGCGCGGAGCCGCCCACCTGATCGGTCACGATCTGGCCGATCTCGCCCTTGTCGAAGAGGGTGTCGGCGGCACCGACGGGGGCCTGCTCGCTGTCGTAGGTCGTGTCCAGGTGCACCGGGTCCTGGTCGAGCAGGTCCAGGCCCATCAGATCGGCGTCGGGCAGCCGCAGCACGATGCCGTCGTCGGCGTGCATGACCTGCGCATCCATCCCGTACCGCTCCGCCAGCCGGGCGCCGAGCGCGAGCGCCCACGGGGCGTGCACCTGCGCGCCGAACGGGGAGTGCACCACGACCCGCCAGTCGCCCAGCTCGTCACGGAACCGCTCGACGAGAATCGTCCGGTCGTCGGGCACATGGCCGCAGGCGCGGCGCTGCTCGTCGAGATACGCGAGCACATTGTCGGCAGCCCACGCGTCGAGACCGGCGGCCAGCAGCCGCAGCCGGGCGTCCTCCTCGGAGAGCGAGCCGACCTCGCGGAGGAACGCGCCCACGGCACGCCCCAGCTCGAGGGGCCGCCCCAGCTGGTCGCCCTTCCAGAACGGCAGCCGGCCCGGCACACCGGGAGCGGGGGAGACCAGCACCCGGTCGCGCGTGATGTCCTCGATGCGCCATGAGGTCGTGCCCAGCGTGAAGACATCCCCGACGCGGGATTCGTACACCATCTCCTCGTCGAGCTCGCCGACCCGGCCGCCGCCCTTCTTCGGGTCGGACCCGGCGAGGAAGACGCCGAAGAGTCCGCGGTCGGGGATCGTGCCGCCTGAGGTGACGGCTAGGCGCTGGGCGCCGGGTCGCCCCGTGACCGTTCCGGCGACCCGGTCCCACACCACGCGGGGGCGAAGCTCCGCGAAGGCGTCGGACGGATAGCGCCCCGCGAGCATGTCCAGCACGGCCGTGAAGGCCGACTCGGGGAGCGAGGCGAAGGGCGCGGCGCGCCGCACCAGGGCGAGCAGGTCGTCCACCTGCCAGGTGTCGAGGGCGACCATCGCGACGAGCTGCTGGGCCAGCACGTCCAGAGGATTGGCGGGGATACGGAGCGACTCGATGGAGCCGGTGCGCATCCGCTCGGTGACCACGGCGGCCTGGACCAGATCGCCCCGGTATTTGGGGAAGACGACGCCCGTGGAGACCGCGCCCACCTGGTGTCCCGCACGGCCGACGCGCTGCAGGCCGGACGCGACGGACGGCGGCGACTCGACCTGGACGACGAGATCCACCGCGCCCATGTCGATGCCCAGTTCCAGACTGGACGTGGCGACGACCGCGGGCAGCCGGCCCGCCTTCAGGTCCTCCTCGACCAGGGCGCGCTGCTCCTTGGAGACCGAACCGTGGTGCGCGCGGGCGAGCAGGGGCGGGGCGCCCTGCGCGGCACCGGACTGCGCCATGATCTCGGCCGGCGGGGCGCCTTCCGGGAGAGCCACGCCCATGGCCCGTTCGTACGCGATCTCGTTCAGCCTGTTGCACAACCGCTCCGCAAGGCGGCGGGAGTTGGCGAAGACGATCGTCGAGCGGTGCGCCTGCACCAGGTCGGCGATGCGCTCCTCGACATGGGGCCAGATCGACGGCTTGTCGCCAGGACTGTCGGGCTCGGAAGCGGGGGAGCCCCGGAGCTCGCCGAGGTCCTCGACGGGGACGACGACGGAGAGGTCGAACTCCTTGCCGGAAGGCGGCTGGACGATCTCCACCTTCCGCTGCGGTGAGAGATAGCGCGCCACCTCGTCGACAGGCCGGACGGTCGCGGACAGACCGATCCGGCGGGCCGGGCGCGGCAGCAGCTCGTCCAGCCGCTCCAGCGACAGGGCGAGGTGCGCGCCCCTCTTGGTGCCCGCGACCGCGTGCACCTCGTCCAGGATCACCGTCTCGATCCCCGTCAGCGCCTCGCGCGTCGAGGACGTGAGCATCAGGAACAGCGACTCGGGTGTGGTGATGAGAATGTCCGGCGGACGCGTCGCCAGCGCCCGCCGCTCGGCGGCCGGAGTGTCGCCGGAGCGGATTCCGACCCGCACCTCGGGCTCGGGCAGCCCGAGCCGCACCGACTCCTGGCGGATACCGGTCAGTGGGCTGCGCAGATTCCGCTCGACGTCGACCGCGAGCGCCTTCAGCGGCGACACGTACAGCACGCGGCAGCGCTTCTTCGCGTCCGCGGGCGGGGGAGTGGCCGCGAGCCGGTCGAGCGCGGCAAGGAACGCCGCGAGGGTCTTGCCGGAGCCGGTCGGGGCCACGACCAGCACATCCGAACCCTGACCGATGGCCTGCCACGCACCTTCCTGGGCCGCGGTGGGCGCGCTGAACGCCCCCGTGAACCAACCGCGGGTCGCGGGGGAGAAGGAGTCGAGCGCCGTCCTGGACATGCACCCATCCTGCACCCGACCACTGACAACAGCCCCGACCTGCGAGAATGTCCTCATGGCCAAGGGTGAGTGGGCGCGCTACTGGCAGCACGAGCGACTGCCGGGCATCGATCTGCTCCGGGCCCGCTACGTCCGGCACACCTTCCCCCGCCACAGCCACGAGGGGTACGTCTTCGGCACGATCACCGGCGGGATCGAGGACGTCGGGCTGCCGGGCGGGGTCGTGCACGCCGGACCAGGCACCGTCGTCATGATCAACCCTGAGGTCCCGCACACCGCGCGGGCAGGGGTCCCCGAGGGCTGGGTGTACTACACGCTCTACCCGTCGGCGGAGGTGGTCGCCGAGATCGCCGCCGAGACGACCACCATCCATGGCACGCCCGGCTTCGCCGAGACCGATGTGGTGGACCACCAGGCCGCCCGGCTGATCCGTGAGGTCCATCGCGCGGCCGAGGAGGGCAACGCGCTCGCCGCCGACAGCATGCTGCGGATCATGGTCTCCCGGATGCTGCGCACATACGGCAGCGCTCTGCCCCCGCGCGCGCTGCGCACTGCGGGCGCGCGCGACGCGGCACGCGCCCGTGCGTTGCTGGAAGAGCGGATGTCCGATCCGCCCACCCTGCAGTCCCTGGCAGGCGAGCTCGGCACCAGCCCGTTCGCCCTGCTGCGGGCCTTCCGCGACAGCTACGGCATGCCGCCGCACACCTGGCTCACCGACGCGCGGGTCCGCCGCGCCCGTCGGCTGCTGGACGCCGGCATCGCCCCGGCGGAGGCGGCCGTGGCGGTCGGCTTCACCGACCAGCCGCACCTCAACCGGCACTTCGCACGGATCGTGGGGGTGCCGCCGGGTGCGTACCAGCGGGGGCGTGGGCTCGACGGAGCGCGTTGAGCAGCGGGCAGATGAGCAGGCGGGCAGGCGGGCAGGCGGGCAGGCGGGTCGCGGGTGCGCGGGACGGGCCCGGTCCTGCGGAGCGCAAGAACGTACAAGACCGGGTGCGGCCCGCCCTCGTAACGTCCACGACGTGGCAGAACAGACAGCATCCGCAGACATACCCATCGGCGAAGGACCGCCGGCCGCCCGCGGGCCCGCAGGTCACGGCGTATCCGGTGTACCCCGCACACCACACGTCTCCGGTGACACCGGCAGCCCTGGCGCTCGGGTGAAGGCCGACTCCGCGGTCGTACGGGACGCTCTCGGGGTCGGTGTCGCCGTCGGCCTCTCCGGCTTCGCCTTCGGCGTCACGGCGGCGGGCGCCGGACTCGACGTCCTGCAGATATGCGCACTCAGCCTGCTCGTGTTCACCGGCGCCTCGCAGTTCGCGCTGGTCGGCGCCCTTGCGGCGGGCGGCAACCCGTTCACCGCAGCGGCGGGTGCCTTCTTCCTCGGGACCCGTAACGCCTTCTACGGTCTGCGGCTGTCCCAGCTCCTCGCCCTGCCGCGGTCCGTACGCCCCTTCGCCGCCCACTGGGTCATCGACGAGACCACGGCCGTCTCCGTGGCCCAGCCGACCCGTCGCGCCGCCCGACTGGGCTTCACCGTCACCGGCCTCACCCTCTATGTGCTGTGGAACCTCACCACGCTGCTCGGTGCGCTCGGTGCCGAGGCGATCGGCGACACCAACGCCTGGGGGCTCGATGCTGCGGGACCCGCGGTTTTCCTCGCCCTGCTCGCACCCATGCTTCGGACGACGACCGAGCGGATCGTCGCCGGTGTCGCGGTCGTCCTCGGGCTCGGGCTGCTACCGGTGCTCCCTGCCGGAGTGCCGGTGCTGGCCGCGGCGCTCGCCGCGCCCGCAGTCCTCTGGCTCGAAGGCCGCAGGATCGGCAGCGGCCGGAAGGAAATCACCGACCCGAAGGCCGTCACCGACCGGCAGGGAACCAACAACCGGAAGGGAACCGACCGTTGAACGTCTGGATCGCGATCGGCGTGACCGCGGTCGCCTGCTACCTGGTCAAACTGGCCGGCCTCCTGGTGCCCGCCGGGGTGCTGGAGCGCCCGCTCGTGCAGCGGCTCGCCGCGCTGCTCCCGGTGGCGCTGCTGGCCGCCCTCACGGCGCAGCAGACGTTCAGCGCCGACAGCGCACTCGTCCTCGACGCCAGGGCCGCGGGGCTCGGAGCGGCAGCGGTCGCCCTGATTCTGCGCGCGCCCTTCCTCGTCGTCGTGGCTGCGGCCGTCCTCGTCACCGCGGGGGTACGGGCACTCGGGGGATAAGGACCACCCCGTAGGGGTGGCTGAGGCGCAGGGGGCTCAGTGCACTGCGCGTCCGTGCGCCCTCAGCGTCCGCAGTGCCTCGATCGTCACGATCGGACGCGACTCCAGGGCCGTGCCCGGTGCCCACTGGCGCCACTTGACGGGCCAGCCGCCGTCCTCCTGCTGCTCCGCCGCGAGGTGGTCGAGTGAGCGCTCCATCTCCTCGTCCGTGAACCAGCGGCGGGCCAGGGAGTCGGGCACGCGCGCGTAGTCGTACGGGAAGTGGTGTTCGCCCGGGGCGTACCCCTCGGCGACCGGGTACGCGTCCGGCCGTGACGGGTCGAGGACGACGAGGCGCTGCTCACGCACGAGCCGGCCGAGCCGGTCCGCCGCGGCTTCGGCGCGGGCCCGGTCCGGGACGCCGTCCAGGAAGGCGACGGCCGCCTCGATCTCGTACGGATGCGACTTCTCCAGCGCGTCGACAGCGGCCCAGCAGAAGTCGGTCGCGCGGAACAGCCAGGCGTGCCACACCCGGTTGCGGTGCAGCAGTCCGACGACCGGCCCCGTCGCCAGCAGCTCGCTCGGGGGGTCGTCGACGATCGGGATGAACGGCGCGGCAGGATAGCCCCGCTGCGAGGGGTGGACCGCGGGCAGTGCGCCGTCCCGGGTGGCGACGCCCGTGAGATAGCGGCACATCCGCTCCACCCGCAGCCCGCCGCAGCGCCCGATGGAGTCGAGCACGCGCAGCGCGTGCGCGGTGTGCAGCGGCTGGCTCACCGGGCCGCGGAGATCGGGCTCCAGGGCGTGTCCGAAACCGCCGTCCTCGTTGAGATACGCGCTCAGCGCGGCCTCGACCGGCTCCGCGTCCGCGCCCAGGAAGTGGTACGCGAACCGCCGCTCCTCGAGCACGCGGGCCGTCAGCCAGATGAAGTGCTCGGCCCGTGCCAGTGGTGTTCCAGCCATGTACCGACCGTAGGACGGAAAGGGCTTTCGGCAAGGCGGACGGACGCGGCTGCACTCTCAGGAGCGGGATACTGAGGGCATGCGGTTGACGATTTTCTGGGAGCGGATGGAAGAGCACTTCGGCGCGGCGTACGCCGATTCCTTCGCACGTGACCATGTGATGGCCGAACTCGGCGGCCGTACGGTGCACGAGGCGCTGGCGGCCGGCTGGGAGACGAAGGACGTCTGGCGCGGGGTCTGCGCCGCCGTGGGCATCCCCGCGGACAAGCGATGAGCCGGGGGGTTTTCCACAGGCCGTGGTCCGGCAGTCGCAGCGGTACGCGAGACTTGCTCCGTGGCATCGACTGACGAGACAGTCCGGGACGAAGAGCCGCCGAGCGCCCTGCCCGGCGCCGACGGGGCGGACACGCGTACGGACACGGGCGCGGGCAGCGACACGGTTTCGGGCGCCGGCATGCGTACGGCATCCGGGACGGACCCCTGTCCGAGGAGCGCCTCCGACCCCGGGACTGTCCCCGCGCCGGGCACCGCTCCCGAGGCAGCAGGCCCCGTCCGCGGGACCGGCCCCGGATCCGACCGCATCCCCGATCCCGGGCCCGGTGCGGGTGCGGACACCGGGACCGCCAAGGCCGGCGGTCCCGTTCGTATGCCTCGCTGGCTGCCCCGCGCCATGGTCCTGGCGCTGGCTCTCTACGCCTGTTTCCAGCTCGGCAGCTGGGCGTTCCACCAGCTCATCGGGCTGCTGATCAACATCCTGATCGCGTTCTTCCTGGCGTTGGCGATCGAGCCGGCAGTGGGCCGCATGGCCGCACGCGGCATGCGCCGCGGTCTCGCGACCTTCCTCGTCTTCTTCGCGGTGCTGGCCGTCGGCGCCGGTTTCGTCGTGCTGCTCGGCTCGATGCTGGCGGGCCAGATAGTCGAGATGGTGGGGGACTTCCCGAAATATCTCGACCAGGTGATCAACTGGATCAATGAGACCTTCCACACCGAGCTGTCCCGCGTCGAGATACAGGACAGCCTGCTGCGCTCCGACTGGCTGCAGCAGTACGTGGAGAACAGCGCGACCGGCGTCCTCGACGTCTCCGCGACCGTGCTCGGCGGCATGTTCAAGCTGTTGACGATCTTCCTCTTCTCCTTCTACTTCGCGGCCGACGGGCCCCGGCTGCGGCGGGCGCTGTGCTCCGTACTGCCGCCGGCGAAGCAGACCGAGGTGCTGCGCGCCTGGGAGATCGCCGTCGACAAGACGGGCGGCTATCTCTACTCGCGCGGGCTGATGGCGCTGATCTCCGGCGTGGCGCACTACATCCTGCTGGCGCTGCTCGGCGTCCCGTACGCTCCGGCGCTGGCGGTGTGGGTGGGCATGGTCTCCCAGTTCATCCCCACCATCGGTACGTATCTGGCGGGCGCCCTGCCGATGCTGATCGCGTTCACGGTCAATCCCTGGTACGCGCTGTGGGTGCTCGGCTTCGTCCTGATCTACCAGCAGTTCGAGAACTATGTGCTGCAGCCCAAGCTCACCGCCAGGACCGTGGACATCCATCCCGCGGTGGCGTTCGGCTCCGTCATCGCGGGTACGGCGCTGCTCGGGGCGGTCGGCGCGCTGATCGCGATTCCGGCCGTCGCGACGCTCCAGGCGTTCCTCGGCGCGTATGTGAAGCGGTACGACGTGACGGACGACCCGCGCGTGCACGGCCACCGCCGCCACGGCGAGGCGGTGGTGGCCCGGCTGCAGCGCGCGCTGGGCAGCAAGAACGCGGCTGCCCGGCAGGAGCAGGCGCCACCCGCGGAGGGCGACGCCTGAGACTCCCGGGCGGCTCCGAACGTGTCAGCCCTCGCTCTCCTCGGCGCCACGCAGCCGCCACGCTCGGCAGCCAGGACACCTCGCAGAGCATGCCCTCCATGCGTCGCTCGACCGAGCCGCCGCGGATCCCTTCCGCGCGCCGGCGGATCGCGCGGTCGGTGTCCCGCGTGATGGTCATGATCGGTCTCCAATCGGATCGGACGTAAGAGATCTCAGAGGCGCGAGGTCTCAGAGGTACGCAGTCTCAGAGGTACGAGGGGCGGGTCACCCGGTGCCGGAACGTGCACCACGTCCAGGCCTGGGCAGCGATCAGCAGCGGAGTGACGACGAGCAGCGCGGGCACGAGCAGCGCGAGCGTCGCGCCGTCCGCGGCCGACGAGCCCAGCTCCAGCCCGCCCCCGGCGAACAGGGGCAGGGCGGCCATCAGCACCGAGGTAAGCGCGAACGACTTCCCGGGCCCGGTCCGCCCGACCAGCCGGCGGGCGCGTTCGTACGGCGCTCCGGTGAGCCGCATCGCGGCGAAGCCGAGCCCGTGCACGGCGAACAGCGCGGCGACCGCGGCCGCCGTGAGCACCGCAACGGGACCGGTGGCGAGCTCGCCGGGCCGCCCCGTGAACAGCGCAGCCAGGAGCCATCCCCAGGCCAGCGCGACCACCCAGCTCCCACACACCACGGCCGCGTCGCACACCGCGCGCCGGCCGCGCCCGCTGTGCCGGCCGTGCCCGCCACGCACGTCAGCGATGCCGGCCCGGCGGCTCCCGGGTCGGCCCGCCCCCCGGGCCCGGGCCGGGGGGGCGGGCCAGAGTCCGGATGGGGCCGACTGCCGCGCGGTCAGCGTCGTCCGTGCCGTCTCAGCTGTCGCAGCTGCACGCCGGTGGCAGTCCGAGCTGCCGGACATGGGGTTTGCGGCATCCGCCCGAGCAGGGGATCGGCACGACGTTCAGGACGTTGCCGCGAACGCGTCGACACCCGTGAGCTCGGCCGAAAGCCCCCACAGCCGCGCCGCCTGCGCGGGGTCGATCGCGTAGTTGCGTACCCCGCGGGTGAGCTCTCCCTCGCGATCGTCCTCGCCCGAAGGCTCCGCGATGTCGCAGTCCTCGCAGTAGACGCCGCCCAGGCCCGCCAGCTGTGGGGAGGTTGCGGCCCACGTCTGCGTCGCCGCACCCTGCTCCGGCGCCTTGAAGCTGGGGTCCGTCGGGTTGCCCTCCTCGTCGATCCAGCCCGCGGCGACCATCTCCTCCTTGGTCAGGTGACGTACCAGCTCGGTGATGATTTCGCCGGGATGAAGCGCGAACGCCCGCACTCCGAAGCCCCGGGCGAGCGCATCGAGATGTACGGCGAACAGCACGTTCGCCGTCTTCGACTGTCCGTACGCCTGCCACTTGTCGTAACCGTGCTCGAACTGGACGTCCTCCCAGCGGATGCGCGACAGGTGGTGGCCCCTGGAGGACACCGAGACGACTCGCGCACCGCCGTCGCGAGCGATCGCCGGCCAGAGACGGTTGACGAGCGCGTAGTGGCCGAGGTGGTTGATCGCGAACTGTGCCTCCCAGCCCGGGCCGACCCGTGTCTCGGGGCTGGCCATGATTCCGGCGTTGTTGATCACCAGGTCGACACTCCGCCCGGAGGTGATGAAGCGGTCGGCGAACCCGCGGACGCTTTCGAGGTCGGCGAGATCGAGTTCGTCGACCTCCACGCCGTCGATGCCCGCGACCGCCTCCTCGGCGACCGGGCGCCGCCGGGCGGGTACGACGACGCGGGCGCCTGCGCCGGCGAGTGCCCGCGTCGTCTCCAGTCCGAGGCCCGAGTAGCCCCGGTGACGATCGCGAGCTTTCCGGTGAGGTCGATCCCCCGCACAACCTCCTGTGTGGTGCTTCGGGCTCCGAAGCCCGATCCGATCTTGTGCTGAGGAGTTGTCATGCTTCGACGCTACGAATTGGAGCGCACTCGAAGGCAACTCGTGGCGCCGTGGCGTCGGCCCCGCACACGCAGTGGCGCGCTTGACATCAAAATCGAACATCCATTCTTATGGGGTTCCGGCCCTTGAAACTCCGGGGTTTGTCGCCGGGTTTTCCACAGGCAGGACGGACGTCGGGGCGCATTGTCAGTGGCAGGGGTTAGCGTCTTTGACGTGAAGCGATCGACTCAAGCAACCCGGGTGGAACCCATGGCAGGAACCGACCGCGAGAAGGCGCTCGACGCCGCGCTCGCACAGATTGAACGGCAATTCGGCAAGGGCGCCGTGATGCGCCTGGGCGAGCGGCCGAACGAGCCCATCGAGGTCATCCCCACCGGGTCGACCGCGCTCGACGTCGCCCTCGGCGTCGGCGGCCTGCCGCGCGGCCGCGTGGTGGAGGTGTACGGACCCGAGTCCTCCGGTAAGACGACCCTGACCCTGCACGCCGTGGCCAACGCACAGAAGGCCGGCGGCCAGGTCGCCTTCGTGGACGCCGAGCACGCCCTCGACCCCGAGTACGCGAAGAAGCTCGGCGTCGACATCGACAACCTGATCCTGTCCCAGCCCGACAACGGCGAGCAGGCGCTCGAGATCGTCGACATGCTGGTCCGCTCCGGCGCCCTCGACCTGATCGTCATCGACTCCGTCGCCGCGCTCGTGCCGCGCGCGGAGATCGAGGGCGAGATGGGCGACTCGCACGTGGGTCTCCAGGCCCGGCTGATGAGCCAGGCACTCCGGAAGATCACCAGCGCGCTCAACCAGTCGAAGACCACCGCGATCTTCATCAACCAGCTCCGCGAGAAGATCGGTGTGATGTTCGGCTCGCCGGAGACCACGACCGGTGGTCGCGCGCTCAAGTTCTACGCATCGGTGCGTATCGACATCCGCCGTATCGAGACCCTCAAGGACGGCACGGAGGCGGTCGGCAACCGCACCCGCTGCAAGGTCGTGAAGAACAAGGTGGCGCCGCCCTTCAAGCAGGCCGAGTTCGACATCCTGTACGGCCAGGGCATCAGCCGCGAGGGCGGGCTCATCGACATGGGCGTGGAGCACGGCTTCGTCCGCAAGGCCGGTGCCTGGTACACGTACGAGGGCGACCAGCTCGGCCAGGGCAAGGAGAACGCGCGGAACTTCCTGAAGGACAACCCCGACCTGGCCAACGAGATCGAGAAGAAGATCAAGGAGAAGCTGGGCGTCGGTGTCGCCCCGCAGGCTCCGTCGGCAGAGCCGGGCGCGGACGCGGCGGGCGCTGCAGCCTCGGCCGATGAGCCCGCGAAGTCCGTGCCCGCGTCCGCCGCGAAGGCCACCAAGGCCACCAAGGCGGCTGCCTCGGCCAAGAGCTGAGCCGATCCGTGACCCGGCGCACCGAATGGCCGGGCGACAGCTCCGACTCGTCGAGGGCCGAGAAGGAGTTGTCGCCCCAGGATCCGGCTGAGCGGGCGCAGGCGATCTGCCTGCGCCTGCTCACCGGGACCCCGCGCACGCGGAAGCAGCTCCGCGATGCGCTGCACAAACGGGACATCCCGGATGATGTCGCCGATGAGGTCCTGTCCCGTTTCGAGGACGTCGGCCTCATCGACGACGCGGCGTTCGCGGACGCCTGGGTGGAGTCCCGGCACCACGGGCGGGGCCTGGCCCGCCGCGCCCTCGCACGCGAGCTGCGCACCAAGGGCGTCGACTCGGCGCTGATCGACGAGGCGGTCGGTCAGCTCGACTCGGACCAGGAGGAGGCGACGGCCCGCGAGCTGGTCGCCCGCAAGCTCCGGACCACCCGCGGCCTCGACCGGGACCGCAGGCTGCGCCGCCTCGCGGGCATGCTCGCCCGCAAGGGATACCCGGAGGGCATGGCCCTGCGGGTGGTCCGCCAGGCGCTGGAGGAAGAGGGCGAGGACACAGACGGTCTGGGCGAGGGCCTGGACGACGGCCTGTACTGACCCGGTGCCCACCAGCACTGCTGTGCCTGCCCACTGGTACCGCTGTGCCCACTGGTGCCCACTGGTACCGCTGTACCACCAGCACCGCTGTGTTCGCGGCACCGCTGTGACCATCGGCACCGTGCCGGCCCGCGCTCGGGGCGGGCCTACGGGTGCGACTGCCCGCAGTACCGGGGCACCAACGGACCGGCGACCCCGGAGGGGACGGGGTGGGGGAAACCTCCACCCCGGGGACGCCGGTCCCGGTGCACCGAGTCAGAAGGACACGTGCGTCTGAGCCGCCGCTCCCGGCACCCGCACGGGCAGGCCCTCCGCTCGCCATGCCTGGAAGCCGCCCACCAGATCGGTTGCCCGGTGCAGCCCCAACTGCTTGAGCGAAGCGGCCGCGAGCGACGAGGCGTACCCCTCGTTGCAGATCACCACGACGTGCAGGTCGTGGCTCGTGGCCTCGGGCGCACGATGGCTGCCCTGCGGGTCCAGCCGCCACTCCAGTTCATTGCGCTCCACCACCAGCGCTCCGGGGATCAGCCCGTCCCGGTCGCGCAGCGCGGCATAGCGGATGTCCACCAGCAGCGCCCCGTCCGCCGCGGCGTCGAAGGCCTCGCGCGGCCCGACCCGGTCGAGGCCCTCCCGCACCTGCTCCAGCAACTCGTCGATACCCACAGGATGTTCGCTCACTGCCAGTCCTCCGGACGTTCGACCTGCTCAAGACGGAGCACCGCGCCGGACCGGCTGAAGCGTCGGATCAGCGGCAGCGGCGGATAGTAGGCATGCACCGAGACCGCGTGCGCGGTCTCCGACTCGTTCAGCACTTCGTGCACATGGTGCCGTCCGAACGCCCGCCCCTGGCCGGGGCCCAACTGCCGCTCGCGGTCCACCCCTTCGGCCAGCTCCAGGGTCTTCCAGCCGCTCGCCGGAAGCCGTACCGCGAGGGAGTTCTCCGTCAGCCGGCCGGTGGCCGTGGCGAACGCGCCGACCGACTCGGCGTGGTCGTGCCAGCCCGTTCCGGTGCCGGGAGGCCAGCTGATCAGCCAGGCCTCGCTGCCGCCCGGCCCTTCGAGCCGCACCCAGGTGCGGCCCTCCGGATCGAGCGGAAGGGAGCTGATCAGTTCGGGGTCGGCGGCGGTGCGCCGGACGAAGTCGAGAAGGTCGGCCGCGGTGGGCGCGGCCGTTTTCGTGCGTACGGGGACAGACTGAGGCACAAGAACCGTCCTGGAAGTTCGCTGAGGCGCACGCGGCCCGGCGTACGAAGAACGCGCACAAAAACGCGTACCAGAAAGACGAAGGCGGCCGCGCGGAAGGGAAGAAGGCGAAGTCAGCAGGACGGACGACACACGCAGCCCGCATAGCGGAGCAGGTCCATATGGACCCTCCGCCACAGGCGCACATCGGTGTCGGTCACGATTCGGAGTACACCATGTGCGCCCGCGTCGGTCAATTGATGTCCGCAGTCCGGTCGGCACCCACCGAGGAGGACTCGGGCGCGCCCCCGCGCACCGCGTCCGCCGCCGCGTACAGCTCGGCCGGGCGCACCCCGCCGAACGCCGCCACGAGATGACCGTCGGGCCGTACCAGCAGCACCGTGTGCGCCGAAGCCCCGGGGTAGCCCTCGGTGACCAGCAGCTCGGCCCCTACCGGCAGTGCCTCGACGGCCGAGGCCAGCCGCGGCATCACGCCCGCGCTCACCCAGTGCCGCCGGTCCCACACCCCCGTGCCGGGCGCCACGAGCACCACCAGCAGCCGGCCACGCCCCAGCCGGTCCCGGAGCCTTACGGTCGTGCCGTCCGGTGCCGTGACCCGGACGTCGTCGACCGGTGCTCCGAACGGGGTACCGACCGCGGTGTGCGCTTCGGCGTGTTGGGGCGCGAGAGGGGAGTGCGGGTACGAAGGGGGCGCGCCCAGCGGCCCGAGCCCCAGGTGCCCGTCGGTCAGCAGGGTGTCGTGCCCGCGCCCCGCACCCGGCAGATAGGTCCGCAGCCCACCGCTGCCCCGCAGTATCGGCAGCGACTGATCGGCGGCGCGCAACCGCGCGGCGACAGCGGTGCGCCGCTCGGCCTGATAGCTGTCCAGCAGCGTCTCCGAAGCGCCGTGATGCCAGGCCTGCGCCAGCTTCCAGGCCAGGTTGTCGGCGTCGCGCAGCCCTTCGTCGAGCCCCTGCGTACCGACCGCGCCGAGGAGATGGGCCGCGTCCCCGGCGAGAAAGGCCCGGTCCACGCGCCAACGCCGGGCGAGCCGGTGGTGCAGGGTGTAGACACCCGTGTCGATGAGCTCGTACTGCGGTGGCCCGTCGCACCAGCCGGACAGCGTGTCGCGCACCCGGGACACCAGCGCGTCCGGTGTCACCAGCTCGCCCCGGGCGGGCAGCAACCAGTCGAGCCGCCAGGCGTCGTCCAGCAGCGGCCGGGCCGTCACCTCTTCGCCGCCCGAGCGCCACGGCGGCATCCGGTGCAGCACCGCCTCGTCCGGCCACGGCAGCTCGGTGCGGAGAGCGGCCACGGCATGGCGCTCCACGGCGGTACGCCCAGGAAAACGGACACCCAGCAGCTTCCGCACGGTCGACCGTGCCCCGTCGCAGCCGACCAGATAACTCCCGCGCCACCAGGTCGCCTCGGGCCCGCGCGTGTGCGCGGTGACCCCGCTGCCGTCCTGCTCCAGCGCGTCCAGCCGGCTGTGCGTGGCGACCTGCACGAGGTCGTCGGCGGCGATGGCGTCGCGCAGCCCGCGCAACAGGGCGTGCTGCGGAATGTGCACCGGGGCCGGCATCTCCTCCCCGCCGAGCTCCAGCACGCGCATCTCCTGCTTGCGCCGAAGCGAGCGCCAGCCGATCCAGCGGGCGCCCTCGTCACGGATCGTGGCGCAACCGAGCCGCTCCATCAGGGCCGCGGTGTCGGCACGCAGCACGACCGTGCGGGCGGGGCGCGGTTCGTCCTTCCCCGCCCCCTCGTCGAGCACGACGGAAGGAACACCCTGCGCAGCGAGGGCGAGCGACAGCGCGAGCCCGACGGGCCCCGCGCCGACGACGATCACCGGGTCCACGGCGCTGCTCCTGAGGCCCGCGGGGACAGAGCGAACAGTGGGAATGGGCTGGGCGAAGCCCGGTGCGCGATCACAGAACGTATGCAACCCACTGCCGGTGCCCCCGTCAAGCGACGGGGGCGGCAGCGCGTTCGCGCCGCCGCCCCCGTGGAGCCTTCGCTCGTGGAGCCTCTGCTCGGGCGGAGCTTTCGGCCACGTGCGGTCGGATGACGTGCGGTCAGCTGGCGCCGCCTCCGGCGCCGGACTTGAAGTCGCCCTGCGTCGAGATGCCGTCGCCGGGAGGCCCGACCGTCTCCAGGCCGCCCCCGGGCCCGGCGTGGACCACCGCGCCCGTGCTCTTCTTCCCGCGCCGGAGCTTCTTCTCCAGCCAGCTCGCGACCGAGGTGAGGGCGAAGTTCAGGGCCACGAAGATGACGGCGACGACGGTGAAGCTGGCGATGGTGTTCGCGCCGTAGTTCGCGCTCATCGGACGGACCGATGCGAGCAGTTCGGAGAAGGTGAGCATCGCGCCGCCGAGCGCGGTGTCCTTCACGATGACCACCATCTGGCTGACGATCGCCGGGAGCATGGCGGTCACCGACTGCGGCAGCAGCACGTACCGCATCGTCTGGCCCTTGCGCATACCGATCGCCTTGGCCGCGTCGGTCTGCCCCCTGGGCAGCGACAGGATGCCGGCCCGGACGATCTCGGCGAGCACCGAGGCGTTGTAGAGCACCAGGCCGGTGACGACCGCGTACAACGGCCGCACATCACTGCTGATGTCGGTGAAGTCCGAGTACGCCTGGTTGGCGAACAGCATCAGGATCAGCACCGGGATCGCGCGGAAGAACTCCACGACGGTGCCGGCGACGCCCCGGACCCACCGGTGGTCGGAGAGCCGGGCGATACCGAAGAACGCGCCCAGCGGCAGCGCGATGACCAGCGAGAGGCTCGCAGCGATCAGGGTGTTCTGCAGACCCGGCCAGATGTACGTCGTGTACGGCTGGGAACTCGTGAAGAACGGCTCCCACTTGATCCAGTCGAGCTGGCCCTTGGCGTTCAGGCTGTCGTACACCCACCACAGCACACCGGCGAGGGCGATCGTGAACAGCACCGTGTAGAGGATGTTGCGCCGCTTGGCGCGGGTCCCCTGGGCGTCGTAGAGAACGGAACTCATCGCTTCACCGCCACCTTCTTGCTCACCCAGCCGAGGACCAGTCCGGTCGGCAGCGTGAGGCAGATGAACCCGAACGCGAAGACAGCGACGATCGGGATGAGGGCGGCGTACTCCTCGATCCAGCCCTTCATGAGGTACGCGGCCTCGGCGACGCCGATGGCCGACGCCACGGTCGTGTTCTTCGTCAGTGCGATCAGCACGTTCGCCAGGGGATTGACCACCGAGCGGAAGGCCTGCGGGAGGATGATGAGCCGCAGCACCTGCGTGAAGCTGAGGCCGAGCGCACGCGCGGCCTCAGCCTGCCCGACCGGCACCGTGTTGATGCCGGACCGCAGTGCCTCGCACACGAACGCGGCGGTGTAAGCGATCAGACCGAGCACCGCGAGCCGGAAGTTGATCACCTTGAAGTCGTCTGCGCCGAGGGTGACACCGAGCGTCTGGAACAGGCCCAGCGAGGTGAAGACGATGACGACGGTGAGCGGGATGTTACGCACGACGTTCACGTACGCGGTACCGAAACCCCGCATCAGCGGGATCGGACTGACCCGCATGCCGGCCAGCAGCGTTCCCCATATCAGGGAACCGAGGGCCGAGTAGACGGTGAGCTTCACCGTCACCCAGAAGGCCCCCAGTAGGGCGTTCATATCAAGAAAGTCGAACACGATCTCCCGCGCTTCCGCGTATGCGTGTGGGAAGGACCCGGCGCGCCGCCGCCGTCAGCGGCGGCGCGCCTCACAGGCCCCGCGGTCACTTGACGATGTTGCCGATCTTCGGCGCGGGCTCGCTCTTGTAGCCGGCCGGGCCGAAGTGGGCGTCCACGGCCTTCTGCCAGGAGCCGTCGGAGACCATCTTCTCCAGCGCCTTGTTGATCTTGTCCTTGAGCTCGGTGTCGCCCTTCTTCAGGCCGATGCCGTAGTTCTCGTTGCTCATCTTGAAGCCGGCGAGCTTGAACTTGCCCTTGAACGCCTCCTGCGCGGCGTAGCCGGCGAGGATGGAGTCGTCCGTGGTCAGGGCGTCGACGACCTTGTTCTCCAGGCCGGTGAGGCACTCGGAGTAGCCACCGAACTCCTGCAGCTGAGCCTGCGGAGCGAGCTTCTCCTTGACGTTCGTCGCCGAGGTCGAGCCGGTGACCGAGCAGAGCTTCTTCTTGTTCAGGTCCTCGGGCTTGGTGATGGTGTTGTCGTCGGCGCGGACCAGGATGTCCTGGTGGGCCAGCAGGTACGGGCCCGCGAAGTCGACCTTCGCCAGACGCTTGTCGTTGATCGAGTAGGAGGCGGCGATGAACTTGACGTCGCCGCGCTCGATCGCGGTCTCGCGGTCGGCGCTCTTCGTCTCCTTGAAGACGATGTCGCCCTCTTCGTAGCCGAGCTCCTTGGCGACGTACTTGGCGACGTCGACGTCGAAGCCGACGTACTTGCCGTCCGGGGTCTTCAGGCCGATGCCCGGCTGGTCGATCTTGATACCGATCGTGATCTTGCCGCCGCCGCCCGTGGAACCGCCGGCGGAGTCGTCCTTCTTGCCGGAGCCGCACGCGGTGACGGTCAGGGCGAGCGCGACGGCGGCTGCTGCGGCGGCGGAGGCCTTGCGGAGCTTCATGGTGAACTTCCCTTGGTTAGACGTGATGTGGGCGATCAGCAGAACCCTGTCCAGGGCCAACGATGCCCAGGACGGGCCGGGTTCAAAGGGCCCGCTTCAGTGGTGCAGGATCTTCGAAAGGAAGTCCTTCGCCCGGTCGCTGCGCGGGTTGCTGAAGAACTGGTCGGGCGTGGCCTCTTCGACGATCTTGCCGTCCGCCATGAACACGACCCGATTGGCGGCCGAGCGCGCGAAGCCCATCTCGTGCGTGACGACGACCATGGTCATGCCGTCGCGCGCCAGCTGCTGCATGACCTCGAGTACCTCGTTGATCATCTCGGGGTCGAGGGCGGAGGTGGGCTCGTCGAAGAGCATCACCTTGGGACCCATCGCCAACGCCCGGGCGATCGCGACGCGTTGCTGCTGACCGCCGGAGAGCTGCGCCGGGTACTTGTCGGCCTGGGAGCCGACGCCCACCCGGTCGAGCAGTGCGCGCGCCTTCTCCTCGGCGGCCTTCTTGTCCGTCCTGCGGACCTTGAGCTGGCCCAGCATGACGTTCTCCAGCACGGTCTTGTGCGCGAAGAGGTTGAACGACTGGAAGACCATGCCCACATCGGCACGCAGCCGGGCGAGCTCCTTGCCCTCCTGGGGCAGCGGCTTGCCGTCGATCGTGATGACGCCGGAGTCGATCGTCTCCAGCCGGTTGATGGTGCGGCACAGCGTGGACTTGCCGGACCCGGAGGGCCCGATCACGACGACGACCTCGCCGCGCGCGATCGTCAGGTCGATGTCCTGGAGCACATGCAGCGCGCCGAAGTGCTTGTTGACGTTGTTCAGTACGACCAGGTCGGCCGCCGCCGGTACGGCATCCTCCGTGCCCTTGGTCACTGATACTCCGCTCATCGGCTTCTTGCTCCGTCCTCCTCGATTGGGAGGACCCTAAGCACGCGGTGCTACCAGCGTCAGTACATCTGAGCTGAAATTGAGCATAACGATCCGGCTGCAACCGGACACACTGGGTGAACAGGGCGGCTCTCGCCGTACCGGGTGGGTAACGGAAGCCCCGGTGTAACGAGATGCCTCTTGACTGACCGGGCGGCCATCGGCGTTCATGCCCTGTACACACGCAAGAGCTAGGCCCTGATCGACCAACAGGACCCGAAGCCCGGAGGGGGGCCATGAGACTGCTGCTCGTCGAGGACGACGACCATGTCGCCGCGGCCCTGTCCGCGGTGCTCGCCAGGCACGGTTTCTCCGTGACGCACGCCCGTAACGGCGAGGAGGCGCTGCAGGCCGTCCTGCCGGCGGCCGCCGAGGGCAAACCGCCGTTCGGCGTCATCCTGCTCGACCTCGGACTGCCCGACCAGGACGGCTACCAGGTCTGCGGAAAGATACGGAAGCTCACCCCGACCCCGGTGATCATGGTCACCGCGCGCTCGGACGTACGGTCGCGGATCCACGGACTGAACCTCGGCGCCGACGACTATGTGGTCAAGCCGTACGATACGGGCGAATTGCTCGCCCGTATCCATGCCGTCAGCCGGCGCACCGGGCCCGGTGAGGACGCGGCTCCAGCCGCCGACAGCGCCCTCAGGCTGGGTCCGGTCACCATCGAACTCGCCACCCGCCGCGTCAGCGTCGAGGGCGCGGCCGTCCAGCTGACCCGCAAGGAGTTCGACCTGCTCGCGCTGCTCGCCCAGCGCCCCGGTGTGGTCTTCCGCCGGGAGCAGATCATCAGTGAGGTGTGGCGCACGAGCTGGGAAGGCACCGGCCGGACGCTCGAAGTGCACGTCGCGTCGCTGCGCTCCAAACTCCGGATGCCCGCCCTGATCGAGACCGTGCGCGGCGTCGGCTACCGCCTGGTCGCGCCCGCCGCGTAAGGGCGGCACCTTCCGTTGCGTACCCGCCTTCTTCCGCTCCTCATCGTCCTCATGGCGGGCGTGCTGCTCGCGCTCGGCTTTCCGCTCGCCGTGAGTCTCGCCGCCGCCGAACAGCAGGGTGTCGTCGTGGACCGGCTGGACGACACCGCGCGGTTCGCGGCGCAGGCCCAGTTCGTCACCGACGGGGTCCCCGGCCAGGACGAACGGCGCGAAATGCTCGAAGAGGAACTGAGCCGCTACCACGATGTGTACGGGATGCGGACCGGTGTCTTCTACCGCAGCGACGCGGCCATGGCCCGCGCACCCGAGTACTGGGAGGTCCCGGAGGAGGGCGAGGGCCGCCGGGCGTTCCAGGAAGCGCTGCTGGGCCGCCGCAGTCACGACCCGCCCCAGGTGTGGCCCTGGCAGGAGGGCGCCAGGCTCGTCGTCGCCTCGCCCGTGGTACGGGACGGTGACGTCGTCGCGGTCGTCGTCACCGACTCGCCCACCGGACAGCTGCGTTCACAGATCCTCACCGGATGGCTGCTCATCGCCGCCGGCGAGTCCGCGGCGATGCTGCTCGCGGTCGGCGCGGCGGTGCGGCTCACCGGCTGGGTGCTGCGGCCCGTACGCGTCCTGGACGCCGCCACCCACGACATCGCGACCGGACGGCTGAACTCGCGCGTCGCCGCCGCCGGCGGGCCTCCGGAGCTGCGGAGACTGGCCCGTTCGTTCAACGAGATGGCGGACAACGTCGAAGAGGTGCTGGAGCAGCAGCGCGCCTTCGTCGCCGACGCCTCCCACCAGCTGCGCAACCCGCTCGCGGCCCTGCTGCTGCGGATCGAGCTTCTCGCGCTGGAGCTCCCCGAGGGGAACGAGGAGATCGCCTCCGTGCGCACCGAGGGCAAGCGCCTCGCCCAGGTCCTCGACGATCTGCTGGACCTGGCGCTGGCCGAGCACGCCTCCGCGGACCTCCGGCTCACCGACATCGGCGCGCTCGCCGCCGAGCGGGTCGCCGCCTGGCGTCCGCTCGCCGACGAGAAGGGCGTACAGCTCACCGGTCGGGGCCCGGCGGTCACGGCCTGGGCGGACCCCGTCGCACTCTCCAGTGCCCTCGATGCCGTGATCGACAACGCGCTGAAGTTCACACCCGGGGGAGAGGAGGTCACCGTCGCGGTCTCCGCGGACGGCGAGGCCTCCACGATCGTGATCACCGACCGGGGCCCCGGGCTGACGGACGAGGAGCTGGGCCGTGTCGGCGACCGCTTCTGGCGCAGCAACCGCCATCAGAACGTGAAGGGCTCGGGCCTCGGCCTTTCCATCACCCGCGCTTTGCTCTCGGCCGCCGGGGGCTCGATCTCGTACGCGCACGCCGAACCGCAAGGGCTGTGCGTGACGATCACGCTCCCGCGTACGTCCCCGGTGGGGCGTCTTCCCGAAGATCCCGCCGAGGCACCCGCGGCGTGACCCGGGACCGCGGGTTGAACGGCTCCTACGGGTCGGTCCGACCGGCCCGCGGCTGTGCCGGGCCGGCGGCTCGGCGGGCCTGCGGCCGGCCTGGGTCTTCGGGGGGCTCGCTCTTCGGAGGGTCTGGGCATTCGGCCGGCCGGGCCCAACGGCCGTGCCGAAGCGGCGGGCTATGGCTTGGCCGAGCGGAAGTACCGCCGCGCGCCCTCGTGCAGGGGAAGCGGGTCCGTGTAGATCGCCGTCCGCAGATCCACGAGCTGCGCCGGGTGCACCTCCCGTCCGATCCGGTCCCGGCTGTTGATCACGGTGCGGGTGAGGCGCTCGGTCAGCTCCGAATCCGCGTCGGTCGTGGTGACCAGCAGATTCGCGACGGCGACGGTCTCCACCGGAGCGGCACCGCCCGCCATGTTCGGGTAGGCGTCGGCGGGCACCACTGCCGAGCGGTAGTAGCGCGTCGCCGCGCCCCCCTCGTCATGGAGCCGGTCGATCAGGTCGTCGTCCAGCGGGAGCAGACCGATGGGGAAGCGCTCGGACAGTGTCTGTACGGCGCTGGTGGGCAGCCCGCCCGACCAGAAGAAGGCGTCCAGCTCGCCCCGCTCCAGCAGGTCCGGCATGGTGTCGATCCCGGCGGAGACCGGAGTGATGTCCTTGGCGGGGTCCAGGCCCGCAGCGTTCAGCACGCGCTCGGCGATCAGCCGGACACCAGATCCCGCCTGGCCGACGCCGACCCGCTTGCCGCGCAGATCGGCCGGGGTCCGCGCCGACGAGCTCTGCGGGACCACGAGCTGTACGTAGTCGTCGTACAGCCGGGCGCAGCCGCGCAGCCGGTTCGCGCCGGGCCTGACGTCCCGCTGGTACTTCGCCACCGCGTCGGCTGTGGCGATGGTGAAGTCGGCCTCGCCGCTCGCGACCCGGGCGAGGTTCTGCTGGGAGCCCTCGCTGGTCCGCAGATCCACCGAGACCCGGGGCAGATCGCGCGCGAGCGTGCCCTCCAGGAGCTCGCCGTACCGCTGGTAGACGCCGGTCTTCACACCCGTGCTGAAGATGAGCCGCCCGCTCGGAGAGCTCTCCCCGACGGGGAGCAGCCACCACAGCAGCAGCCCGCACACCACGGCGAGCACGGCGGACCCCTGGAGGGCGCGGCGGCGGCGTCGGGTGAGGCGGGGGAGTGCGGGGGACATGGCCGCGATCCTGCCAGCTCACTCCTGGTGATGGCCAGGCCCCCCTTGCCGGAGGCCATACGGTGCAACGTTCAACCGTCTGCGGCGTCCGGGACGGCGAGCTCACCTGGTCCATCGAGGCCCCGGAAGGCCCGGGCGGGGAGCCCGCGACCGAACGGTCCTGACGCCGGATCCCCGCCGCCCGATGCCGCCGCCCGGCTCGGGGACAGAGCTCCGCCGACGCCCCCTTACCCTGGAGGAATGACCAGCAGCGACCGGAGCGAAGCAGTGGACGTCAAGGGAACATACGAGGTGCGCACCTACGGGTGCCAGATGAACGTCCACGACTCCGAGCGGCTCTCGGGCCTGCTGGAGGATGCCGGTTATGTGCGTGCGCCCGAAGGCACCGGCGAGGGCGAGGCCGACGTCATCGTCTTCAACACCTGCGCGGTGCGGGAGAACGCCGACAACAGGCTGTACGGCAACCTCGGCCGGCTCGCCCCGATGAAGGCAGCCCGCCCGGGGATGCAGATCGCCGTCGGCGGCTGTCTGGCCCAGAAGGACCGCGACACCATCGTCAAGAAGGCACCCTGGGTCGACGTCGTCTTCGGTACGCACAACATCGGCAAGCTGCCGGTCCTGCTGGAGCGCGCCCGCGTCCTCGAAGAGGCACAGGTCGAGATCGCCGAGTCGCTCGAGGCCTTCCCCTCCACGCTGCCGACGCGCCGCGAGTCCGCCTACGCCGCCTGGGTCTCCATCTCCGTCGGCTGCAACAACACCTGTACGTTCTGCATCGTCCCCGCCCTGCGCGGCAAGGAGAAGGACCGCCGGCCCGGCGACATCCTCGCCGAGGTCGAGGCGCTCGTCGCCGAGGGCGTCTCCGAGATCACCCTGCTCGGCCAGAACGTCAATGCGTACGGCTCCGACATCGGCGACCGCGAGGCGTTCAGCAAGCTGCTGCGGGCCTGCGGGAAGATCGAGGGTCTGGAGCGGGTCCGCTTCACCTCGCCGCACCCGCGCGACTTCACGGACGACGTGATCGCGGCGATGGCGGAGACCCCGAACGTGATGCCGCAGCTGCACATGCCGCTCCAGTCCGGCTCGGACACGGTGCTCAGGGCGATGCGCCGCTCGTACCGGCAGGACCGTTACCTCGGCATCATCGAGAAGGTCCGCGCCGCGATTCCGCACGCCGCGATCTCGACCGACATCATCGTGGGCTTCCCCGGCGAGACCGAGGAGGACTTCGAGCAGACCCTGCACGTCGTGCGCGAGGCACGGTTCGCGCAGGCCTTCACCTTCCAGTACTCCAAGCGGCCCGGAACCCCGGCCGCCGAGATGGAGGGGCAGATCCCCAAGGAGATCGTCCAGGCACGCTACGAGCGGCTGGTCGCGCTTCAGGAGGAGATCTCCTGGGAGGAGAACAAGAAGCAGGTCGGCCGGACCCTGGAGGTCATGGTCGCGGAGGGCGAGGGCCGCAAGGACGGCGCCACCCACCGCCTGTCGGGCCGCGCCCCCGACAACCGCCTCGTGCACTTCACCAAGCCCGATACCGAGGTGCGTCCCGGCGACGTCGTCATCGTCGAGATCACCTACGCGGCGCCGCACCACCTGCTGGCCGAGGGCCCGACGACGACGGTACGGCGCACCCGTGCCGGCGACGCGTGGGAGAAGCGCAACGCCGCTCCGGCCCAGCCGGCGGGCGTCATGCTGGGCATCCCGACGATCGGCGTCCCGGCGCCGCTCCCGGCCGCGACGGGCGGCTGCTCGGCGGTCGGCTGACCGCGGCGTAGCCGCTCCCTGATCCGGTCCGATCCACCCGATCCAGCCGATCCACAAGACAGGCCCCCAGCCACTAGGCTGCGATCATGCTCGTCGCCGCCGCCGTCTGCCCCAGCCCTCCGCTCCTCGTGCCCGACGTGGCCTCCGGCGCCGCACCCGAGCTCGACGCCGCCAGGACCGCGTGCGCGGATGCGCTGAGCGTGCTCGCCGCGTCGCGGCCGGACCGGCTGGTCGTGGTCGGCCCGGCCGACGGCGACGAGCAGGGCTCGTATCCCCAGGGTGCACGGGGCTCTTTCAAGGGCTTCGGGGTCGATGTCGGGGTACGTCTCGGGGAGCCCGGTTCTGGGGAACCCGGCTCCAAGGCGCCCGGCGCGCCCGGCTCCGGGGCGGCCGAGCGCCCGCTTCCCGCGTCGCTCGCCGTCGCCGCCTGGCTGCTCGAACGGGTGCGCTGGGCCGATGCCCCGGTCGAGGGCCTCGGCGTCGACCAGGAGCTGGCTGCGGAGCGCTGCGCGGAGACCGGCCGTGAGCTCGCCGCCCTGGCGCCGCGCGTCGCGCTGCTGGTCATGGGCGACGGAAGCGCCTGCCGCACCCTGAAGGCGCCCGGCTATCTGGACGAGCGTGCCGCCGCCTTCGACGCCGGGGCGGCCCGGGCCCTGGGCGCGGCGGACACCGCGGCGCTCAAGGCGCTGGATGGCTCACTTGCGTACGAACTGAAGGTGGCGGGCCGCGCTCCCTGGCAGGTGCTCGCGGGCGCCGCCGAGGGCACGGATCTGGCGGGGCAGCTGCTGTACGAGGACGCTCCGTACGGCGTCGGCTACTTCGTGGCCGCCTGGTCCTGAGAGCCTGCCGGTGTGAGCAGGCCGTCGTACTGCTGACAGTCCACGGCCCAGGAGGACCAGTGGTCAGTGGCCACTGACCACTGACCACTGACCACTGACCACTGACCGCGAACGGCGGACGGCCGCGAAGCCCTTCGCTCCGCGGCCGTCCGCCGTTGCTCCGCCCACGCCTCGTCGCGTCGGCGCGGCACTGTCTCAGGAGGCCGGGGGCATCGTCCCCTCGTCCTTCCGCTCGGTGCCTTCGTCCCTGTGGGCGAGACGGTCCAGTGCCTCCTTGGCCTTGCCGGTGCCCGACTCGATCTTGTCGCTGTACTTGCCTTTGGTCCGGTGGTCGACCTTCTGCGCCGCCTTCTCCAGACCGTGCTCGAACTTCTCGATCTTGTCCCCGTGCTGGTGCGCGAAGTCGGAGACCTTGTCCTTGGCGGGGGCGAGCTTGGTTTTCAGCGTGTCCAGGAAGCCCATGGGTCACCTTCGCTCGTGGGATCTCTCGTGGGATCTACTTCCGGGCGCCCTCTCCGGCCTCGTTGTCCGCGGCCTCCTCGGCGGACTGCTGCTTCGGAATCTCCACGCTCTCCGAGGCGGGTGCCCCCGCCTCCTCGGACGCGGAAACCGAAGCGACCGCTGCCGCCTCGGGCGCCTCCGCGGACGCCGCCCCGGAATCGGACCCGGTGTCGGCCGCAGCCTCGCCCTCGGAACCGGATTCGGCCGTCAGAGTGCCGGCCGAGCCCTCCTCGGTTGACGCCTCGGCAGTTCCCTTGCCATTCCGGCGAAACCTTGCAAAAACGCCCATATCTGCTCCATAGCGTACTCGTGTGGGCGAAATTCCGCCCCGCCCGGAGCGTCCCATTGCGCCGCCCGGGGGCGCCGGTTCGGAAACCGGCGGCAGGAACCTCGCAACAGGCAACGACCCCAGGCGTATGCCGTCACGTAGCTCGTTCGGGGACGGCCCGCGCGGTTTGCGAGACTGGGGAAGTGAGAAGTGCAGCCCCCGCACCGCGGGTCATCGCCGTCGTCGGTCCCACTGCGGCCGGAAAGTCCGATCTGGGAGTCCATCTGGCCCAGCAGCTCGGCGGCGAGGTGGTCAACGCCGACTCGATGCAGCTTTACCGCGGGATGGACATCGGCACCGCCAAACTGACCCCGCAGGAGCGCGAGGGCATCCCGCACCACCTCCTCGACATCTGGGACGTCACGGAGACGGCGAGCGTCGCCGAGTACCAGAAGCTGGCCCGGGCGGAGATCGACCGGCTGCTCGCCGAGGGGCGCACTCCCGTCCTCGTCGGCGGCTCCGGGCTGTACGTACGCGGAGCGATCGACGCCCTCGAGTTCCCCGGCACCGACCCCGAGGTGCGCGCGCGCCTGGAGGCCGAGCTGGAGGAGCGCGGCTCCGGAGCCCTGCACGCACGGCTCGCCGCCGCGGACCCCGACGCGGCCCGCGCGATCCTCCCCAGCAACGGCCGCCGCATCGTCCGCGCCCTGGAGGTCATCGAGATCACCGGCAAGCCCTTCACCGCGAACCTCCCCGGCCATGACGCCGTGTACGACACCGTCCAGATCGGCGTCGACGTCGAGCGCCCCGAGCTCGACGAGCGCATCGCCCTGCGCGTGGACCGCATGTGGGAGGCGGGGCTCGTCGACGAGGTGCGCGCCCTGGAGGCGCAGGGGCTGCGCGAGGGGCGCACGGCGTCCCGTGCGCTCGGCTACCAGCAGGTGCTCGCGGCGCTCGCGGGGGAGTGCACCGAGGACGAGGCGCGCGCCGAGACCGTACGCGCCACCAAACGCTTCGCGCGCCGTCAGGACTCGTGGTTCCGCCGCGACCCGCGCGTCCACTGGCTGAGCGGGGCCGTCGCCGACCGCCCGGAACTGCCGGGGCGTGCCCTGGCGTTGGTCGAACGAGCGGTCACAGCCTGATCACGTGATGGCATCGGGACGCCCAGCCCGTCATTCCGGCGGCCGGGGCCATGCCATCATCAAGCATCGATCCACCAGTGGAGTCCGAGTTGGGAGGGCGCGTGGCGATGGAGGCCGGCCCTCGCGAAAGAGATCAGGAAGCACGGCAGGACGCACCGCGTCTGAGCCCGGACGGTCCTGACGACGCTCTGGACGTCACGCTGGACCTGCCCCTGGACGACGCCGAGACCGGGGTCGTGATCGGCGAGGAGGTCGAGGTCGAGCTCCGGCCGCAGCGCCGACTGAGGATCTGGCAGCTCGCCCCCATCGTGGGACTCGCGGCCGTCGGCTCGCTCATGTTCGCGTTCCCCCTCGCCTTCGGCTCGGGGGACGGGGGCGCGGTCGTCGCCATGCTCGGACTGCTGATCAGCAGCTGCGCCGCCGGCTGGGGCATGATGGCCGCCCGCCGGGTCGGCCACACCTGGCCGGGACTGCCCGCGCGCGGCTCGGGCGAACGGCCCGACTGGCGCGTGATCGCGCTGTACGTCGTCGTCGTGGGCGCGCTGGTCGCACTCGCGGTGTGGCGGGTCGCCCGGCTCCGCTGAGTGCCGGACCCGGCGATCGCCCGGCCCCGCGGGGTGTCGGAGCCGCCCCGTACGATGGGGAAGTGACCATCTCCAAGACCTCGCCGATCGCCTTCCTCAAGGGCCACGGGACCGAGAACGACTTCGTGATCGTCCCGGACCCGGACAATGCGATCGAGCTGCCCGCATCCGTCGTCGCCACGCTCTGCGACCGTCGCGCGGGTATCGGCGGGGACGGCCTGCTGCACGTCGTGCGCTCCGCCGCCCACCCCGAGGCGCGCTCCCAGGCCGGCGAGGCCGAATGGTTCATGGACTACCGGAACGCGGACGGCTCGATCGCCGAGATGTGCGGCAACGGCGTGCGGGTGTTCGCCGGTTATCTGCAGCACGCCGGCCTGGTCGACGCGGGCGATCTCGCGGTCGCCACGCGCGGCGGTGTGAAGCGGGTGCACATCGACAAGGCTGTGTCCGACAGCGGCTCCACCGCGGGCGACATCACGGTCTTCATGGGCCGCGCCGTCCTCCCCGAGGACGGCGTCACGGTCAGCGTCGGCGGCCGCAGCTGGCCCGCCCGCAATGTGAACATGGGCAATCCGCACGCGGTCGCTTTCGTCGAGGATCTGGACCACGCGGGCGACCTGCGATCCGTGCCGGCCTACTCCCCGGCCGAGGTGTATCCCGAAGGGGTGAACGTCGAGTTCGTCGTCGACCGCGGCCCGCGTCATGTCGCCATGCGTGTGCACGAGCGCGGCTCCGGCGAGACCCGTTCGTGCGGCACGGGCGCCTGCGCCGTCGCCGTCGCGGCGGCGCGCAGGGACGGCGCCGACCCGGCCGTCACCGGGGTCCCGGTGACGTACACGGTGGATCTTCCCGGCGGGCGCCTGGTGATCACCGAGCACCCCGACGGCGAGATCGAGATGACCGGCCCGGCCAGGATCGTCGCCGAGGGGTGGATCGCCCCCGGCCTGATCGACCAGGCCCGATGAGCCCGGCCTGATCGACCGGGCCCGATGAACCCGGCCTGATCGGCCCTGCATGATGGGCGGGAGCGGGTCCGGTCCGACTGCGCGAAGCGGCCCGGACGCGTCGGACAGCCAAACGGCAGTCGCATAGGGCTTCGCTCGAATGGGTGATCCGGTTCACGCTGAGCGAGAGGCGGACTCCGCCACGTGGTGGGCTCGGTAGCATCAAGCACCGGCCCGGAGGGCAAGCCTGCTCCTCCCACCGCCGGTCGACGCTGCCGGAGGTGCCCCATGAGTGCAGAGGCCACCAACCCTGATGCGCCCAGTCGCCGGCGCGGCCGCCCGAGGATCGACCTCCGTCGGCTGGGCCGGGCCGCGCTGCTCGGTCCTGCGGCAAGGGACCGGCTCCCCGACGCGATCGGCCACGTCGCGGAGGCGCACCGCGCCCACCACCCCGACGCCGATCTCGCCATCCTGCACCGGGCGTACGTCCTCGCCGAGTCCTCGCACCGTGGCCAGTTCCGCAAGAGTGGCGAGCCGTACATCACGCATCCGCTCGCCGTGACCCTCATCCTGGCCGAACTGGGCGCAGAGACCACGACATTGACGGCATCACTGCTCCACGACACCGTCGAGGACACCGAGGTGACGCTCGATCAGGTACGAACCGAGTTCGGCGCCGAGGTCTGCTACCTCGTCGACGGCGTCACCAAACTCGAGAAGGTCGACTACGGGGCCGCGGCCGAACCCGAGACCTTCCGCAAGATGCTCGTCGCCACCGGCAACGACGTCCGGGTCATGTCGATCAAGCTGGCCGACCGGCTGCACAACATGCGCACGCTCGGCGTGATGCGCCCCGAGAAACAGGCCCGCATCGCCAAGGTGACCAGGGACGTGCTCATCCCGCTCGCCGAACGGCTCGGCGTGCAGGCCCTCAAGACCGAGCTGGAGGATCTGGTCTTCGCGATCCTCCACCCCGAGGAGTACGAACGGACGCGTGCGCTCATCGCGGAGAACGCCGACGCGGCCGACGCGCTCGCAGCCATCGCCGAGAGCGTACGGACCGTGCTGCGGGAAGCCGGGATCCAGGCCGAAGTCCTCATCCGGCCCCGCCACTTCGTCTCCGTGCACCGCGTCCGGCTCAAGCGCGGCGAGCTGCGCGGGACGGACTTCGGACGGCTGCTCGTCCTCGTCGGTGAGGACGCCGACTGCTATGCGGTCCTCGGCGAACTGCACACCTGCTTCACCCCGCTGATCTCGGAGTTCAAGGACTTCATCGCCGCCCCCAAGTTCAACCTCTACCAATCGCTGCACACCGCTGTCGCCGGACCCGACGGCGCCGTGGCCGAAGTCCTCATCCGGACCCACCAGATGCACAAGGTCGCCGAGGCGGGCGTGATCGCCCTCGGAAATCCGTACGCGGCGACGGACGGCCCCGAGGCGGACGGCCCCGACCTGGGCGAGGCCCGGCGCTCGGAACAGCCGGAGCACGCCGACGGCGAGCGCGCAGACCCGACCCGGCCCGGCTGGCTCTCCCGGCTGCTGGAATGGCAGGAATCCGCCCCCGACCCCGACACCTTCTGGACCTCGCTGCAGGCGGACCTCGCCGAGGACCGCGAGATCACCGTCTTCCGCGCCGACGGCGGCACGCTCGGCCTCCCCGCCGGGGCGAGCTGCGTGGACGCCGCGTACGCGCAGTACGGCGAGGAGGCGCACGCCTGTATCGGCGCCCGCGTCAACGGCAGACTCGCCACGCTCAGCACCCAGCTGGGCGACGGCGACACGGTGCAACTGCTGCTCGCCCACGACGCCGCATCGGGTCCGTCACCCGAATGGCTCGACCACGCCCGTACGCCCGCCGCACGGATCGCCATCAGCAGCTGGCTGGCCGAGCACCCGGAAGGTGCGAAGCCGCCCGCCGCCGCGCCCCGTGCGCCCATGGCCACGGCCGTCAGCGCAGGCCGCCGCGCCGCCGCGAACGCGGTGACCGACCTGCCGGGCGCGACCGTACGTCTCGCGGGCTGCTGCACTCCCGTACCGCCCGACGCGGTCACCGGCTTCGCGGTGCGCGGCGGTGCTGTCACCGTGCACCGCGTGGGGTGTCCGGCCGTGGCCCGGATGCAGGGACTGGGGCGGGCGCCCATCGGTGTGCGCTGGGGCGAGGCGGCCGAGTGCCGGGTCACGCTCATCGCCGAATCGTTCGGGCGGCCGCGGCTGCTCGCGGATCTCACCGAAGTCATCGCGACGGCGGGCGCGGCGATCGTCGCTGCCACGGTGGAGCCGCCGAGCGAGCAGCGCGTACGGCACACGTACACCCTGCAGCTCCCGGACGCGGCCGGGCTTCCCGGGCTGATGCGGGCGATGCGCGACGTGGCCGGGGTGTACGACGTGAGCCGTGCGCAGCATCCGGCGGGCACGACCTGATCCGCGGCGCGGACGCCTGTCGCGGAATCCGCGGACGGACGCCCCGTCGCGGATGTTCCCTCGCGGATGCCCTGCCGCGGTCGGCCGCTGCCGCCGGGACCCGTTCGGGTGGGCGCGGAGCGCGCCGTCGACGTACAGGATCATCGCACTGGTAGCGGTGGTGCATGCTGCTCACCTCTCGACGCCTGCGAGCCGCCCTGCTCGCCGCCGCCTCGGTCACCCTGGTGGCCGCCGCACTGCCCGCGCCCGAACCCGTACCTCTCGGCATCGGCGATCCGCTCTACCCGCACCTCGGTAATCCGGGGTACGACGTCCTCACGTACGACATCGCGTTCACCTACCACGGCTCGAACAGCAAGCCCCTGGATGCCGTCACGAAGATCGACGCGCGGGCGACCGAGCGCCTGGAGCGGATCAACCTCGACTTCACCCGCGGCACAGTGCGGACGGTCGAAGTGAACGGCCGCAGTGCCGAGTTCGCGACCGCCGGTGAGGACCTCGTGATCGCGCCCGCAGGCGGCGCGGTCGCGGCAGGTGCACCGCTGAGGATCACCATCACCCACACGAGCGACCCGAAGGGCAAGGCGGGCGACGGCGGTTGGGTCCGCACCGCCGACGGGCTGGCGATGGCGAACCAGGCCGATGCCGCCCACCGCGTCTTCCCCTGCAACGACCATCCGGCCGACAAGGCCTACTTCACATTCCGCATCACGGCCCCGGCCGAGTTGACGGCCGTGGCCAACGGACTGTTCGAGGCGAAGGCCCGGGCCGGTGCGACCGCGACCTGGCTCTACCGCACCCGGCACCCGATGGCGACCGAGCTCGCCCAGGTCAGCATCGGCAAGTCGTCCGTCGTCCACCGCCAGGGCCCGCACGGGCTGCCCGTACGGGACGTCGTACCGACGGCCGACCGCGACAGCCTCGAACCCTGGCTCAAGAAGACACCCGCGCACATCGAGTGGATGGAGGGCAAGGTCGGGCGCTACCCCTTCGAGACGTACGGTGTGCTGATCGCCGCTGCCGACACCGGCTTCGAGCTGGAGACACAGACGCTCTCGCTCTTCGAGCGGTCGCTCTTCACACGCCCCGAGATCCCCAAGTGGTACGTCGACTCGATCATGGTCCACGAGCTGGCTCATCAGTGGTTCGGGAACAGCGTCACGCCGGGCGGCTGGTCGGATCTCTGGCTCAACGAGGGACACGCCACCTGGTACCAGGCCCTGTACGCGGAGGAGTACGGGGAGGAGTCCCTGGAGCAGCGGATGCGCTATGCGTACACGCACTCGGACGACTGGCGTGCGGCGGGCGGGCCGCCCGCGGCTCCGAAGCCGGCGGAGCCGGGCCAGCAGATCGGACTGTTCCGGCCGGTGGTCTACGACGGCAGTGCGCTGGTGCTGTACGCGCTCCGGCAGGAGATCGGGAAGAGTGCCTTCGAGATGCTGGAGCGGCTCTGGGTCGCCGAGCACAGGGACGGGACGGCGACGACGGCGGACTTCACGAAGCTCGCATCGAAGGTCGCCAAGCGTGACCTGTCCGCGTTCTTCAACGAGTGGCTGTACGGGAAGAAGACCCCGCAGATGCCGGGGCACGCCGACTGGCGCAGCGTGGCACCGAAGGCCAGGCGGTAACCGGGGCACCGGGGCACCGGCGACCTGGTGGCCCGGCGGCGAAACCGGGCCCGAGGGTCGACCGGGGGCCGGTGGGTAAAACCGGGGTGACGGCCGTGGTGGCACCGTGCGACCATCGACACATCGGGCGGTGCCGCCGGGCCGTTGTCCTGTCGGGCCGTGGCCTCTGCCGGAGTCTCTCGGGAATCTTTCCGGTCCGTCACGCGTTGTGACGGGCGTACCGTACTTTCCGTACCGTATTTCCATCGACGTAAGGATCCAATGACCTCCTCTTCATCCCCTTCCAAGAACGCGCAGAGCTTCGCGGACACGAACCGCACCGAGAGCCTTCGGGCCGATGCCCTGATGGAAGAGGACGTCGCCTGGAGCTACGAGATCGACGGAGAGCGGGACGGCGATCAGTTCGATCGCACCGAGCGTGCCGCACTGCGGCGTGTGGCGGGCCTCTCCACCGAGCTCGAGGACATCACCGAGGTCGAGTACCGGCAGCTGCGCCTGGAGCGCGTGGTGCTGGTCGGCGTCTGGACCTCGGGGACCGTGCAGGACGCGGAGAACTCCCTCGCGGAGCTCGCCGCGCTCGCGGAGACGGCAGGTGCCCTTGTGCTCGACGGCGTCATCCAGCGCCGTGACAAGCCGGACCCGGCCACGTACATCGGCTCGGGCAAGGCGCAGGAGCTGCGCGACATCGTGCTCGAGAGCGGGGCCGACACCGTGATCTGCGACGGTGAGCTCGGCCCTGGCCAGCTGATCCAGCTCGAGGACGTCGTCAAGGTCAAGGTGGTCGACCGTACCGCCCTGATCCTCGACATCTTCGCCCAGCACGCCAAGTCCCGAGAGGGCAAGGCGCAGGTGGCGCTGGCACAGATGCAGTACATGCTGCCCCGACTGCGGGGCTGGGGTCAGTCGCTGTCCCGGCAGATGGGTGGCGGTAGCGGTGGCATGGCCACCCGAGGCCCCGGTGAGACCAAGATCGAGACGGACCGGCGACGGATCCGCGAGAAGATGGCGAAGATGCGCCGGGAGATCGCGGAGATGAAGACGGGCCGCGAGATCAAGCGGCAGGAGCGCCGGCGGAACAAGGTCCCGTCGGTCGCGATCGCCGGGTACACCAACGCAGGCAAGTCGTCGCTGCTCAACCGCCTCACCGGCGCCGGCGTCCTGGTGGAGAACGCGCTGTTCGCCACCCTGGACCCGACCGTGCGCCGGGCCGAGACCCCGAGCGGCAGGCTCTACACGCTGGCGGACACCGTCGGATTCGTCCGGCATCTGCCGCACCACCTGGTCGAGGCGTTCCGCTCCACCATGGAGGAGGTCGGCGAGTCCGATCTGATCCTGCACGTGGTGGACGGCTCGCACCCGGCTCCGGAGGAGCAGCTCGCTGCCGTGCGCGAGGTGATCCGCGACGTCGGCGCGCTGGACGTGCCCGAGATCGTGGTCATCAACAAGGCGGACGCGGCCGATCCGCTGGTGCTGCAGCGTCTGCTGCGGATCGAGCGGCACGCGATCGCCGTATCGGCCCGGACGGGCCGGGGCATCGACGAGCTGCTTGCGGTGATCGACGCCGAACTGCCGCGTCCCGAGGTCGAGATCGAGGCCCTCGTGCCGTACACGCACGGCGCGCTCGTCTCACGGGTGCACGCCGACGGGGAGGTGCTCTCCGAGGAGCACACCTCCGAGGGCACGCTGCTCAAGGCGCGCGTCCATGAGGAACTGGCCGCGGCGCTCGGACCGTACGTGCCGGCGACCCGCTGACCGGCCACTGATCCGCCGTTGGCCGGGCGCCGACCGGCGCCGTGGGACACGCCGAAGGCCCGCCCCCTCCAGGTGAGGGGGCGGGCCTTCGGCGATTCACTCGTGACTCACGGGTGCCGACGAGCGTGCGGGGTCACTGGCCCGCGAACTTGCCGCTCATCGTCGTGTAGATCTCCTTGGCACCCTCGCCGAGGCGTGGTCCGGCCAGCCAGCCGGACGTCACAGGGCCGATCGAGGTGTTGGAGACCAGCGCCAGCTTGCCGTTCGGCTGCTCGGCGAACCAGCCGCCACCGGAGGAGCCGCCGGTCATCGTGCATCCGATGCGCCACATCGTCGGCGTACCGGGGCTGATGGACAGCCGCCCGGGACGGTCGACGCACTTGTGCATGAGCAGGCCGTCGAACGGCGGCGCGGCCGGGTAGCCCCAGGCGCCCATCGCCTCGATGTCCTTCGCCTCGGGGGCGTCGAAGTTGACGTCGAGGGCGATGCCCACGGTCTCCTCGAGGGACTTGCCGCCGGTCTCGGGCTTGACGTGCATCACGGCGTAGTCGTACGGGGCACCCCCGCCGCCCGTCGGGCCGCCCTGGGTGATCCACTCGGCGGAGGTCGAGACCCAGTCCGCCCAGTAGACGCCGTACGGGGCGATCTCCTGCGGCTTCGCGTTCTCCAGCTCGGCCGAGGACTTGCCGAGGTCGTTGTAGGCCGGGACGAAGGCGATGTTGCGGTACCAGCCGCCCGCCTGGCCTGCGTGCACGCAGTGGCCGGCGGTCCAGACGAGGTTGGACCTGCCGGGGGCCTTCGGGTCCTTGATCACGGTGGCCGAGCAGACCATCGTGCCCTCGGGGGCGTCGAAGAACACCTTGCCGACCGGCGCCGCGTTCTTGTGGTACGGCTTCTGCTCCGGCACGGCCTTCACGGGGGCCGGTTCCGGGTCCGTGACGCCCTGGTCGCCCGAGATGTCACCGGCGGCCATGGTCTTCTGTGGGGACTTGGCCTCCTTCATCCGCTCGGGCTTCCAGAGGCCCTCGATCACCGGGTTGACGAAGTCCTTGGCCTCACGAAGCCACTTGTCCTTTTCCCAGTTCTTCCACTCGCCGTTCTTCCATTTGTCCAGGTCGACACCGTGCTCCTTGAGCTTGTCGGCCAGGTCGGCGGGGAGGGCGGCGTCACCGCCGCCGCCCGCGGATGCGGCGGGCTTGTCGGCCGCGCTGTTCTCACTCGGGCCACAGGCCGTGGCCGTCAGCGAGAGGACCGCGGCGAGGCCGGTGGCGACCAGCAGCGGACGTATGGATCGCATGGAAACGAGCCCCCCTGATGTGAATTGCCATGAACGTGTCACGTGACGGGCACGCGAAAGGGCGGTCGTCAGCGGACCGCCCGTGGTGCGGCCCCCACTTTATTCACGTAATGCCCATGCCAGTTGTCGGGGGTATCCACCTGCACGGAGTCTCCACGCGCAGCCCTTCGCGGCATGGACCGGTGGCTGACGAGGCATCAGTGCGGGGGAGGGGGCGCGGAGCGGAAGCGCGAGGGGGCCTCCGGGCTGGCTCCGGAGGCCCCCATCGACGAGCGAGACGTCGCTCGCTGAACCGGCTGCTGACGGCTATCGGCCTGCGAACTTCTTGCTGACCGCGTCGTAGATGCCCTTGGCCTCGGGACCGAGCCGCGGTCCCGCCAGCCAGCCCGCCGTCACCGGGCCGATGGACGTGTTCGACACCAGCGCGGGCTTGCCGTCCTTGCCGGCCGCGACCCAACCGCCGCCGGACGAACCGCCGGTCATCGTGCAACCGATGCGGTATATCGTCGGCTGGTCGGCCTTGAGGGACAGCCGGCCCGGCCGGTCCTCGCACTGGAACATCCGCTCACCGTCGAACGGCGGCGCCGCCGGGTAGCCCGTCGCCGTCATGCTGCTGATCTTCGGTGCGGCCGGGGCGTTGAACTCCACCGGAAGGGCCGAACCGACCGTCTCCTCCAGCGACTTGCCCGTGCTGCCCTTCTCCGGGGTCACATGGATCACCGCGAAGTCGTACGGCGCACCCTGTCCGCCCGTCGCGGCACCCTGGGAGATCCACTGCTCGGAGGTCTGCGCCCAGTCGCCCCACCAGACGCCGAACGGAGCGATCTCCTCCTTCGTCGGCTTCCTCTGCTCGGCGGCGGACTTGGCGTCGTCGTTGTACGAGGGAACGAAGGCGATGTTGCGGTACCAGCCGCCCTCCTTGCCCGCGTGCACGCAGTGGCCGGCCGTCCACACCAGGTTGGACTTGCCGGGGTTCGCGGGGTCCTTCACGACGGTCGCGGAGCAGACCATCGAACCCTGAGGTCCGTCGAAGAAGACCTTCCCCGCCTCGGCCACGTTGTCGTGGTACGGGGACTTCACGGCCTGAGCCTTGACCGGCTGCGGCGTCGGGTCGGTGACACCGTCGTCACCGGAGATGTCCTCCTCCTCGACCGGCTTGTCGGGCTGCTCGGCGTCCCGCATCCGGTCCGGGTCCCAGAGGTCCTCGATGATCGGGTTGACGTAGTCCTTGGCCTCACGCAGCCAGGTCTCCTTGTCCCAGTTCTTCCACTCGCCGTTCTTCCACTTGTCCAGGTCGATCCCGTGCTCCTTGAGCCGGTCCTTGAGATCGTCCGGGATCGTGATCTTGTCGTCGGCGGACGGGGCGCTCGCGCTGGGCGTGCCTCCCGCGTTGTCCTCGCTCGGACCGCAGGCCGTGGCCGTCAGCGCGAGTGCCGCGGCGACAGCAGCCGCAGCGAACGCCGGAGTTCTGCGACCGGCGCTCCTCCCACGGCGTGCTGCGAAGGTCGGGCGATTGAGTCGCATGTCGTGATCCCCCTGGGACTTCATGAGTTGCGTACCTGCTGAAACGAACTGCCGTCGCACACCGGGCGACCCTGCCCGGTGCCGGAAGTGCAGCCCCCCACTATGCCGGTGCCGATGGGGACGGTGTACGGCAGGTGCGCGGTTCCCCGCGCCGTAACGATCTTCCGGAGAACCGTGATCCCTTGGGGCCGTCGTCGTTGGTACGTACGGGCGACACAAGGTCAGCGTTCAGCCCCGCGGTGCGGCGCAGGAGCTCCGTACCGACGTGGAACGCAACTGTGACAGCTGGAGGACACAGAGCAGTGGCCGTGACCGAACCTGCCCCGGTGGCGCAGCCCGCCGCGCACGAAGGGATCCTCCGGCGCCAGTCGCTCCGTGAGTCGTCGGCCCGTACGTATGCGCGCTCGCTCCCGATCGTTCCCGTACGGGCCAGGGGACTGACGATCGAGGGGGCCGACGGTCGCCGGTACCTCGACTGCCTCTCGGGCGCGGGCACCCTGGCCCTCGGTCACAATCACCCCGTCGTCCTGGAAGCGATCAGGAAGGTACTCGACTCGGGTGCACCCCTGCACGTCCTCGACCTCGCCACCCCGGTCAAGGACGCCTTCACCACGGAGCTGTTCGCCACCCTGCCGCGCGAGCTCGCCGACAACGCCCGCATCCAGTTCTGCGGACCGGCCGGCACCGACGCCGTCGAAGCCGCCCTCAAACTCGTCCGCATCGCCACCGGCCGTACGGGACTGCTCGCCTTCACCGGCGCCTACCACGGCATGACCGCCGGGGCCCTCGACGTCTCGGGCGGCGCCACAGGCGTACGTGTGACGCGGCTGCCCTACCCGCACAACTACCGCTGCCCCTTCGGGATCGGCGGCGAGCGCGGTGCCGAACTCGCCGCACGCTGGACCGAGAACCTCCTCGACGACCCCAAGGGCGGCGTCCCCGCCCCGGCCGGAATGATCCTGGAACCGGTGCAGGGCGAGGGCGGAGTCATCCCGGCGCCCGACGCCTGGATGCGACGGATGCGCGACATCACCGCGTCCCGCTCCATTCCGCTGATCGCCGACGAGGTACAGACCGGCGTCGGCCGCACCGGAACCTTCTGGGCCGTCGAGCACAGCGGAATCGTCCCCGATGTGATGGTCCTGTCCAAGGCCATCGGCGGCTCCCTTCCCCTGGCCGTCATCGTCTACCGCTCGGGTCTCGACGCCTGGCAACCCGGAGCCCACGCCGGGACGTTCCGCGGAAACCAGCTCGCCATGGCCGCGGGCGCGGCCACCCTCGCCTACGTCCGCGAGAACCGCCTCGCCGAACGGGCCGCCACCCTCGGCGCCCGCATGCTCGGCCGGCTCCAGGGCCTCGCCGCGACCCATCGCTGCATCGGCGACGTACGCGGCCGCGGCCTCATGATCGGCGTCGAACTCGTCGACCCCGACCTCGACGCCCCGCACGCGGCTGCCCCACCGCCCGACACCGCCCTCGCCGCCGCCGTCCAGCAGGAATGCCTGCGCCGCGGGCTCATCGTCGAACTCGGCGGCCGCCACTCGGGCGTTGTCCGCCTGCTGCCGCCTCTCACCCTCACCGACGAACAGGCCATGGCGGTCCTCGACCGCTTCGCCGACGCCCTGGCAGCGGCCGAACGCTCCCCCCGCCGCCGGACCGAAACCGGACCGGCTCACTGATCCCGTCTCCTGATCCCGGACGACATCACAAGGAAGTCCCCCGTGAACCCCACTCCCGCACCCGACGTCCCCGAGCCCGACAGCCGCCCCACCGCCCACCCCGGAGTGCAGAGCGGTACGCGAGGTCCCCTCACGGTCGGGCAGGCGACGGTGCCGCGACAGCTGTCGGGGTCCCCCGGCGAGCGGACTGCCCCGACCCCCACCTCGGGCGCCGCCATTCCCGCGTCGGCGTCCCCGGCGATGGGCGGATCAGGCGCGGACCCGGTCCCGCTCTCGGCCCGGTCCGGTGCCGTGGCGCCCGACCCGCTCGACCACCCCGACCCGCACATCGCGGGTGACGCGGCCGCGCTCGAGAGCCTGCTGCGCTGCTGGGTCCGGGAGAACGACCTTCCCCGGCCCGACGGCCGCACTCTGCGTATTCCGCTCGATGCCAGCGGCTCCGCCCTCCTTGTCCCCGTCCTCTACTGGTCCGCCACCGGCTGGCACCGCTTCGGCCCGCCCTCCCTCGAAGGCGCTCCCCACGATGCCCCGCCGGCCGACGCCGTCACCGTCGCCGCCCTCCTCACCCGCGAGACAGGCAGCACCGGCCAGGTCCCCGCCCTCCCCGAGACCACCCGGCCGGAGCTCGCCCGCTGCGAAATCACCCGACTCGGGTCCGGACGCGAGGAGCCCGTCCGCGGGCGACTTTCCGAAGGCGCGGAACTCGTCGGCAGGGTTGCCGACTCGCTCCGGCGGACCGCCGACTTCATCACCGACCGCCGGCAGAGCCCCGGCCCGCGCCCCGATGCCGACCTGTTCCTCACCGCCGAACAGTCGCTGATCCTCGGACACCCGCTCCACCCCACGCCCAAGAGCCGGGAAGGACTCTCCGAGGCCGAGGCACGCCTCTACTCACCCGAGTTGTACGGCTCCTTTCCGCTCCACTGGATGGCCGTCGACCGGAGTGTCCTGGCCACCGACTCGGCCTGGATGGAGGAGGGCCGCGTTGTCCCCGCCGAGCGGATCACCCACCGCCTCGCGGGCGACCTCCGGCTCCCGCCCGACTCCGTGCCATTGCCGCTCCACCCATGGCAGGCACGCGAACTCGGCCACCGTCCCGCCGTCACCGAACTGCTCGACGCCGGCCTGCTCCACGATCTCGGCCCCAGCGGCGACCCGTGGCACCCCACCTCATCGGTCCGCACCGTTCACCGGCCCGGCGCCCCCGCCATGCTCAAGCTCTCTCTCGGCGTACGCATCACCAACTCCCGTCGGGAAAACCTCCGCAAGGAACTCCACCGCGGTGTGGAGGTCCACCGTCTGCTCCGTAGCGGTCTGGCCGAGCAGTGGCAGGCAGCCCACCCCGGCTTCGACATCGTCCGCGACCCCGCCTGGCTCGCAGTCGACGCACCCGGCGGTCTGCCCGTGCCAGGTCTCGACGTCATGTTGCGCCACAACCCCTTCGGCCCCGGAGACGACGCCGTCTGCATCGCCGGACTCACCGCGCCCCGGCCCTGGCCGGACCGACCCCGGATGCACTCGCGCCTTGCCGACATCGTGAACCGGCTGGCCATCCGCACAGGCCGGCCCAGCGGCGCCGTCGCCGCCGAGTGGTTCCTGCGCTACCTCGACCAGGTGGTGCGCCCGGTGCTCTGGCTGGACGGCAAGGCCGGAGTCGCCCTCGAAGCCCACCAGCAGAACACGCTGGTGATCCTCGGCCCCGACGGCTGGCCGGTCGGCGGCCGCTACCGCGACAACCAGGGCTACTACTTCCGTGAGTCCCACCGCGCAGCCCTCGAACGCAGACTCCCCGGCATCGGCAGCGCAAGCGACACTTTCGTCCAGGACTCCGTCACGGACGAGCGCTTCGCCTACTACCTCGGCATCAACAACGTCCTCGGCCTGATCGGGGCCTTCGGAGCCCAGCGCCTCGCCGACGAGCGCGTACTGATCGCAGCCCTCCGGCGGTTCCTCACCTCCACCGTCGCACTCGGCTCACCGCTGCCGGCGCTGTTGCTCGAGACCCCCACGCTGCGCTGCAAGGCCAATCTGCTCACCCGGCTGCACGGCCTCGACGAGCTTGTCGGCCCCGTGGACACCCAGTCCGTCTACGTCACGATCACCAACCCCCTTCACTCCTGAATGACATCGACCCCTCCGAACCGCTGACCGCTGAGAGGAGAGCGCCCTTCCATGCCTCCCACCGACTCGAGCACCGAGACCGGACCGTCCCCCGTCTCCCACTCAGGGGGGAGCACCGAGGACACGCTGGACCTTCGGCTGCCCGACGAACTCCTCGCGCTGTTCGGAAAAAACCAGTCGGACGACGGATGCCAGGTCCCTGACGAGGGGACCCCCGCCGATGCCGCCGACGCGGCACTCGATCGCGAAGACCTCCTCGACTCCCTTGCCTCGTGGGGCACGGCCACCACCCCCTTCGGTTCCTTCCGGCTTCTCCCCGTCCGCATCGAACGCGACCTCCAGCTGATCAGCCGCTGGATGAACGACCCCGCCGTCGCGGCCTTCTGGGAACTGGCCGGACCCGAGTCGGTCACCAACGCTCACCTCCGCCCCCAGCTGGACGGCGACGGCCGCAGCATCCCCTGCCTCGGCGTCCTCGACGGCACGCCCATGAGCTACTTCGAGATCTACCGCGCCGACCTCGACCCGCTCGCCCGCCACTACCCGGCCCGCCCCCATGACACCGGCGTCCACATCCTCATCGGCGGTGTCGCCGACCGCGGACGCGGCGTCGGCACCGCGCTGCTCCGCGCCGTCGCCGAACTCGTCCTCGACAACCGCCCGCGCTGCGCACGCGTCATCGCAGAACCCGACCTGCGCAACACCCCCTCCGTGTCCGCGTTCCTGAGCGCCGGTTTCCGCTTCTCAGCGGAAGTCGACCTCCCCGACAAGCGAGCCGCGCTCATGGTCCGCGACCGAGCGCTGAGCAAGCTGCTCTGAACGACCCGCTGCTTTACGTACACCGCTCGCCCCGCATCGGTTCCATCCGAGGAGTCCCCGTGCCGAAGTCCCCTGCCACCCCAGACTCCGACGAGCCGCCTGCCCTTCTCACCCCGCCCGAGCTGAACCCGGAAACATGGCGCCGGGCATCCCGCCGCCTTCTCGCCAAAATGATCGGCGAGTTCGCCTACGAGGAACTCATCGAGCCGCTCCCGCACGGCAACGCCGATGACGACGGCAACGGCAACGGCGATGACGACGGCAACGGCAACGGCGATCGGGACCGCGGCCCCTACACCCTCCGCCTCGACGACGGCGAGACCCTCACCTTCCGCGCCGGGCGCGGCGCGTACGGCAGTTGGCGCGTCGCACCCGACTCGATCGAAATCGGTGGAGAACCCCTCACCGATCCGCTCAGGTTCCTCGTCGCGGCCCGCCTCCTCCTCGCCCTCGACGGGGCAACCCTCGGCCATCTCATCCGCGAACTGAACACGACACTCGCGGCCGACTGCAGGCTCGACGGCACCGCTCTCCCCGCAGCCCTGCTCGCCGACCTCGACTACGCGGCACTCGAAGGCCATCAGACCGGCCACCCATGGCTCGTCCTCAACAAGGGCCGCATCGGCTTCTCCGCCCGCGACGCCGCCCGCTGGGCCCCGGAAGCCCGCACGCCGACCCGCCTCCCCTGGATCGCCGTCAATACCACCCTCGCCACATACCGCGGAGTGCCCGCGCTCGCCACCCCCGACCGTCTCTACGCCCGGGAACTCGACGCGGCCGTACGCGACACCTACGCGGCAGAACTCCGTGCCCGCGGCCTCGATCCCGAGAGCTACCTCCTCCTCCCGGTGCATCCCTGGCAGTGGGACCAGGTGCTGCTGCCCCTCTACGGTGCCTCCATCGCCAGTGGCGACATCGTCCCGCTGACCACCACGGACAACGATCTCCGGATTCCCCAGCAGTCCGTCCGCACCTTCCTCAACACCAGCCGCCCCGACCGGCACACCGTCAAGCTCCCGCTCTCCGTGCTCAACACTCTCGTCTGGCGCGGACTGCCCACCGAACGCACCCTCGCGGCGCCGGCCGTCACCGCCTGGGTCCACGGCCTGCGCGACGCCGATCCCTTCCTGCGCGACGAATGCGGCGTCATCCTGCTCGGCGAGGTCGCCTCCGTCACGGTCGAGCACCCGCACTACGACCGGTTGCCCGAGGTTCCGTACCAGTACAAGGAGCTCCTCGGCGCCATCTGGCGTGAACCCCTGCGGCTGCCACCGGGCGAGCGGGCGCGCACCCTCGCCTCGCTCCTGCACACCGACCCGGAAGGACGCGCCTTCACCGCCGAGCTCGTCGCGCGCTCCGGACTCGCTCCTACCGCGTGGCTGCGGCGTCTCTTCGCCGCTCTCCTGCCACCCCTGCTCCACTTCCTCTATCGCTACGGCACCGTTTTCTCCCCTCACGGGGAGAACGCCATCGTCGTCTTCGACGACCACGACGTGCCCGTACGGCTGGCGATCAAGGACTTCGTCGACGACGTGAACATCAGTGCCCGGCCGCTGCCGGAGCACGACGGGATGCCCGACGAGGTCCGGGCGATCCTGCTCACCGAGGAGCCCGCCTTCCTCACCCAGTTCATCCACTCCGGGCTCTTCGTCGGCGTCTTCCGATTCCTCGCCCCGCTCTGCGAGGAACAACTGGGCGTGCCGGAGCGCGACTTCTGGTGCCTCGTACGAGCGGAGATCCTGCGCCACCAGGCGCGCTTCCCCCGGCTCAAGGAGCGCTACGACACGTTCGACCTGCTCACGCCGCGTATCGAGCGGCTCTGCCTCAACCGCAACCGACTGCACCTCGACGGCTACCGCGACCGCTCCGAGCGTCCGCACGCCGCCGTTCACGGCACGGTCCCCAACCCGCTTGCCGGGGGCTGAGACCGAGCCCGCTCGGCTGTTGTCGGCGTTCACAACTGCTACCGATGCAGGCTCAACTGCGCGCCCTCCTCACCTGTCCGGCTGGACAAAGGGCCCTCCAGCCTACGACGATGATCCGCGCAGCAGCGCGGCACTGCTGGGGGAGCAAACCGCACACAATGTGAAGTCCCTCCGCCCGGACCGCCTTTGTCCCAGATTCACCAACGGAGGGAAATCGCCATGAGCTTCGGCGACCCGAACAACCCGTACAGCCAGCAGCCCCCGCAGGGCCAACCCCCTTACGGCTACCCGCAGCAGGCCCCGCAGGGCGTGCCGCACCAGTACGGCCAGCCGCCGCAGCAGCAGTACGGCTACCCCCAGCAGCAGCCCTACCCGCACGGGGCCAACCCGCCGGCCGGCATGCCGGGCATGCCCGGAGCCGGGCTGCCCCCGCTGGCCCACTGGGGCCTGCGCGTCGGCGCGTACCTGCTCGACATTCTGATCATCGCGGGTCCGATGTACGCGCTGGCCTTCGTCGACCTCGCCACCAGCGACGATCCGTCCAGCCCTCAGATCCTCGGCATGATCGGCATGCTGTACGCCCTCGGCATGGGCATCTTCCAGCTCTACAAGGAAGGCAGGACCGGCCAGACGATCGGCAAGAAGGTCCTCGGGATCAGCCTTCACCGGGAGCGGGACGGCAGCACCGTCGGCTTCGGCATGGCCCTCGTCCGTAAGCTGGCCCACTTCCTGGACAGCCTCGCCTGCTACCTCGGCTGGCTGTGGCCGCTGTGGGACGACAAGAAGCAGACCTTCGCCGACAAGGTGTGCGGCACCGTCGTCATCCGCGTCAGGTAAGGGCTGAGAACCCGGCCCGCGGCGGAGCCCACCGCTCGAACAGCCCGTAACAAGATCTCGTCTCGTCCGGGACTGTCAGAGCGACGGATTAGGGTGGACGGCCTATGACGAAGCCATCCCTCCCCGAGCTCCTCCACGCCGCCGTCGCAGCCGTCGGCGGGGTGGAAAGGCCTGGCCAGGTCACCATGACCGAGTCCGTCGCCGCGGCCATCGACGACGGCTCACACCTGCTCGTCCAGGCCGGCACGGGCACCGGAAAGTCCCTCGGCTATCTGGTGCCCGCCCTGGCCCACGGGGAGCGGGTCGTCGTGGCCACGGCGACGCTCGCGCTGCAGCGCCAGCTCGTGGAGCGCGACCTTCCGCGGACGGTGGAGGCGCTGCATCCGCTGCTGCGCCGCCGACCCGAGTTCGCCATGCTCAAGGGGCGGTCGAACTATCTCTGTCTGCACCGCCTCCACGAGGGCGTTCCGCAGGAAGAGGAGGACGGCCTCTTCGATCAGTTCGAGGCCGCCGCCCCCACCAGCAAGCTGGGTCAGGACCTGCTCCGTATGCGGGACTGGGCCGACGAGACGGGGACCGGCGACCGCGACGACCTCACCCCCGGCGTCTCCGACCGCGCCTGGTCCCAGGTCTCCGTGTCGTCCCGGGAGTGCCTGGGCGCCGCCAAGTGTGCGTACGGCGCGGAGTGCTTCGCCGAGATGGCCAGGGAGCGCGCCAAGCTCTCCGATGTCGTGGTGACGAACCACGCCCTCCTCGCCATCGACGCGATCGAGGGGGCTCCGGTGCTTCCCCAGCACGAGGTGCTGATCGTCGACGAGGCCCACGAGCTGGTCTCCCGGGTCACCGGCGTCGCCACGGGGGAGCTCACTCCCGGCCAGGTCAACCGCGCGGTGCGCCGTGCCGCCAAGCTCGTGAACGAGAAGGCCGCCGACCAGCTGCAGACGGCGGCCGAGGGCTTCGAGCGACTGATGGAGCTCGCCCTCCCCGGACGTCTGGAGGAGATCCCGGAGGATCTGGGGTACGCGCTGATGGCACTGCGCGACGCTGCCCGTACGGTCATCTCCGCCCTCGGCTCCACTCGCGACAAGTCCGTCCAGGACGAGGACGCCGTGCGCAAGCAGGCCCTCGCCTCGGTCGAGACCGTCCATGACGTTGCCGAGCGGATCACCAACGGTTCCGAGTACGACGTCGTGTGGTACGAGCGCCATGACCGCTTCGGGGCGTCCCTCCGGGTCGCACCCCTCTCCGTCTCAGGGCTGCTCCGCGAGAAGCTCTTCGCCGACCGGTCGGTGGTCCTCACGTCGGCGACGCTCAAGCTGGGCGGGGATTTCAACGGTGTCGGCGCGTCGCTCGGGCTGGCCCCGGAGGGCACGGAGGGCGAGGACGTGCCCGTATGGAAGGGCCTCGACGTCGGCTCGCCCTTCGACTACCCGAAGCAGGGGATCCTCTACGTCGCCAAACATCTGGCTCGTCCCGCGCGCGACGGCGACCGCGGTGACATGCTCGACGAGCTGACTGAGCTGATTCAGGCGGCGGGCGGCCGCACGCTCGGTCTGTTCTCCTCGATGCGAGCTGCTCAGCTCGCAGCGGAGGAGCTCCGCTCCCGTATTCCCGAGTTCCCCATCCTGCTCCAGGGCGAGGAGACACTCGGCGAACTGATCAAGAACTTCGCGGCCGACCCGAAGACCTGTCTGTTCGGCACGCTCTCGCTCTGGCAGGGCGTGGATGTCCCGGGTCCCAGCTGCCAGCTGGTCGTCATGGACAAGATCCCGTTCCCGCGCCCCGACGACCCGCTGATGAGCGCCCGTCAGAAGGCGGTCGAGGATGCCGGCGGCAATGGCTTCATGGCCGTCGCGGCCACGCATGCGGCGCTTCTGATGGCGCAGGGCGCGGGCCGTCTCGTACGGGCGACGGGGGACCGAGGTGTGGTTGCCGTGCTGGACCAGCGGCTGGCCACGGCCCGCTACGGCAGCTATCTCAAGGCGTCACTGCCCGACTTCTGGTACACCACGGACCGTAATCAGGTGCGCCGCTCGCTGGCTGCCATCGACGCCGCGGCGAAGAAGGACGGCGCGTAGCGAAGAAGGACGACACGTAGTTAAGGGGCCGAGGGAGCAGGGTGGGCCCGCGGGCACAAGCGTGGGCCCGATGGGCCTGCGGGCACAGCTGGGCCCCGGGACCGGCGCAGTGGTTCCCGGGGCCCGGTCAGAGCCGACGAGGTGGGTCACACCCGCCGGAGCACCGCTACCACCTTGCCGAGGATCGTCGCCTCGTCACCAGGGATCGGCTGGTAGGCAGCGTTATGGGGGAGCAGCCAGACATGGCCGTCCTCCCGCTTGAAGCGCTTGACCGTGGCCTCGCCATCCAGCATTGCCGCGACGATGTCACCGTTCTCCGCGACCGGCTGGCGGCGGACCGTCACCCAGTCGCCGTCACAGATCGCGGCCTCGATCATCGAGTCACCGACGACCTTCAGCACGAAGAGCTCACCGTCGCCGACCAGCTGGCGGGGGAGGGGGAAGACGTCCTCGACGGACTCCTCCGCGAGGATCGGTCCACCGGCGGCGATACGGCCGACCAGCGGCACGTACGACGCGGCGGGCTTGCCGGTCGTGTCCGTCGCCTGTGTGCTCGGCTGGTCGGAGCCGCGCACCTCGTACGCCCGCGGGCGGTGCGGGTCGCGGCGCAGGAAGCCCTTGCGCTCCAGGGCCATGAGCTGGTGTGCGACGGACGACGTGCTGGACAGGCCCACCGCCTGACCGATCTCGCGCATCGACGGCGGGTATCCCCGACGCTGAACGGAATCGCGAATGACCTCGATGACCCTCCGCTGCCGGTCCGTGAGACCCGAGCTGTCCGCGCGGATACCTGGAGGTCGGCCGGGCAGCGAGCGCGTGGGCTTGGGCCCCTCCGGGGTCGTGGCTGCGTCATTCATGGCATGCACCGGCTCGAATCGGTTCTGGGAGCGGTCCTGGGCAGTGATGGTGGCACTGTCTGCGGTGGTGGTCACGTCGGCCCCTCTCGAAATGGTCTCCCTAGCTGGACAACGGTAGTTGCTTTCGAAAGGTTGCGCCAAACACACGTTCGAGTGAAAAATCCCAGATCGCCTGACGTGTGTATGTGACCGGGTGTATATGCGGGTGCGACCGCGCCTGCTGTCGCGTCGGCCGTCCCGGCTACGACGGTAGCCTTCGCCGCCGGGCGCGACGCCGTGGGGGTGTACCCGCGGGTGTGCCTCCAGTGTGGCACCCGGGGACCCGGAAGGGGGGAAGCAGCGTGTTTCCCGTACCCTCGTGGCCGGCTGGTTCCGCCTCGCCCTGGCTCCGGTTCCGCGCCGCGCCGTGCGACACGCGCTGGGGCCTGTAAAAGGCAGCCGAACCCCAGATCTAGTGGTTGGATTGTGGCAGCCACCCAGAAGTTGTGGTCCCCGGTCATCAAGCCCGCGGCCATCGCCTATGCTTGTGGCTGCTTCGAGGGGGTCCGACCGGTCCTTCCGGGGCTATTCAGTCGTGCTGTGAAGGAGGGTTGGGAGCCATGCACTGCCCCTTCTGCAGGCACCCGGACAGCCGTGTCGTCGACAGTCGGACCACCGATGACGGAACGTCGATCCGGCGTCGCCGCCAGTGCCCCGACTGCTCCCGTCGCTTCACGACGGTGGAGACCGCGTCGCTGATGGTGATCAAGCGCAGCGGGGTGACCGAACCCTTCAGCCGTACCAAGGTCATCTCCGGCGTGCGCAAGGCATGCCAGGGGCGGCCGGTCACCGAGGACGCTCTCGCTCAGCTCGGCCAGCGCGTCGAGGAAGCGGTGCGCGCCACCGGCAGCGCCGAGCTGACCACCCACGACGTGGGGCTGGCCATACTCGGCCCCTTGCAGGAACTCGACCTCGTCGCGTACCTGCGCTTCGCGTCCGTGTACCGAGCGTTCGACTCGCTCGAAGACTTCGAGGCCGCCATCGCGGAGCTCCGCGAGCAGCGGCCCCCCGCACAAGAGAGCGGGCCCGGTGTGACCTCCGGGGTCCCCGTGCCCGCCGCCACCGCCACCGACTGACCGACCGGCCCCGCGAGGGGCCCGGCGATCGGCCGCAGAGCGGCAAAGGACCTGCCACGGGCGCTGTGCGCGGCGTTCGGGGCGACAGACAGACACTGTGCCACGGGAAGATCTGGGCACTTCAGGGCGTTTTTGCCCATATATGGGAGGCGGCATGACAGAGACGACGAGCGGCCCGGCACGGGGCTCCCGAGCCAAGGGGTCCAAGGCCGCAGCGGCCCGGCAGGGTCTGCGTATCGAGCGCGTCCACACCACGCCCGGCGTACATCCGTACGACGAGGTCGTCTGGGAGCGCCGTGACGTCGTCATGACCAACTGGCGCGACGGCTCGGTCAACTTCGAGCAGCGTGGCGTCGAGTTCCCCGACTTCTGGTCGTTGAACGCGGTCAACATCGTCACCAGCAAGTACTTCCGTGGTGCCGTGGGCACCCCGCAGCGCGAGACCGGTCTCAAGCAGCTCATCGACCGGATCGTGAAGACGTACCGCAAGGCCGGTGAGGACCACAACTACTTCGCCTCGCCCGCCGACGCGGAGATCTTCGAGCACGAGCTGGCGTACGCCCTCCTGCACCAGATCTTCAGCTTCAACTCCCCGGTATGGTTCAACGTCGGCACGCCCCAGCCGCAGCAGGTCTCCGCCTGCTTCATCCTGTCCGTCGACGACTCCATGGAGTCGATCCTCGACTGGTACAAGGAAGAGGGCATGATCTTCAAGGGCGGCTCCGGCGCCGGCCTGAACCTCTCCCGCATCCGCTCCTCCAAGGAGCTGCTGTCCTCCGGCGGCAACGCCTCCGGCCCGGTCTCCTTCATGCGCGGCGCCGACGCCTCCGCAGGAACGATCAAGTCCGGCGGTGCGACCCGCCGCGCCGCCAAGATGGTCATCCTCGACGTCGACCACCCCGACATCGAGGACTTCATCGAGACCAAGGTCAAGGAAGAGGAGAAGATCCGCGCGCTGCGCGACGCGGGCTTCGACATGGACCTGGGCGGCGACGACATCACGTCCGTCCAGTACCAGAACGCCAACAACTCGGTCCGGGTGAACGACGAGTTCATGAAGGCCGTCGAGTCCGGCGGCAAGTTCGGGCTGCGCGCCCGCATGACCGGGGACGTCATCGAAGAGGTCGACGCAAAGGCCCTCTTCCGCAAGATGGCCGAGGCCGCGTGGGCGTGCGCCGACCCGGGCATCCAGTACGACGACACCATCAACCACTGGCACACCTGCCCCGAGTCCGGCCGGATCAACGGCTCGAACCCGTGCAGCGAGTACATGCACCTGGACAACACGTCCTGCAACCTGGCCTCGCTGAACCTGATGAAGTTCCTCAAGGACGACGCCGAGGGCCACCAGTCCTTCGACGTCGAGCGCTTCACCAAGGTCGTCGAGCTGGTCATCACCGCGATGGACATCTCCATCTGCTTCGCCGACTTCCCGACCCAGAAGATCGGCGAGAACACTCGCGCCTTCCGTCAGCTCGGCATCGGTTACGCCAACCTCGGCGCCCTGCTGATGGCGACCGGCCACGCGTACGACTCCGACGGCGGCCGCGCCCTGGCCGGCGCGATCACCTCGCTGATGACCGGCACGTCGTACCGGCGCTCCGCCGAGCTCGCCGCGGTCGTCGGCCCGTACGACGGCTACGCGCGCAACGCCGAGCCGCACAAGCGCGTCATGAAGCAGCACTCCGACGCCAACGCCAAGGCCGTCCGCATGGACGACCTGGACACCCCGATCTGGGCCGCGGCGACCGAGGCCTGGCAGGACGTGATCCGCCTCGGCGAGAAGAACGGTTTCCGCAACTCCCAGGCCTCCGTCATCGCCCCGACCGGCACCATCGGTCTCGCGATGTCCTGTGACACCACCGGCCTGGAGCCCGACCTCGCACTGGTCAAGTTCAAGAAGCTGGTCGGCGGCGGCTCGATGCAGATCGTCAACGGCACCGTTCCGCAGGCGCTGCGCCGCCTCGGCTACCAGCCGGAGCAGATCGAGGCGATCGTCGCCCACATCGCCGACCACGGCAATGTGATCGACGCCCCGGGCCTGAAGCCCGAGCACTACGAGGTCTTCGACTGCGCCATGGGCGAGCGCTCCATCTCCGCGATGGGCCACGTCCGCATGATGGCGGCCATCCAGCCGTGGATCTCCGGGGCGCTCTCCAAGACCGTCAACCTCCCCGAGACGGCCACTGTCGAGGACGTCGAAGAGGTCTACTTCGAGGCGTGGAAGATGGGCGTCAAGGCGCTCGCGATCTACCGCGACAACTGCAAGGTCGGCCAGCCCCTCTCCGCCAAGAAGAAGGAGCAGGAGAAGACCGAGATCACCGAGAAGGCCGAGGAGACGATCCGTACCGCGGTCGAGAAGGTGGTCGAGTACCGCCCGGTCCGCAAGCGCCTCCCGAAGGGCCGCCCCGGCATCACCACCTCCTTCACCGTCGGCGGCGCCGAGGGCTACATGACCGCCAACTCCTACCCTGACGACGGTCTCGGCGAGGTCTTCCTGAAGATGTCGAAGCAGGGCTCGACCCTCGCGGGCATGATGGACGCCTTCTCGATCGCCGTCTCGGTCGGTCTGCAGTACGGCGTGCCGCTGGAGACGTACGTCTCGAAGTTCACCAACATGCGGTTCGAGCCGGCCGGCATGACGGACGACCCGGACGTGCGGATGGCGCAGTCGATCGTCGACTACATCTTCCGCCGCCTGGCGCTGGACTTCCTTCCCTTCGAGACCCGCTCGGCGCTCGGCATCCACTCCGCCGAGGAGCGCCAGCGTCACCTGGAGACCGGTTCGTACGAGCCGGCCGACGACGAGGTGGACGTCGAGGGCCTGGCCCAGTCCGCCCCGCGCCAGCAGGAGACGCTGAAGGCGGTCGCCCCGCCGAGGAAGGCCGAGGTCCCGGCCCCGAAGCAGGCGCACACCTCGGCCGAACTGGTCGAGATGCAGCTCGGCATCAGCGCGGACGCGCCGCTGTGCTTCTCGTGCGGTACGAAGATGCAGCGGGCCGGCTCCTGCTACATCTGCGAGGGCTGCGGTTCGACCAGCGGCTGCAGCTGAATGTGAGCGCCTTCCGGGCGTGAAGTGACTGTTCGAGTGGGGAGTCGGCGAAGTTCCGGCTCCCCACTCTGCTGTCGTGGTTATCGGGGCTTTATATCGCCCGGTTCCCCAAGTGTTCTTGCAATCAGGTCGGTATCGCAGTATTCGGTCAGCTCTCGCAGTTTTCCATCCTTGATATGGCAAACCCAGCAGTACGTATTGTGGTAGGGCTTCCCCTCCGTGGTGGTGACGCGGCCTCTGCACTCCACGACGACGTAGTCGCCGGCAGCGATGAAACGCTGTGGGGTATTCGTGTACGTATCCGCGAACTGGGCGGCCAGAGGCCGAAGTAGCTCGTTGAGGACGGTCTGTTTACCCTCATAGGTCCCAGACCATTTCGTCGTACCGATGATCGTCCAGCGGAAGTCGTCGGTGAGACTCTCGGCGAGAGGCCTGCCGTCCCCTTCCGCCAGCCCGGCGAAGATGCGCTGCATCAGTCGCGTGTTCTCGGTCTCGCCCATGGCTCCTCCGTCGTCTCACGCCTTGAAGATCCGGCCTGCCATTCAACAGGCCGGAGTGCCGTCGCGGGCGACCTTTCTTGGGAGAGGCCAGGCATGGCGGGAGCGACGGCGCAGGTACCCGGGCGGTCGGGCCGACCGGCCAGAGGTGGGGAGTAGCGCACACCAGGAATAAGCGCTCTGCGCCAGTATTTCGGGGCGCCTGCTGGACATGAACTAGCCGGTCAGGGCGGTGGAGCTGGTATCCGGCTCCACCGCCCTCGGCGTTTTCTTGACGCCGCGGGCACGAACGGCAGGGTGGGGGACATGGCCGACGATTTCACCCGATCCAAGAAGGAACATCAGTGCACGCGCCCAGGCCGCCGGCCGCTTGCTCAACTTCAAGCGCGCATGACGCCCTGCCGTCGCAGTACGTTTCCGGGGCACAACTGTGCTCGGCGTTGAACCGTCCGGAACTGTCGGCGTTCCTCGGAAGGCCGGCAGACCGCGCGGAGACCGCCGGAGGGAGCGAGGGCTGGATCACCCTCCCCGGGCGGCACCAAGATCGCCACCCCTGGGCGAACGTCGTGCTGGAGACCTACTCCGTGAAGCTTCCGACATCCCACGACCAACTCCCGGTCGTCGAGGCGGTCGACTACGGTCGACTACCTGGGCGAGACCACGCAGACGAAAACGGTCCGGGGAAATCCGGCGGTCCTCCACTCGGACCCGAACCATCGCCCTCACCTTCAACGACGGCAAGGCCGACACCGCCCCCGGCAGGATTGCCCCCCGCCTGCTGGTCGCCCGGAACGCGAAGGACAGCGGAAGGGCAGCGGCGGCTCCTTCGACGTCGTCATCCGGCGCCAGGACGGCGTGCCGCCCGATGGCGCGGCGTTGTTCCGCGTTGCCGAGCGAGTGCTGCGTCGATCCCGGGCTGGACGCCGGCTGACGAGTCATCTGCGGTGTTCGACCAGGCCGAAGTCTGCGTCTCGGCTGGAGACGGCCGGCACGAAGAGCACCGCTGTCACGTGGATGCCGTTGCCGCTGCCTGGGCTCAGGAGGGCGTGGCGCCCATCAGCTCCGCGAACTCGGCCGGGTCGGCGGCGAAGCCGCGGACGACGGTACGGAGCTGCCATGCGCCGCTGCCGTCACGGGTGAACTCCGCGACCGTCGCGGCGGTGGCGTCGGGTACGCCCGAGAGATTGTCGTTCGCCAGCTCGACGGGGCCTTCGAGTATCCGTACGCCGGTGTTCGCGATGTCGGAGAAAGTCCTCTCACCACTGCGCTGCTGAATGACGACACCCACCACGACCCGGATGTATCCGTCGGCCAGGCGGTCCAGTTCCAGGGTCATCACCTCGTCCGCGCCGAAGCCCTGGCCGGTCTGGCTGTCCCTGTTGAGGGTGATGGTGCCGTCGGGGGACCGGCTCCCGAAGTGCACCAGATACGCGGGTTTGCCGTGCGGAGCGTCCGCGCTGTAGGTCGCGGCGACGATGTCCAGGTCAATGGCCGGTGTGCCGATGGGGCTGGGGTCCCACTTGAGCGACACCTGGACCTTCCGGAGCCCCTTGCTGAGACTGCTCACCGTGCTTCCCTTCCTCGTGGACGGCCGTTGCGGATGTCAACGCCCCTTGTGGAAGGCCCATGTTGTCACGCGCGAGAGTACGCACTCCGAACACTTTCGGTCGTCGCTCGGTCGCTCGGTCAGTGCGGGATGCGCCGGGGCGGGCGCTGCCGTCGCCGCGCACATTGTCCGGAACGATGGGCCGAGCGATGTGCGGAAACTCTTGCGAACCATGTGCCCGGTGCGGTGTGACGGCGGGTATCGGCTTCTGCCGGAGAGTGACCAGGGTGTCTTTCCGGGCCGTACGATGGCGCGGTGCTGGTCAAGTGGATTCGCTGCACTGTGGTGGACCGTCGAGGGTTCGAGCGGGGACAGCGGAAGTGGGCGGGGCTGCTGGGTGAGCCGGGATTCCGGGGACAGGGCGGAGGGTGGAGCCGGCTGCGGCCGGACGTCGCCCATGTCTTCGCGTTCTGGGAGACCCGTGCGTTCTACGACTCGTTCATGGCGCGCTCGCACGACCGGCTGGCCGCCGCCCAGTCGGGCACGTACAAGAACGGTCAGGTCAAGCTCTTCGACCACCGCTTCGACGTGAAGACGGGCTTCGAGCCCCGCTTCACCGACGCCGACGTCGTACGTGTCGCGCACTGCAAGGTCCACGAGCACAAGGTCGAGCATTTCTCGCTGATGCAGGAGAAGGTGTGGAACCCGGCGATGGCAGGGTCGCCGGGGATGGTGCGGGGGCTGTTCGGCGAGGCGCCCGGGAGCGAGTTCCTGGTGCTTTCGATGTGGCGGTCGGCCGCGGAGCACGGCAAATACCGTGTGGAGCGGGTGGAGCGGCTCTCGTTGCGCGCGCAGACAGAGGCGGATGTCGCCGCCCTGGCCGGGGACGTCGTGGAGCTCGAACCCTCCTGGACGGTGTGAGGGGACGGTGTGATCGGGGGGATGCGGCGGTGTGCTCGCGGGCGGCGGTGCTCCACGGCCCCCCGATGGGAGGACACGCCGGACACGGGTCGGACAATTGCTCGACCGGGCCCTTCCCGATCTAGGGTTTGTCATATGGCACGACCGCGGCGCATCGTTCTTGTCCGGCACGGCGAGTCAGAGGGAAACGCCGACGACTCGGTGTACGAGCGCAAGCCCGACCACGCCCTGCGGCTCACCGAGCGCGGGTGGCGCCAGGCCGAGGAAGCCGGGGAGCGGCTGCGTGAGGTTTTCGGGCGGGAACAGGTCAGCGTCTATGTCTCGCCGTACCGCCGTACCCATCAGACATACCGGGCGTTCCGCCTCGACCCGGCGCTCGTTCGGGTCAGGGAGGAGCCCAGACTGCGCGAGCAGGACTGGGGGAACTGGCAGGACAGGGACGACGTACGGCTGCAGAAGACCTACCGCGACGCCTACGGGCACTTCTTCTACCGCTTGCCGCAGGGCGAGTCTGGTGCCGATGTCTACGACAGGGTGGGGGCGTTCCTGGAGAGCCTCTACCGGAGCTTCGAGGCGCCGGACCATCCGCCCAACGTACTGATCGTCACCCATGGGCTGACCATGCGGCTGTTCTGCATGCGCTGGTTCCACTGGACGGTGGCCGAGTTCGAGTCGCTGTCGAACCCGGACAACGGGGAGATGAGGATGCTGCTGCTCGGTGAGGACGGGCGTTACACGCTGGACCGGCCGTTCGAGCGCTGGTGTATCCCCGAGTCGTACGGGACCACCGGATAGAGTAGCCGTGCGATGACCGCTGATTCCTCTCCTACCTCTCCAGACGCTTCCGGCTCCTCAGACTCTTCCGGCTCCTCCTCCGGCTCCTCCTCGGGCTCTGCCGGATCTCCCGGCTCGCCCGAGTCTGTCGACCGGCGCTTCCACCGTGCCCTGGCGAGCCTGCGCGGACTGTCCGTGGGCGATGCCCTGGGCTCCCAGTTCTTCGTCCCCTCGAACTACCCGCTGCTGAAGCGGCGCGAGCTGCCGTCCGGGCCCTGGCAGTGGACCGACGACACCGAGATGGCGTGCTCCGTGGTGGCAGTGCTCGCCACCCACGGCCGGATCGACCAGGACGAACTCGCCCTTTCCTTCGCCGAGCACCACGATTTCGACCGCGGCTACGGGCCTGCGGTGAACCGGATGCTCCGGTTGATCCGGGAGGGCGCCGACTGGCGTGAACTCGCCGCGGCGTTGTTCAACGGGCAGGGCTCGTGGGGTAATGGTGCGGCGATGCGGATCGCCCCGCTCGGTGCCTGGTACGCCGATGATCCGGAGCAGGCCACGCACCAGGCCGAGATCTCGTCGTACACGACGCACCAGCACCGCGAGGCCGTGGTGGGCAGCATGGCGGTCGCGGCGGCCGCGGCGCTGGTCGCCTCCCCGGCAGGGCCGCCCACGCCCACCGAGCTGCTCGACGGGGTGGTCGCGCTCGTGCCGCGCAGTGCGGTGGGGGCGGGGCTGCGCAGGGCGCGGGACATGCTGGACTACGGCGACGCGGGGACGGTCGCCGCGGTGCTCGGCAGCGGGCGCCGTACGAGCGCGCACGACACGGTGCCGTTCGCGCTCTGGTCGGCGGCCCGGGCGCTCGGCGACTTCGAGCAGGTCTTCTGGACGACCGCCCAGGTGGGCGGAGACGTGGACACGACCTGCGCGATCGCCGGGGGAGTGGTTGCGGCGGCGGTTGCGGGGGCCCCGCCGGCGGACTGGCTGGACCGCACCGAGGCCCTGCCCGCCTGGCTGCCGACCCGCGTGGGCTGAGCGCCGGCCCCCCAGCGCTGGTCGGTTCGCGTCGGCCGCGCGGCGGTCGGTGGTGCGGCGGTCGGTGGTGCGGCGGTCGGTGGTGCGGCGGTCGGTGGTGCGGTCCGACTGTCACGGTCCTGCCACAGCACGGCCGTGGACGACCGTGCCGGTTTGCGGCGAGCTACCCTTTCGGCCACGCCGCTGTGTTGATCATGACCGGCGTGCGCCAATGAGACGCCGGGACCGCTGCGCCGCCATGTGGCAGTGCATGCCCACCCGGCGGGGAGGGGGTCCCGTGTCAGACGTACCGTCCACACCATCCGGCCTCGGGCCGCAAGGGGAAGACCGACCGGGTGCCGAGGCGCCCGGTCCGCGCCAGGGCGAGGCCCTGGACCGTGCCGTGGGACCGGACCCGGAGGCGGACGCCGCCCTGGGTTCCGAGCCGGAGCCTGCCGCCGACGAGGGCTCGGATGCGGACGCGGGCCTCGACCGGCGCCCGGAGCTCGGCCCGGACGGTGTCCACGACCGAATACCGGATCAGGAGCGAGGCCTGAGCGAGGAGTCGGGTCGCGGCACCGGCCCGGATCGGACCGAGGAGGGGGAGCGGGGGCAGGAAGCTCCCGAGCCGCGCGCGGCGGACGCGCCGGCGCAGCCGCCGGGATCCGAGCCGCGCGCGTCGGTCACGGCGTCGCCGCCGCAGTCGTACGGCTACGGCCCGGTTCCGCAGCCGGCACCGATCCCGGGACGCGTGTCCCCGTCGCCCTGGCCCCACCACGCGCAGCCCTGGCCGCCGAAGGCGCCGCCGGCCCAGTCCCGGCTTGCCGGTATACGGCCCGGCCCGCCCGCACCCGTACGCGTGGCCACGCTCTGGTGCGCCCTCGCCGCCGCGCTGCTGAGCGCACTCCTGCTCGGCGACGGGCTCGGGGTCAACCTGTTGATCGTGGCCGTGCCGACCGCACTCGCCGCCTTCTTCGCCGCTCGGCCGGCCGGCCGTCGGCTCCGCCCCTGGACTGCGGTCTGGGCACTCGGCGCCCTGGCCCTGCTCGCCGTTCCCGCGCTGCGCGACGCAGGCTGGCCCACTTTCCTCGCCGTTGTCTCCGCCCTCGCGGTCGGCTCGCTCACACTGCACGGTGGCCGCGGGTGGCCGGGCGTGCTCTTCGGTTCGGTGGGCCTGTTCGACTCGCTCGTCTCGGGGCCGGTCTGGGGCTGGCGGGGGTTGCGTGAGCGGGCGGACGGTTCCCGCGGCCGATGGGGGCCCGTGGTCCGGACGATCGCCGTGGCGGCGGCGCTGCTCGTCGTGTTCGGCGCGCTGTTCGCGGGCGCCGACGCCGCCTTCGCGGATCTGCTCGGCGAGCTGATCCCCGATGTCTCGCTCGTCGACGGCCCGTGGCGGTTCTTCCTCTTCCTACTCGGACTCGTCGGAGCACTCGCCGCGGCCCGCACCGCCGCCGCCCCGCTCCGCTGGGACCGCCTCACCATGCACCCCGGCAAGGCCAGGGGCAGGTTGGAGTGGGCGCTCCCCCTCGTCGTCCTCAACCTCCTCTTCGCCGCCTTCATCGCGGTCCAGCTCGCCGTCCTCTTCGGGGGGTACCGCAAGGTCCTGAGCGAGACGGGACTGACCTATGCGCAGTACGCCCGCCAGGGCTTCTGGCAGCTGCTCTGGGCCACCCTGCTCACGCTGATCGTCATCGGACTCGCCCTGCGCTGGGCCCCGCGCGAGGGCGCACGCGACCGCACCCTGGTGCGCGCGGTGCTCGGGACCCTGTGCGTGCTCACCCTTGTCGTCGTGGCGTCCGCGCTGCGCAGGATGGATCTGTACGTCGATGCGTACGGGCTGACACGGCTGCGCGTGTCCGTGGCCGCGATGGAGCTGTGGCTCGGCCTGGTGATCGTGCTGATCATCGCAGCGGGGCTCTTCGGCAGCCGCTGGCTGCCCCGCGCCGTCGTGGGCAGCGCCGCGGCCGCCGTGCTGGCCTTCGGCCTCGCGTCCCCGGATGCGCTGATCGCCGAGCGGAACGTACAGCGCTACGAGCAGACCGAAAAGATCGATGTCGACTATCTGCGCGATCTGTCAGCGGATGCTGTGCCTGCCCTCGACCGGCTGCCCGAGCCGCTGCGCTCCTGCGCGCTGAAGAGCTTCGAGTTCGATCTCAAGGAGCCGGAACCCTGGTACGCCACCAGTTGGGGCGAGGTGCGGGCCCGGTCGATCCTGGAGGATCGGCCTGCCGAGGCCGACAGGGCCGCTTGCTCGGACGGGGAGGGCCTCTACGGCGGGGAGCGCGACGAATACGACGAGGACGCCGAGTTCGGCGACGGAGACAGCTACGACGACTACGACCCGGGTACCGGCATGGACTGAGAACCGGGCACGTACGGCATGGTGTGCGGTCCGTCCCCCCCGTGGGGCGGACCGCACAGCCTCGCTCGGACACCTCGCTAGGCCGAGGGCCCGGCCGTCCCCGCCGCGCCGCTCAGCGCCTCCAGGTCGCTCTTGCGGACACGTATCACCACGACCGCCGTGAGCAGTGCCAGAAGCACCATCCCCACCGCCGCCGTGAACGACGTCGAGATGCCTTCCGTCAGCACCTCGTGGCCCCAGGGCGCGGGCAGCTCGTGCGTCTTGGCGAATTCCGCCTGCTGCTCCGGTGTCGACTCCGCCAGGAAGGACGGAACCTGCTTCTCCGCTTCGTCCCGGCTCGCCGTGCCGAACACGGTGACCAGGATCGACAACCCCAGCGATCCGCCCACCTGCTGCGTCGCATTGAGCAGCCCCGAGGCCGCACCCGCCTCGTGCTGGGCGACCCCCGAAACGGCGGTCAGGGTCAGCGTCACGAAATTGAGGCCCATGCCGAAGCCGAAGAGCACCATCGGCCCGAGGACCCCGCTCACGTACGAGCTGTCCGGGCTGATCAGGGTCTGCCAGAAAAGGCCGGTGCCGGTGAGCAGGGAACCCGTGACCATGAACGGCTTGGGGCCGAGTACGGGCAGCAGCCGCTGGGAGAGCCCGGCGCCGGTGATGATCGCGACCGTGACGGGAAGGAACGCCAGACCGGCCTCGATCGGGCTGTAACCGAGCACGTTCTGGACGAACAGCACGATGAAGAAGAACATGCCGAACATCGCCGCGGCCAGGCTCAGCATGATGATGTACGTACCCGATCGGTTCCGGTCGGCGAACATCCTGAGCGGAGTGATGGGTTCCCGCGCCCGCGACTCGACGACCGCGAAGGCCGCGAGCAGCACCACCGCCGCGCCGAAGGACCCGAGCGTGAGCGTGTCGCGCCAGCCCTCCTCCGAGGCCCGGATGAATCCGTACACCAGCGAGGCCATACCGGCGGTGGAAGTCAGCGCGCCCGCTATGTCGAAGCGACCGGGATGGCGCTCCGACTCGGTGATGTACAGCGGGGCGAGGAACGCGATCAGGATGCCGATGGGGACGTTGACGAAGAGCACCCAGCGCCAGTCGAGCCACTCGGTGAGCATGCCGCCTGCCAGCAGTCCGATCGCGCCACCGCCGGCGGAGACGGCGGCGAAGACGCCGAACGCCCGGTTGCGCTCCGGCCCTTCGGGGAACGTCGTCGTGATCAGTGCCAGTGAGGTGGGCGAGGCGATCGCGCCGCCGACGCCCTGGAGTGCTCGTGCGGCGAGCAACTGCCATGGCTCCTGCGCGAGTCCGCCGAGCAGTGAGGCGAGCGTGAAGATCAGGATGCCCGCCATGAACACCCGGCGGCGGCCCAGGATGTCGCCCGCGCGACCTCCGAGCAGCAGCAGCCCGCCGAAGGTCAGGGTGTAGGCACTGAGCACCCAGGAGAGGTCTGTGGTGGAGAAGCTGAGCGCGTCCTGAATATGCGGAAGCGCGATGTTCACAATCGTCGCGTCGAGTACCACCATGAGTTGGCAGGCGGCGATTACGGTGAGGGCGATTCCGGGACGCCCCTCCCGGCGGGCCGCGCCCGGCTTGCGCTGTGCTTCTAACTGAGAGGTTGTCACTATGGTCCCCCCGCATTTGAGTTAGTGAACGGATCCGTTCACTGTGTCCTCAACGGTAGTGAGTCCCCGACAGTGAACGCAAGCGTTCACTGGAGCTACCGCACTGCTGCGATGGAGAGTTGTTGATGGGTACTTCGCGATCTGCGGCCACCGCTCGGCCGCGGTCGATGTCGTTGCGACGCCGCGGACCTGTGCTGGAGCGGGCGATCCTCGACGCCGCGCTCGACCAGCTGAGCACCGTCGGCTGGAACGGTCTGACCATGGAGGGAGTCGCCGCCGGCGCCCAGACCGGCAAGGCCGCGGTCTACCGTCGCTGGCCGTCCAAGGAGGACCTTGTCGCGGACGCCCTGCAGGCCGGACTCCCCAGCCTGGGTGACGCACCCGATCACGGAAGCGTCCGCGAGGACCTCTATCAGCTCTGCCGGCGGATGCGTGCGGCGATGTACTCCAGGCCGGGGTGTGCGCTCCGCTCGGTACTTCACGAATGCGATACGTCCACCGCCGAGCGCTTCCACGCCCTGATCCTCAGCGGGGTCATCGAACCCTCGATCCGCCTCTTCCAGGAGGTCGTGCACAGGGGTATCAAGCGGGGTGACGTCCGCGCCGACGCCACCGGCGGCCTGGTCTTCGACGTGATCCCGGCGATGATGATGTACCGCTCCAAAGTGTGCGGAAGCGAATGGGGCGACGCGGATATCGCCGAGATGATCGATCAGGTCATGGTGCCTCTGCTGAGCCCGCGCACCGGTTGAGCCCCGGGGACGGGTCCGGAGATCGGGATCCGGGGTGTTGCGGCCCGTCCGGGCGGCGTAACCTGTCTGGCGCCATGCCGTACGAACCACCCACCCACACCGTTGAGCGCTCGCTCCGGGCCACCACCGGCGCCAAGATCATCGCCGGAGTCGATGAAGTCGGGCGCGGGGCATGGGCCGGGCCGGTCACGGTATGCGCAGCCGTCACAGGACTGCGCCGACCCCCCGCCGGACTCACCGACTCCAAGCTGATCACTCCCAAGCGCCGTACGGAGCTGGCGGGAGAGCTGGAGGGGTGGGTCACGTCGCACGCCCTCGGGCATGCGTCCCCTGAGGAGATCGACGAGCTCGGGATGACCGCTGCGCTGCGGCTGGCCGCCATGCGCGCCCTGGACGCCCTGCCGGTGCGGCCCGACGCGGTCATCCTCGACGGCAAGCACGACTATCTGGGTCTGCCCTGGCGCGTTCGTACGGTCATCAAGGGTGACCAGTCCTGCGTTGCTGTCGCGGCCGCCTCGGTGATCGCCAAGGTGCGCCGGGACGCGATGATGGCCGAGCTGGGGCTGGAGCCGGTGTGCGAACCCTTCGGGTTCGCGGAGAATGCCGGCTATCCCTCGCCCCTGCACAAGGCGGCGCTCGCGGAGCTGGGCCCCACGCCGTACCACCGGCTCTCCTGGGCCTTCCTCGACGCGCTGCCGCGATGGCGGCACCTGAAGAAGGTCCGGGTCTCCCCGGAGGCGGCCGCTCTGGAGAGCGGGGGCCAACTCGGCTTCGACTTCTGATCCGGCCGGTCGACCGACCGCTGTGCGAGCCGGTTGACGAGCCGGGTCGCACTTATGTACCCACCCGCCGATGTAAAGCGCATCGGCGTTTGATAGATATCCACCCATGCCTCTCATCCCCGAGGAGCCTCAGATTCACGAGAGTGCCCAGGGTCCCCGCGCTACTCCGGCCGCCGGCCGCACCGCGCCGACCCCCCGTCCCGTACCCGGTCCGCGTACCGCGGCCGCGCCTCGTCCCGGTCGCCCGGGCCCCGGTCCGGCCAGGCCCACGCCGCCTGCACAGCGCACACACACCTCTGCCGGGCAGAGCACTTCGCCCCGGCAGGAGAATCGTTCCGTACCGCAGATCCAACTGATCCCGGCCACGCCCACGGGCGCGCTCGACGCCGCCGGCGAGGCTGTCGACCTGCTGCTCGACTCCGGTCGGGCGCCCGGCGACATCCTGGTCCTCACCACCGGTGAACAGCACCCGTGGGCGGCGCACGAACTGTCCTTCGGCGAAGGCGCCTACTGGGCGCAGCACGACGCCCGTGACGATGTCTTCTACGCGGACGCCGACTCGGCGGGGCGCGCGTCGACCCGGCCTGTGGTCGTCGTCGCCGTCAATGGTGGCAGCGACGACGTGGCCGCCCGGGCCCTGCCCGTTGCCATGAGTCGCGCGGGAGCGCTGCTCATCGTGTGCGGCGACCCGCAGCGCATCAACGCCGTACTCGGCGCGGGCGTCTGAGCCTGCGCCGCGCCGGTGCCACGGTGCCGCCCGCGCCCTGTGCGTGGTGCGGTCGTCGTGCCAGGCCGGCCGTGCACCGCGGCCGGTCACTTCGCCCTACACGTACGGGGACGGTCCCGGTGGAACGGGACCCTGGAGCGGTGACCGTGGCCGCGTGGCGCGCGGCTCAGCGGGCCGCAGTCCGGCGAAGCACCTCGGCCGCCCCGCTCGCCGTGCGCAGCGGAAGCACCGTCGGGTCCGCCATCTCGTCGCCGAAACCGCCGGGCAAGGACTCGGAGTTGGGCCGACGCCCGCCGCGCCCCTCACCGAGTACCTGCCACCCGCCACGCGTCAGCGTGATGTACGCGCCGCAGCGGAGCCCGTGCAGGGTACAGGCGTCGCGCAGCCCCCACATCCACGCCCCGTCCTCCTCCGTCCAGCGCTCGTCGCCCTCGCGGCAGTAGAGCAGCACGGCGGTGCGGACCGGAGTGCGACGGCGCAGATCGTGCGGGATGACCCGGCGCAGTTGGGCCAGCAGCGCATTGCGGAACTCCCAGCCGTCGGCGGGCACGGCACGCCGGGCGAACGAGGCGCTGGCCGTGAGCCGTTCCTCCTGGTCGAGCACGGCCACGACGGCCGTCGACGGAGTCGGCCTATGGCGGGTGTGCAGGCCGCTGACGACGTCGCGGGGGTTGCGCAGGAGAGGTATCCCGGCTGCTGCCCACTCGGCCGGTTGCAGCATCCTGGCGAGGCCGGCGGAATTGGTCGATCCGTTGATCGAAGTGGCTGCGGACGAAGCGAATCCGAAGGTCACGTTCCTCCCTTCGCATACGCGCCCACAGTGCGGGCAGGGGTCGGTGAGGCGCACCGCAGCACAGCCCTTCCGGACCGCGAACGGGCCGTGCGGGGGGCGTTTCCAATTCTTGCGGGCCTGCGGGCGAGCGGCAACGAGCAATTGAGCCCGCTGACTGGAATAGGCAGGTATGACGCTCATATCCCTGCCCAATCGGGCCAACCGCCACGCTATTTCAGGCTTGAACCGCGAGGACCAGCGGAAACACCCCCTCCGCTCCGGCTCGGCGCAGCAGCCGCGACGCGACGGCGAGAGTCCAGCCGCTGTCCGAGAGATCGTCTACGAGCAGCACCGGCCCTGCCGCCGACTCGACCGTAGCGGCGAGGGCAGGCGGAATGATCAGCGCATCGTGCAACCCCCGTACCCGCTGTGCACTGTTCGTTCGCGAGATGTGCGTGTCCTGGAACTCTGGCGCGTACTCGACCGTGCCGAGCAGCGGAAGACGACCGGCGTCGGCGATGCGGGACCCGAGCGAGGAGACGAGCCGCGACTTGCTCCGCGAGGCGATGGTGACCACACCGACCGGGCGGGGCGGTGCGTCGGCGGCACCTGACGCCCAGCCGCCAGGCCCCTTGGCCCAGTCGGCCAGGACACTCACCACCGCGTTCACCACATCGTCCGGAACCTGTCCGTCCTGAGCCTGCGGGGCGAGCATCGGGCGGAGGCGGTTGCCCCATCCGATGTCGGAGAGCCGTCCCAGGGCCCGGCCCGTGAACGACTGCTCGCCAATCGGGATACGGCCCTTCAGATCGATGCCGACGGCTGCCAGTCCGGTGGGCCACATCTTGCGCGGCTCCACCTCCACACCGGGCCGGCCCAGCTCCCCGCGCGCCGCGTCCAGCGCCCGGGTCGACACGTCGGCGTCGAAGCGGGCCCCCGCGCAATTGTCGCAACGGCCGCACGGGGCCGCCTCCTCGTCGTCCAGCTGCCGCCGTAGGAACTCCATCCGGCAGCCCACCGCCGACACGTAGTCACGCATCGCCTGCTGCTCGGCCTCCCGCTGCCGTGCCACCCAGGCGTAGCGCTCCGACTCGTACACCCAAGGCTCGCCCGTCGTCGTCCAGCCGCCCTTCACCCGGCGCACCGCGCCGTCCACGTCGAGCACCTTGAGCATCGTCTCCAGCCTCGTGCGCCGCAGCTCGACCAGGGGCTCGAGCGCGGGCAGCGAGAGCGGCCTGCCCGCTTGGGCCAGCACGTCCAGGGTGCGCCGCACGAGATCCTCCGGGGGGAAGGCGACCGAGGCGAAGTACTTCCAGATCGCCTCGTCCTCCTTGCCCGGCAGGAGCAGCACGTCGGCGTGCTTCACGCCTCGCCCGGCCCGGCCCACCTGCTGGTAGTAGGCGATGGGGGAGGAGGGCGAGCCCAGATGGACGACAAAACCGAGGTCGGGCTTGTCGAAGCCCATGCCCAGGGCGGAGGTGGCCACCAGAGCCTTCACACGGTTGCCGAGCAGATCGTCCTCGGCCTGCTGCCGGTCCGCATTCTCCGTACGCCCCGTGTACGACGCCACGGTGTGTCCGCAGTGCCGAAGGTATGCCGTGACCTCCTCGGCCGCCGCGACCGTGAGTGTGTAGATGATGCCGGAGCCTGGCAGGTCGCCGAGATGGTCGGCCAGCCAGGCCAGGCGGTGAGCGGCATCAGGGAGTTGAAGCACGCTCAGGCTGAGGCTTTCCCGGTCGAGCGGACCGCGCAGGACCAGCGCGTCGGTGCCCGCACCGGTCCCGAGCTGCTCGGCGACATCCGCGGTCACGCGGGCGTTGGCGGTGGCGGTCGTCGCGAGCACCGGAACACCCGGCGGCAGATCGGCGAGCATCGTGCGCAGCCGCCGGTAGTCGGGCCGGAAATCATGACCCCAGTCCGAAATGCAGTGGGCCTCGTCGACGACCAGAAGCCCGGTCGCGGCGGCGAGCTTGGGCAGCACCTGGTCCCGGAAGTCCGGGTTGTTGAGCCGCTCCGGACTGACCAGCAGGACATCGACCTCGCCGGCGGCGACCTCCGCCTGGATGGTGTCCCACTCCTCCGTGTTCGACGAATTGATCGTCCGGGCCCGGATGCCCGCGCGGGCTGCGGCCTCCACCTGATTGCGCATGAGCGCGAGAAGCGGCGAGACGATCACCGTCGGGCCGCTTCCGCGCTCCCGCAGCAGCGAGGTCGCGACGAAATAGACGGCCGACTTCCCCCAACCGGTCCGCTGCACCACCAGCGCCCTGCGCCTGTCGGCGACGAGCGCCTCGATGGCACGCCACTGGTCCTCGCGCAGCCTGGCGGAGCCGGTGGCGTCCCCGACGAGGCGTGCGAGGACGGAGTCGGCCGAGGCCCTCAGATCTGCGCGGTCTGTGTTGGTCATGCCCCCATGCAACCCGATGGCACGGACAAAGCGCGAACGTGGCGACCAGCCTGTGGATAACGTTATCCACAGGGCTGGTGGGAATCTCTTGATCACGGGACCGTCGAGGCATGCGAAACAGCAACGAGAACAACCGGTCCCATGAACCCCACGAGTCCCACGGCCGGACCGAGTCCCACGGCCGGCCCGAGTCCAGCGGTGGGGCCGGCGAGTCCCACAGCGCGCCCGCCGAGTCTCACGGTCGGGCCGGCGAGCCCCGAGACGGGACAGGTGAGCCCCTCAGCCTGGCCGCTGAGTCCCGCGGTCGAGCCGACGAGCCGTCCATCACCCTGCGCGGACCGGCCGAGCTCGCCGATGCCTTGCCTTATCTGATGGGATTTCACCCGACCGATTCGGTGGTCCTGGTCGCCCTCCACGGCCCGCGAGGCCGCTTCGGCGGGCGGCTGAGGGTCGGCATTCCCGCCACTCAGCGGGAGTGGCTGCCGGTGGCCGAGCAGCTCGCCGAGTGCCTCGTCGAAGCCAGTGAGCGGCGTGGAGCCAGGCCGGACGGCATTGTCGTCTTCCTCTGCCAGGACCCGGGAGAAGGAGAGACGGGCCGCTTGGTGATGGAGCGGCTCAGACCGCTGGCGCAGTGGCTGCGGACGGCCTGCGGCTCGCTCGACGTGCCGGTGTACGAAGCACTGTGCATCTCCGGCCGTCGCTTCTGGTCCTACTGCTGCCCGGATTCGCGGTGCTGTCCGGCGGAGGGGACGGCCATGGCGATGCAGGGCACTTCCGTGATGGCCGCGGCCGCAGCCTATGCCGGGATTCAGGTGCGGGGTTCGCTGCGGGACATGGAGGCACGGTTGGAGCCGCGGATGTCCGTGGCAGCCGAGCAGGAGCGAGCGCTCGACAACAGGGCTTCCGCGATGGTGCCCAGGATTCTGGATCAGGAAAGCCGGGATCAGGTCGGTGCCGAGACGCTGCGGCTCGCCCGTCGGCTGATGAAGCGGCTCGGGGAGAAAGCGGCCCTGGGCGTCGGCTGGCCGGAGGCGGACGCGGGGGACGACAGACTCATCTCGCACGACGAGGCGGCGGCCGTCATCCTGGGGCTCCAGGACCGGGACACCCGAGACCGCGCCGCGGCGTGGATGGAGGGGCCGGAGGCCGATCGGGCGCTGCGACTCTGGCGAGCGTTGTCCCGGCGCTGCGTCGGGCCGTACATGGAGCACGCGGCCGCACCGCTTGCCCTGGCCGGGTGGGTCTCCTGGTCGATCGGCGATGAGCCCGGTGCCCGAGTCGCACTCAGTCTCGCCCTGCGCGCCGACCCGGAGTACGTATTCGCGCGGTTGCTTCACCAGGCGTGCAACGACGGCCTGGACCCGGAGTCGCTACGTCGCTGCCTGCGCGGGGAGCGTGCATCGGAGGCCGTCGACGGAGCCGAAGCCGGAGCCGAAGCCGGGACCGCGGCCGGGGGCGCTTCGGGCAGCCGGGCCACGACACTGTCGTCTCGGTCGCGCACGGGGACCGGGCATCCGGTGGAGAAGGCCGTGAAGAGGAAGGCCTCACGGTCCGGGAAGGCACCGGCCCCGCGGCCCGGCCCTTCGGTGCCGGGGGCAACCACCCCGTCCCGGCGCCGCCCCGCACCGAGCCCCGGCACGGTGGCCGGCCGGGGCCGGGCGCGCACGGTGGATCGTGACGATGGGCGGCGCGGTCCGGGCGAGGGACGATAACGGGCGTGACCCTCCCGGGTGCAGGGCCGTTCACGTGTGTGGCGGTGTCGTTCGGCATGTGCCGCCGTCCCGGGCTGTGGCCCGCGGGGAGCCCTTCTCCATAGGCGTCGGAAGGCTCGGCCCGGCATGGTCGAGGAGGCCGCCGGCGGACTTCAGTCCAGGCGGGTGAGGGGCAGCGAGGGGGATGTCCCCCTGATCGGAACAGGGGAACGAGGTGGCCGAAGAAGTCGTCGTCATCGATCACGAAGGGAGTGTTTATCGTCAGGAAGACGACTATGATCGCGGCATGTCGCCCTACGACCCGTCGGCCTTTCCGCCCTTCGCAGTCACCGTCGACCTGGTCGTGCTCACCGTGCGTCGCCACGCGCTCTGCGCCCTTGTCGTACGCCGCGGGGAGCCGCCGTTCCAGGGCAGCTGGGCGCTGCCCGGAGGATTCGTACGGGCTGACGAGGATCTGGCGGCGGCCGCGGCGCGGGAGCTCGTCGAGGAGACGGGGCTGTGTGTGCACGACCCCGGTTCGCCCGAGCCGGACAACGGTGCTCATCTGGAGCAGCTCGCCACCTACGGCGACCCGAAGCGCGACCCCCGTATGCGGGTGGTGAGCGTCGCCCATCTCGCGCTCTCCCCGGATCTGCCGTCGCCCCGGGCCGGCGGCGACGCGAACAGTGCGCGCTGGGCGCCCGTCGAGTCACTGCTGAACCAGGAGAACGGCGGACACGAGGGCGAGCCGCCCACGCCGCTCGCCTTCGACCATGCACAGATCCTGGCGGACGGCGTGGAGCGAGCCAGGTCCAAGATCGAGTACTCGTCGCTGGCGACGGCGTTCTGCCCGCCCGAGTTCACGGTGGGCGAGCTGAGGCGGGTGTACGAGGCGGTCTGGGGTGTGGCCCTGGACCCCCGGAACTTCCATCGGAAGGTGACAGGGACGCCGGGCTTCCTGGTTCCTGCGGGCGGGACGACGACCCGCCAGGGCGGCCGCCCGGCCCAGCTGTTCCGGGCCGGTGGCGCGACGCTGCTCAACCCGCCCATGCTGCGGCCCGAGGTCTGAGACAGCCGGTTCGCCGTCGATTCGCCGTCGATTCGCCGTCGGATCGCGGTCCGACGTGCGCCGGCGTCTTCCGACGAGGTGGTCGTGCGGGGCCGGTACTCCGGTGGCTTGCCCACCGGGGCCGCCTTGCCCTAAAAGTCGCAAATGTCGCGTTATCTTTCTGCGGTAACCGCATGCGACCGCGTACCGCCCTGCCCGCTCAGCGGTCTCACCTTCCGCGAGAGAAGCGATGCTCCAGGTCATCGGACTCACCAGCACCCCCCACCGGGACGCCCCGCCCGCCGTGGACGACCTGACCTTCGAGGCGCTGCCCGGCACCGTCACCGCACTGCTGGGCGCGCCGGGCTCCGGCAAGACCACAGCCCTGCGGCTGATGCTCGAACTCGAAGCGGGCCGCGGGGTCGCCTGCTTCCGGGGCCGCCCCCTGCACCGCATCGCCCACCCCGCGCGTGAGGTGGGGGCGCTGCTCGGCGACGTGCCCGGGCATCCGGCCCGTACGGTGCGTGGCCAGCTCCGTATGCTCTGCGCCGCCGCCGGAGTGCCGGCATCGCGGGCCGACGACATGTTGGAGGTCGTCGGGATCGGCGCCCTGCGCGACACCCGGCTCGGCCGCCTCTCCCTGGGTATGGACCGCAGACTCGGCCTGGCCTGCGCCCTGTTGGGGGACCCGCACACACTGCTGCTCGACGACCCGGCCAAGGGGCTCTCCCCACGGGAGAGCAGTTGGCTGTTCGGGCTGCTGCGTGCCCATGCGGCGCACGGCCGCACCGTGCTGTACGCCACCGAGGACCCCAAGGAGGCGGTCCGGACCGCCGATCGCGTCGTCACCATCGACGGCGGCCGCCTCGTCGCCGACCAGGACATCGCCGCATTCGCCCGCACCCGGCTGCGGCCTCACGTCGTGGTCCGTACCCCGCACGCCGCGCGGCTCGCCGCCGTCGTAAGCCGCGAGGCCCGGGCTGCTCAGCGCTCCGTCGAAGTGGTCGCCGAGCACGGCAGCCGGCTTTCCGTCTTCGGCAGCAGCTGTGCCGAGATCGGCGAGATCGCCTACCGGCACGGTGTCCTCGTCCACCAGCTCGCCGACGAGATCGGCGCCCCCGCCCCGATCGCCCCCGCGCCGAGCCCCGCCCCGATCGCCCCCGCGCCGAGCCCCGCCCCGATCGCCCCCACCCCCGACGCCCCCGACCCGGACGCCCCCACCCCCACCGCCACCGCCACATCCACCCTGCCCACGGCCGGTAGCGCCGGGACGCCGCTGCCTCCCCTCCATGCCCGCCTGCTGCGCACGCCTCTCCAGCCCGTGCGCTACGAGCTCCGCCGCCTCATCGGCGTCCCGGCAACCCATCTGATCGTGGCGGCCGTTCTCGTCGTCTCCGCGGGCCTCTCGGTCCTGCTAGCCCACACCGGTCGCACCCCGCTGCCCCGCCTCCTCGTCGCCTGGCCCGGGCTGCTGCCGCTGCCGCCCGCCGCCCTCGGGGCCGGACTCCTCGGCGCCCTCTCCTTCGGCGACGAGTTCCGTTACCCCGCCCTCGCGTCCGGCCGCGGGACCGTCCAGCGCCGCCCCGGGCTGCTGCTCGCGAAGCTCGCGGTGACGGCGGCGGTCGCGCTCGTCCTCGCCCTTCTCGTCGCCGTGCTGGACTCTCAGGTACTCCGCCTCGTGTACGGGGGCGACTTGGCGTCCGTTCCGGAAAACTGGGCCGCACTGTCCGCGAGTTGGTCCGGCTTGGTGGTCGGCTGCGCCTGGTCGGGCCTGCTCGCGGCCGGGATCTTCCGGTTCACCGTCGCGGGAGTGGCGGCCGTGCTCGCCGTACCGGTGATGGTCGTACCGCTGGTGCAGAAGGCACTCGCAGGGTCGTCCGCGCGTTCGATCGCCGGACTTCCGGGCCGCTTGCGTGAGCTGGCCTGGCTGCAGTGGCCGTACGAAGTGGACCGCTGGCTGCTCGCAGCCCTGCGCGTGCTCGCCCAACCCGAGGGTGTGGCACTGGCGTTGTCGCTGTCCGCGCTGCTCTGCGGGTATCTGTTCACCGGCCTTCGCGGGAGGGCCCGTTGGTGGCAGAAACGGCCTGCGAAGGCAATGAGCGCCACGCAACTCCCCGGTGAATGACCGTTTCTTCCCGATAAGTCGTCAATTGTGGAGTGGGCGGCGATCACCCTTTCGTGTGCTTTTCACCAAAGACCTCAAGGGCCGAGAGGGGCACGCCGACAAAGGATGCGTGAGTACCCTTGCGCACACCATGATGACCGCCGCCCGCCCCGCCGAGTCCGGCCTCGCCGGCCCGGGCGATCTCGACCGCTACCCCTACCCGGAGGCGCCCGGCGTCGACCGCGTGGACCGTGTCGGACCCCCGGCCTGGGACACCTCGGACGCCGACCTCGGCCGGGCGGCCGGCCGCCGCGCGGCGGGCAGCCGGGGTCGCGGACTCCACGGCCAACTCGTCCAGCAGCTGGGTCAGATGATCGTCTCCGGAGACCTCGGGGCCGACCGTCCGCTTGTCCCCGAGGAGATCGGCCAGCGGTTCGAGGTCTCCCGGACCGTCGTCCGGGAGTCGCTCCGCGTCCTCGAGGCCAAGGGCCTCGTCAGTGCCCGCCCGAACGTGGGCACCCGGGTCCGTCCCGTCAGCGACTGGAATCTGCTGGACCCCGACATCATCGAGTGGCGCGCCTTCGGCCCGCAGCGGGACGACCAGCGCCGCGAGCTCACCGAGCTCCGCTGGACGATCGAGCCGCTCGCCGCCCGCCTCGCCGCCGGACACGGTCGGGAGGACGTGCAGCAGCGCCTCGGCGACATGGTGGAGATCATGGGCCACGCGCTTACCCAGGGTGATGGCATCACCTTCGCGCGTGCAGACGCCGAGTTCCACTCCCTCCTGATCCAGGTCGCCGGCAACCGCATGCTGGAGCACCTGTCCGGAATCGTTGCCGCCGCCCTCCAGGTGTCGGGTGGTCCGGCCGCCGGATGCGACCGCCCTTCCGAGGCGTCCCTGACGCACCACGCTCGCATCGTCGACGCTCTCGCCGCCGGCGACGCGAACGGCGCCGAGACGGCAATGCGCCAACTTCTCACCGTTCACCCGGAGGTCGAGCGCGTCGTGCCCGCTCCGCGCGAACACTGACCGCGGACACGGCCGGGGCGTTCCAGGGCGGACCCATCGTGTGTCGCCGGACCCCAGGGGTCCGGCGACACGATCATGGAAACGTTCCAGCGGACGGCCGTACGAATCCTGTGCGGAATCCCGTTCGGAAGGTCGTACGAAACCTCGTGCGGAGCCGCCCGTAACGTAGTCGGGCAACGACGGCCGTGCAGGCGATCGCCGAGACGATTGCGGAGCTAACTTCCCATTTGGTCGTTTCGTCGCAAATGAGGTGTGACTCGGGCCACGCGGATTGGGCGTAACGCTCCTCGAAACAGCGCGATGACCTAAGAGGTGACAGCCGCGGAGGGAATACAGACGCCGTTCATGGCGCTGTCCAGCTCTGAGGCTCAGCCCGCGCCGTCGGTACATCCCCAACCGGCGGTCGTCGGCTCCGGCCCGATCATGGGCGGGGCCGGAAGCCGTTTTCCATCGTTCCGAGAGGTTGTTCGTGTCGGCCAGCACATCCCGTACGCTCCCGCCGGAGATCGCCGAGTCCGAGTCTGTGATGGCGCTCATCGAGCGGGGAAAGGCTGATGGGCAGATTGCCGGCGATGACGTGCGTCGGGCCTTCGAGGCTGACCAAATTCCGCCAACCCAGTGGAAGAATGTTCTGCGCAGCCTCAACCAGATCCTCGAGGAAGAGGGTGTGACGCTGATGGTCAGTGCCGCGGAGTCGCCCAAGCGCACCCGCAAGAGCGTCGCAGCTAAGAGCCCGGCAAAGCGCACCGCCACCAAGACCGTCGCGGCCAAGACGACCACGGCGAAGACCGTCGCGGCCGCCACCGCGGCACCGACGGCCACGTCCGACGAGATCGCGGCGGCCACGGCCGACGAGACCGCGGCGTCCGCGAAGAAGGTGGCCGCGAAGAAGACCGCGGCCAAGAAGACGGCGGCGACCAAGAAGACCGCCGCCAAGAAGACGACGGCCGCGAAGAAGACGACGGCCGCCAAGAAGGACAGCGACGAGCTGCTCGAGGGCGACGAGGTGATCGAGGAGGCGCAGCCCGGCAAGGGCGGCGCCGACGAGCCCGAAGGCGCCGAGAGCGCGGGCTTCGTCCTCTCCGACGAGGACGAGGACGACGCTCCCGCACAGCAGGTCGCCGCGGCCGGCGCCACCGCCGACCCGGTCAAGGACTACCTCAAGCAGATCGGCAAGGTCCCCCTGCTCAACGCCGAGCAGGAGGTCGAGCTGGCCAAGCGCATCGAGGCGGGTCTGTTCGCCGAGGACAAGCTGGCGAATTCCGACAAGCTCGCCCCGAAGCTCAAGCGCGAGCTGGAGATCATCGCCGAGGACGGTCGTCGCGCCAAGAACCACCTGCTGGAGGCCAACCTCCGACTGGTCGTCTCGCTCGCCAAGCGCTACACCGGCCGCGGCATGCTGTTCCTGGACCTGATCCAGGAGGGCAACCTCGGTCTGATCCGTGCCGTCGAGAAGTTCGACTACACCAAGGGCTACAAGTTCTCCACGTACGCCACCTGGTGGATCCGTCAGGCGATCACCCGCGCCATGGCCGACCAGGCCCGCACCATCCGTATCCCGGTGCACATGGTCGAGGTCATCAACAAGCTCGCGCGTGTGCAGCGCCAGATGCTCCAGGACCTGGGCCGCGAGCCCACCCCGGAGGAGCTGGCCAAGGAGCTCGACATGACCCCTGAGAAGGTCATCGAGGTCCAGAAGTACGGCCGCGAGCCGATCTCTCTCCACACCCCTCTGGGTGAGGACGGCGACAGTGAGTTCGGTGACCTGATCGAGGACTCCGAGGCGGTCGTCCCGGCCGACGCGGTCAGCTTCACGCTCCTCCAGGAGCAGCTGCACTCGGTGCTCGACACCCTGTCGGAGCGCGAGGCGGGCGTGGTCTCCATGCGCTTCGGCCTCACCGACGGTCAGCCGAAGACACTCGACGAGATCGGCAAGGTCTACGGCGTGACGCGTGAGCGGATCCGCCAGATCGAGTCCAAGACGATGTCGAAGCTGCGCCACCCGTCCCGTTCGCAGGTGCTGCGCGACTATCTCGACTGAGTCCGCTGAATCCGCTGAGTCTGCGACTGCGCAGCACAGCCGCCTGACCGAGGGCCCGGTTCCCATGAGGGAGCCGGGCCCTCGGCCGTCGTGCAGTGGGTAGCCGTCGTGCGGTGGTTTCGGCCGTCGTACAGCGGGTGCGGGCCGACGCGGGCTGACTGACTCTGAGTGGACGGAGTCCACCGGAGAGTCAGGAGATCGGTATGAGTCGCCCCATCGCCCGAGCACTGACAGGACCCATGGCCCTGGCGGCTGCAGCGGTCCTGGTGCCACTCGCCCACCCGGCTCCTGCATCCGCCGACAGTGTGATCATCGGCGGTCGTCCGGCGCGGTCCGTGGACAGCCCCTGGGTCGTCGCCCTGTCCAGCCGTGACCGGTTCGGAGGTACGCGGGCCGGGCATTTCTGCGGGGGAGTCGTCGTGGCGCCGACGAAGGTGCTCACGGCGGCTCACTGCCTCAGCCCCGAGGTGTTGGGGACGACTGTGGAGGAGGTCCGCGATCTGAGCGTCATCACGGGCCGGGAGGAGCTGCTCGGTACGGGCGGCCAGGAGATTCCCGTACGGGAGGCACGGATCGCGCCCGCGTACGACCCGCGCGCGAACACCACCGATCTGGCCGTACTGACGCTGGCGAGCGCGCTCCCCGCGGGCCATGTGATCAGGACTGCGGGCAACGGAGACCCTGCGTACGAGGCGGGTACCGCCGCCGAGGTCTACGGATGGGGCGACACGACCGGGGTCGGGACCTACGCGCACGCGCTGCGCGCCGCGCCGGTGCGGGTGCTGCCGGACGAGAGGTGCGCGCAGGCCTACCCGGGCGGTGCGAGTAGCCGCTACGAAGCTTCCACGATGCTCTGCGCGGGAGACGAGCGAGGTGGGCACGATGCGTGCCAGGGGGACAGCGGAGGGCCACTGGTGGCGGGCGGCCGGCTGATCGGGCTGGTCTCCTGGGGCGGCGGCTGCGGGCGGGCGGACAACCCCGGGGTGTACACGCGGATCTCGGCGGCACTGCGATCGGTGGCCGATCTCCTGTGAGGGCTGGGCAGTTGGTCGCCCTTCGCGGCAATGATGCGAACGCGCATGGTGACCGCGCGAGTGCAAGGGGTCATGAGAACGGGCGACCGCCCCTACGGGAGGGGCGGCCGCCCACCGGCCGGTCCTGGACCGGCCCTTGGCTCGTCGTCGGACGCGAGAGTCAGCGTTCGTCGTCGCCGGTGCTTGCCGGTACGGCGGTCAGCCGGTCGGTCTCATCCTGTATCTCCGCGGCGATCTTCTTGAGTTCCGGCTCGAACTTGCGCCCGTGGTGGGCACAGAAGAGCAGCTCACCGCCGCTTGTCAGGACGACGCGCAGGTACGCCTGGGCGCCGCAGCGGTCGCAGCGGTCAGCGGCCGTCAGCGGGCTCGCGGGGGTCAGAACAGTAGTCACGTCGCCTCTTCTCTAGCTCGACGAGCTGTCGTACCAGGGTCAACATCCAACCAGGCCGAAAACGTTCCCGCTCGGGCCTTTTCCTTGAAACTTCTTCGTCAAGGTGGCTGTCTGCTGCCGGTTGGCGGCGAATGTGCCGTATCGCTGCTTCGCTTTACGGTTTCGCTTGGCTTGCTTGTCTCGTTCGGTCCTCCCGGCTGGGTTGCCGGTTGTTCATGAGGACGTGCCCGGAGCCTAAATGGTTCATGCCTGGAAGGGAACGTGATGTGCACGTCACTCCAACGAGGGATCGAACGTGTATGCGACTCTGGACTAGCATGAGGAATCATGAGGGTGGCGTTACATCGGCTCTACCAGGCCTCGGTACCCTCTGACCGGCGACCGACGCCGGGGCCTTTACCCCACAGGGGCCAGATCCAAATTCAGCGAGGAGCGAACCGCGTGACCGCCGAAACGTCCGTGCCGTCCAGTGCGCTGCTGACCGCAGACCGTGACGGTTCCAACTACACCGCGCGGCACTTGCTGGTTCTCGAAGGGCTCGAGGCGGTCCGCAAGCGGCCGGGTATGTACATCGGGTCGACCGACAGCCGCGGCCTCATGCACTGCCTCTGGGAGATCATCGACAACTCCGTGGACGAGGCCCTCGGGGGCTACTGCGACCACATCGAGGTGATCCTCCACGACGACGGCTCCGTCGAGGTCCGGGACAACGGTCGGGGCATCCCCGTCGACGTCGAGCCCAAGACCGGCCTGTCCGGCGTCGAGGTCGTCATGACCAAGCTCCACGCCGGCGGAAAGTTCGGCGGCGGTTCGTACGCGGCCTCCGGCGGTCTGCACGGCGTGGGCGCCTCCGTCGTCAACGCCCTCTCGGCCCGCCTCGACGTCGAGGTCGACCGGAACAGTGCGACGCACTCGATCAGCTTCCGCCGCGGCGCCCCCGGCATCTTCACCGAGTCCGGCCCCGACTCCCCCTTCGACCCGGCCAACGGGCTGATCAAGGGCAAGCGGGTTCCCAGGACCCGCACCGGCACCCGGGTGCGCTACTGGGCGGACCGGCAGATCTTCCTCAAGGACGCCAAGCTCTCCCTGGACACGCTCCACCAGCGTGCCCGCCAGACCGCCTTCCTCGTTCCCGGCCTCACGATCGTCGTCCGCGACGAGCGCGATCTCGAGGGCGAGGGCAAGTCGGAGGAGATCTTCCGCTTCGACGGCGGCATCAGCGAGTTCTGCGAGTACCTCGCCCAGGACAAGGCCGTCTGCGACGTCCAGCGCCTCACCGGCCACGGCACCTTCAAGGAGACCGTCCCGGTCCTCGACGACCGCGGCCACATGACGCCGACCGAGGTCACGCGCGATCTCGCCGTCGACATCGCACTGCGCTGGGGCACCGGCTACGACACGACGGTCAAGTCGTTCGTGAACATCATCGCCACGCCCAAGGGCGGCACCCACGTCACCGGCTTCGAGCGCTCCCTCACGAAGACGGTCAACGAGGTGCTCCGTGCCACGAAGCTGCTGCGCGTGGCCGAGGACGACGTCGTCAAGGACGACGCACTCGAAGGCCTCACCGCCGTCGTGACCGTGCGGCTCGCCGAGCCGCAGTTCGAGGGCCAGACCAAGGAGGTCCTCGGCACCTCCGCGGCCAACCGGATCGTCGCCAACGTCGTCGCCAAGGAGCTGAAGGCGTTCCTGACGTCGACCAAGCGGGACGCCAAGGCGCAGGCCAGGGCCGTCATGGAGAAGGCCGTCGCCGCCGCGCGTACGCGCATCGCGGCGCGCCAGCACAAGGAGGCGCAGCGCCGGAAGACGGCCCTGGAGACCTCGTCCCTGCCCGCCAAGCTCGCCGACTGCCGCAGCGATGACGTCGAGCGCAGCGAACTCTTCATCGTCGAGGGAGACTCCGCGCTCGGTACGGCCAAGCTCGCCCGGAACTCCGAGTTCCAGGCGCTGCTCCCGATCCGCGGCAAGATCCTCAATGTCCAGAAGTCGTCCGTCTCCGACATGCTCAAGAACGCCGAGTGCGGCGCGATCATCCAGGTCATAGGAGCGGGCTCGGGCCGCACGTTCGACATCGACGCCGCCCGGTACGGCAAGATCGTTCTCCTCGTCGACGCCGATGTCGACGGTGCGCACATCCGCTGCCTGCTGCTCACGCTCTTCCAGCGGTACATGCGGCCCATGGTCGAGGCGGGCCGGGTCTTCGCCGCGGTGCCCCCGTTGCACCGGATCGAGCTCGTCCAGCCCAAGAAGGGCCAGGACAAGTACGTGTACACGTACTCGGACAACGAGCTGCGTTCCACGCTGCTGGAGTTCCAGCGCAAGGGCATCCGCTTCAAGGACTCGATCCAGCGCTACAAGGGCCTCGGCGAGATGGACGCCGACCAGCTGGCGGAGACCACGATGGATCCCCGCCATCGCACGCTGCGCCGGATCAACATCGGTGATCTGGAGTCCGCCGAGCAGGTCTTCGATCTGCTGATGGGCAATGAGGTGGCCCCGCGCAAGGAGTTCATCACCAGCTCTGCCGCGACGCTGGACCGCTCGCGCATCGACGCCTGACGACAACCCGGGTGGCGGCTTCGGCCGTCACCTGATGGGGTGAAGCGAGGGAAGAGAAGAGTCCTGGATCTCCCCGTTCTGTCCATCCTTGGGCAAGCGGCCGAAACGGTTCGCTGACAAGGAGAGTTGAGCGTGGAGATGCAGGAAGGCCGGGACGCCGGGGCGGTGCGGCTCGACGACCCGTGGTACGACGCGCTGGCCTCCGGCTGGGGCGAACTGGACGGAACGGGCGTGCCCGTGCCCGCGGTGCCGGCCCCGGGGGCCGCGGGCGGCGCGCCCCGGCACAGCGCGACGGACATCTATCAGGAGGTCCAGCGCAGTGCGGCTTTCCAGGAAGTCCGCAGCCGCTACCGACGATTCGTCGTCCCGGCCACCGCCGTCTTCTTCGTCTGGTACGTGGCGTACGTCGTCGCTGCCACCGCCGCCCCCGGGCTGATGGCCAGGCCCGTGGCCGGCGCGGTGAACGTGGCCATGGTGGCGGGGCTCGGGCAGTTCCTCAGCACCTTCCTGCTCACCTGGGCGTACGCCCGGCACGCCAGGCTCCGCAGGGACCGTGCCGCGCTCGATCTGCGGTGGACGGTCTTCGATCAGACACGCTCCAAGGAGCCGGTCGGGGACCGGGAGACGGCACGGGGGAACGAGCGTTGACCGGCGACCACCAGACCCTCGCCCTGCTGCTCTTCAGCGCCTTCATCGCGGTGACCCTGGCCATCACCACCTGGGTCAGCCGCAACCGGCGCGGTTCGGCGGAGGAGTTCTACGCGGGCGGACGGTTGTTCTCGCCCATGGAAAACGGTTTCGCCATCGCAGGCGACTACATGTCCGCGGCCTCCTTCCTCGGCATTTCCGGACTCATCGCGCTGTACGGCTACGACGGAATGCTCTACTCCGTCGGCTTCCTCGTCGCGTGGCTGGTCGTTCTGCTCCTCGTCGCCGAACTCGTGCGCAACTGCGGCCGGTTCACGCTCGCCGATGTCGTCGCCGCCCGGATGAGCGAGCGGCCTGTCCGTATCGCGGCGGGAACTTCCTCGGTCACCGTGTCCGTTCTCTATCTGGTGGCGCAGATGGTGGGGGCGGGCAGCCTGGTGGCGCTGCTCCTGGGCGGGACGAGCGAAGCCGCGCGCTCATGGACCGTCATCGGTGTCGGTGCCCTGATGGTGATCTATGTGTCGTTGGGAGGGATGCGAGCCACTACATGGATCCAGATCGTCAAGGCCGTGCTGCTGATGGCGGGCGCGATCGCGCTCACGGTGCTCGTCCTCACGCGTTTCCACGGCAATGTCAACGAGCTGCTCAACTCCGCTGCCGAACAGAGCGGCCACGGCAAGGACTTCCTCTCGCCCGGCCTGCGCTACGGCGGTGACTGGACCGCACGGCTCGACTTCATCAGCCTCGGGCTCGCGCTCGTGCTCGGTACCGCCGGCCTGCCGCACATCCTGTCCCGCTTCTACACCGTGCCGACCGCGCGGGCCGCCCGCCGCTCGGTCGTCTGGTCCATCGGTCTCATCGGGAGCTTCTACCTGATGACGATCGTGCTCGGCTTCGGCGCAGCGGCCATCCTCGGCACGGACGAGGTGCGCGCGTCGAACGCCGCGGGGAACACGGCGGTTCCGCTGCTCGCACTCGACCTCGGCGGGGGAGCGGGCTCCACCGGAGGCACGGTGCTGTTCGCCGTCGTGGCGGCGGTGGCCTTCGCGACGATCCTGGCCGTCGTCGCGGGGATCACACTCGCCTCCTCGGCCTCGGTCGCGCATGATCTGTACGCCTCGCTGAAGCGCCGCCACGCGAAGCAGTACAGCGAGGTCGCGGTGGCACGCGTCGCCGCGGTCGGCATCGGCGCGGCCGCGATCGCGCTCGGCCTGCTCGCCCGCGATCTGAATGTGGCGTTCCTGGTGGGCCTGGCCTTTGCGGTCGCCGCCTCGGCCAATCTCCCGGTGCTGCTCTACTCGCTCTTCTGGCGCGGCTTCACAACACGTGGCGCGGTGTGGTCGGTGTACGGCGGGCTGATCCCCGCGATGCTGCTGGTGCTGCTCTCGCCGGTGGTGTCGGGCAGCCCCGAATCCCTCTTCCCCGGGGTGGACTTCCACATCTTCCCGTTGCAGAACCCGGGGCTCGTCTCCATTCCGCTGGGCTTCCTGGCGGGCTGGATCGGCACGGTCGCCTCCTCCGAGGAGCCCGACGCGGCGAAGCACGCCGAGACGGAGGTTCGGGCGCTGACGGGGGCGGGCGCCGTCTGAGAGCGCGTCTGTGAACTTGTCAGCCCGACGTGGTCCGTGCAGGCTCGGCCGAGGGCGCCCCTGCCGCGATGAGTTCCGGCCGGGTCGCGAGTCTGTTCTGGTGAGCGTCGTAGGACGTCGTACGACGCTGCCCGATACGGGACACCACGGAGGACACCATGACGACCACGCCCGGCAACGCGAGCAGCAACCTCCCCGGCAAGCCGCCAGTCGTCGACCTGGCCACCTGGCAGGCGGCGCGCGAGGAGCTGCTGGTCCGCGAGAAGGCGCACACCCGTGAGGGCGACGCGATCGCCGCGGCCCGGCGGCGGCTGCCGATGGTCGAGCTCGACGGCGCGGTCGAGGTCACCGGCGTTGACGGGCCGGTCCCGTTCCTCGACCTGTTCCAGGGTCGCGACGAGCTCGTGGTCTACCAGCACATGTGGTACGACGGCGCACCGCACCAGGGGCAGTGCGAGGGCTGCACCACCACGGCCTGGCACGTGAAGGACGCCGTCTACCTCAACGCCCGGGGCGTCTCGTTCGCCGTCCTGACCTCGGGCCCGTGGGACGAGGTGGCTCCCTACGTCGAGTTCATGGGTTACACCCAGCCCTGGTACTCGGTGCGGGGCGTGGAGGCGCCGGTCGGCGGAGAAATGGGGCACATCGTCTGTTTCCTGCGCGACGGCGACCGCGTGTTCCTCACCTACTCCACAACGGGCCGTGGCAACGAGCCGGTCAACGGGTCCCTCGGCCTGCTCGACATGACGCCCTACGGCCGCGGCGAGGCGTGGGAGGACAACCCCGAGGGCTGGCCCGTGATCGGCGATGTCCGCGAGGGGTACCCGTCCGAGGGCCGCCAAGCCTGCTGGTACTGGCGTTCGGACGCCGACGGCGTCGCCACCTGGGGCCCGACCAGCCGGCCCGTGCCGCAGTGGACCCGCCCCGGCGCGACCCCCGTGGAGACCCTCGGCCGGCACGGCCACCACTGACGCGCCTTCGTCGACGGCGTCGGCAAAAGGTGTCAGGTGCCGGGCGGAACCTCCGGACGATGCGAACGGCCCCCCGCGCGCTCGATCGGTGGGCGGCTCTGAGGGGTGCCGGGGGAAGGCGGCGAGGTGACGGGGGAGGCGGGGTGCGGGCTAGGCGCTCGCCACCCACCTGTACCGATGCTCCGGGCGCCCTGTCTCGCCGTACCTCAACGACAGCCGCACCCGGCCGGAGCGCTCCAGGAGCTTCAGATAGCGCTGGGCGGTCTGGCGGCTCACACCGGCCCGCTCCGCGATCTCCTGGGTGGACAGCGCGGCGTCGGCGGCCAGCAGGACCTTGCGGACCAGTTCGGCCGTGGTCGGGGAGTGGCCCTTGGGGAGATCGGGGGCGCTCGTGGTGGACAGGGCGCCGAAGATGCGGTCCACCTCGGCCTGTTCCGCCTCGCCGCCGCCTGCCAGGGTCCTGCGGAGGCCGGCGTAGGCCTCCAGCTTGGTGCGCAGGTCCGCGAAGGTGAAGGGCTTCACCAGGTACTGGAGCGCGCCGTGTCGCATCGCCGCCTGGACGGTGGCGACGTCGCGGGCCGCCGTCACCATGATCACGTCGGTCTGGTGCCCCTGGCGGCGCAGCTCCCGTACCACCGAGAGCCCGTTCTCGTCCGGCAGATAGTGGTCCAGCAGGATCAGATCCACCGGCACTTCGGCGACCCGGGCGAGTGCCTCCGCGGCCGAGTGGGCCAGTGCCACGACCCGGAAGCCCGGCACCTTGGCCACATACGCCGCGTTGATCTCCGCAACCCGGACGTCGTCGTCCACGACCAGGACGTCGATCAGGGCATCGGCGCCGGCGCCGGCGCCGGCGTCGGTGCCGGGCAGCGCAGTCATCGTGTCTCTCCCACGGTCGCGAGTCCCGGCTCCAGTCCCGGCTCGGCCAGCGCCTCGGGGAGTACGACGGTGAACTCGGCGCCGCCTCCCATGGCCGCCCCCGCCTCGGTCACCCGGGCGCTGCCGCCCTGCCGTTCCGCGAAACGCCGCACCAGCGCCAGCCCGAGGCCCCGCTTTCCGTGCGCGGGAAGCTCCTTCGTGGACCAGCCCTCGATGAAGATAAGTTCGCGCTGGTCGGCCGGGACACCGGGCCCGCTGTCGGAGACCCGCAGGACGACCGTACGCCCCTCGCCGTGCAGCTCGATCTCGATCCGCGGATCGTCGGAGCCGGCAGCCGCGTCCAGCGCGTTGTCGACGAGATTGCCCACGACCGTGACGAGCCCCCGCGGGTCGACCAGCCGGTCGGGCAGCAGCGTCCCGGGCGCGATCCGCAGCGACACGCCACGCTCCGCCGCGACCGTCGCCTTGCCGACCAGCAGCGAAGCCAGCAGCGGATCGTGGATCTTCTCGGTGACCTGCTCCGCGGTGGCCCGGTGCACACCGACGACCTCGGTCACGAACTCCACGGCCTCCTCGTGCATCTCCAGCTCCAGCAGCCCGAGCAGCGTGTGCATACGGTTCGCGTGCTCATGGTCCTGGGCGCGGAGCGCGTCGATCAGCCCGCGCGTGGAGTCCAGCTCACGGCCGAGCTGCTCCAGCTCGGTGCGGTCGCGGAGCGTGGCGACGGCGCCGCCGTCGTCCGTGGGCATCCGGTTGGCGATCAGTACGCGATGGCCGCGTACGGTCACCAGGTCCTCGCCGGTGACCCGGCCGGCCAGCACATCCGTCGTGCGGCCCTCGCCGAGGACCTCGTCGAGCGGGCGCCCCATGGCCGCCGGCCCGAGGCCGAGGAGGCGCTGCGCCTCGTCGTTCATCAGCCGGATCCGGCCGGACCCGTCGAGGGCGACGACCCCTTCCCGGATGCCGTGCAGCATCGCCTCGCGCTCGGCGAGCAGAGCCGAGATGTCGGAGAAGGCCAGGTCGTGGGTCTGCCGCTGGAGCCGCCGGGAGATCACGTACGCGGCCAGGGCGCCGACGGCCAGTGCACCGCCCGCGTAGGCGAGCAGCCCCGGGATCGCGGCGAGGAGCCGGTCGCGGACGCTGTCGTACTCGATCCCGACCGAGACCGCACCGATGATCCGGCCCTGGTCGTCGCGGAGCGGGACCTTGCCGCGTGCGGAGCGGCCGAGGGTACCGCTGTCGATCTCCATGACGTGCCTGCCCGCGAGCGGCTGGCTGGGATCGGTGGAGACGACCCGTCCGATCTCATCCGGGTCGGTGTGCGACCAGCGCACGCCGCGCCTGTCCATGACCACGACGTATTCGGCTCCCGCGGCCAGGCGGATACGCTCCGCCTCCCGCTGCACCGGGCCGCGCACGGACGGCTGCGAGCTGAGGAGGTCCTCGGCGACCCGCGGCGAGGCGGTCGTCTCGGCGATCGCCAGCGCACGCCGCATCGCCTGGTCGTCGAGCTGGGCGCTCAGCGGGGCCAGGAACAGGCCGGTGGCCAGCACGGTGACGCCGGTGGCGATGGCCAGCTGCATCAGCAGGACCTGCGCGAAGACCCGCCGCGGCCAGCCGAACCGCCGCCGTCTCGAGGGTGCGCCTGCGGGGCTCGTCGGTGCGGGGCTCATACATATGCACGGTAGAGGGCCGGGACACGCTTCGGGAAATCCCTCCGTACCGCTCTCTGCAATTCATGCAAGCCGCTTGCGTGAATTGCAAGCCCGCTGTCGCGTTCCGTACGCGCCCGCAGAAAGCTGCTGGTAACGCGATGTGCCAGTTCAGCGGCTGAGGCGCTCAGGCTTCGCACCGGCCACTGACGGCCGAACTGAACTGTGGACGCCTTGGCATATCTCTGCAACTCTCCAACGGCAGACCGCAAATAGCTCAGTTTCTCCATGCACAAACGCATGTCGACCCAGGGATCGGGGACCGATGAGAAACCCATGCTCGAGATGGCGGGTTCTGACCGCCATGATCGCCGCCTGTCTGATGCTGCTCGGCCTGCCGTTAACCGGAGCGTCCGCGGTGGGCGGCCCCAATGCCGCCGCCGGGCGTCCCGCAGCCGCCGGCAGCGCGCACAGCCAGTACCCAGCCGCCAACATCACCGACGGAAACCCGGCCACCTACTGGCAGAGTGCCGGGACCGCCTTCCCCCAGTGGGTCCAGGCCGACCTCGGCACCGCGACCCGCATCGACCAGGTCGTGCTCCGTCTGCCCGCAGGGTGGGAGAGCCGCAGCCAGAGCCTCTCCGTGCAGGGAAGCACCGACGGCACCGCCTTCGCGACCCTCAGGGCCTCCGCGGCGTACACCTTCGCCCCCGGTGACGGAAACGCGGTGACCATCGCCTTCCCGGCTGCCGACGCCCGGTACGTACGCGTCCACATCACCGCCAACACCGGCTGGCCGGCCGCTCAGCTGTCCGAGCTCGAGGTGTTCGCGGGCGGCACGTCCTCCGGGAACCTCGCCCTCGGCAGGACTCTCACCGCCAGTAGCCACACCCAGACGTACACCGCGGCCAACGCCAACGACGGCAACAAGGCGAGCTACTGGGAGAGCGAGAACAACGCGCTGCCCCAGTGGATCCGGGTCGACCTCGGCGCCTCCGTCCGTATCGACCGCGCCGTGCTGCGGCTCCCTGACGGCTGGGGGACCAGGACCCAGACGCTGAGTCTCCAGATCAGCTCGAACGGCACGGACTTCACCGACCTCACCGCCTCCCAGGGGTACGAGTTCGGCGCCGCCAACGGCCGGTCGGTGACGATCTCCTTCGGCGCCGTCACCACCCGCCATCTGCGCGTCCTCTTCACCGCCAACACCGTGCAGCCCGCGGGGCAGCTGTCCGAGCTGGAGATCTACGGCCCGGCCGGCGGGGACACCGAGGCGCCGGCCGCGCCACGCAACCTCGCCTACACCGAGCCCGCCACCGGCCGGATCAGGCTCACCTGGGACGCGGCCACCGACAACGTCGGCGTCACCGGCTACGACATCTACGCCGACAACGAGCTGCGCACCAGCGTCGCCGGCAATGTGACGACGTACACGGACACCCAGCCGGCGAGCGTGACCGTCTCGTACCACGTGCGCGCGAAGGACGCTGCCGGGAACCAGTCGGCGAACAGCAACACGGTGACCCGCACGGGTGCCACCGGCGACACCCAGGCGCCCACCGCACCCTCGAACCTGGCCTTCACCGAGCCCGCCGCCGGCCAGATCAAACTGACCTGGGGCGCGTCCACGGACAACGTCGGCGTCACCGGCTACGAGATCTATGCCGACAACTCCCTGCGCGCGAGCGTGGCCGGCAATGTGACGACGTACACGGACACCCAGTCGGCGAGCGTGACCGTCTCGTACTACGTGCGCGCGAAGGACGCTGCCGGGAACCGATCGGGGAACAGCAACTCCGTGACCCGCAACGGCAGCGGCGGCACCGGCTCCAACCTCGCCGTCGGAAATCCGATCACGGCCTCGGGCCATCTCCACACCTTCGTCGCCGAGAACGCCAACGACAACAGCGCCACCACCTACTGGGAGGGCGCACCGGGCAGTTATCCGAACACCCTCACCGTCGAGCTCGGCGCCAATGCCGACATCAGCACCATCAAGCTGCTGCTCGACCCCGACAGCGCGTGGGGCACCCGGACGCAGAACATCCAGGTCCTCGGCCGGGAGCAGAACGAGACCGGCTACAGCAGCCTGGTGCCGGCCAACGACCACACCTTCGACCCGGCGACCGGGAACACCGTGACCATCCCAGTCTCCGCGCGGGTCGCCGACGTCCAGTTGAAGATCACTTCCAACACCGGAGCGCCCGCGGGACAGGTCGCGGAGTTCCAGGTCATCGGCGTCCCGGCGCCGAATCCCGACCTCCAGATCACCGCGCTGACCGCCGCACCGACCGCACCGGTCGAGTCGGATCCGGTCACCCTGACCGCGACCGTACGCAACACCGGACCGGCGCCCTCCGGGGCCACGGCCGTGGCCTTCCGGCTCGGCGGATCCACGGTCGGTACGGCGGCGGTCGGCGCTCTCGAGGCCGGTGCGTCCACCACGGTCAGCGCCGGAATCGGGGCGCGCGACGCCGGTACGTACCCGCTCGGCGCGGTCGTCGACGAGGCGAACACGGTCATCGAGCAGAACGAGACGAACAACTCCTTCACCGCCGCGGTTCCGCTGGTCGTCAAGCCGGTCGACAGCTCCGACCTGGTCGCCGCCGCGGTGAACTGGTCGCCGAGCGCCCCGGCCGGCGGTGACACCGTCACCTTCTCCGTCGCGCTCAGGAATCAGGGCACGGTCGCGTCCGCGGGCGGCAGCCACGGCATCACCCTGACCGTGACCAATGCGGCCGGCACGACCGTGAAGACCCTGACGGGCGCCCACACCGGAACCATCGCCCCCGGTGCCACGGCCTCCCCGGTGAACCTCGGCACGTGGCCGGCCGCCGACGGCACGTACACCGTCAAGGTGGTGATCGCGGACGACGCCAACGAACTGCCGGTGAAGCGCGCGAACAACACCGGCACCAAACCGCTGTTCGTCGGGCGCGGCGCGAACATGCCGTACGACATGTACGAGGCGGAGGACGGTGTCGCGGGCGGCGGCGCCCAGATCATCGGCCCGAACCGGACCATCGGCGATCTCGCGGGCGAGGCGTCGGGGCGCAAGGCCGTCACCCTCGACAACACCGGCAACTACGTCGAGTTCACGACCCGGGCCGCCGCCAACACCCTGGTCACCCGCTTCTCCATCCCCGACGCACCCAGCGGCGGAGGCATCAGCTCCACGCTCAACATCTACGTCGACGGCACCTTCCGCAAGAGCATCGACCTCACCTCGAAGTACATGTGGCAGTACGGCGCCGAGGCGAGCCCGGGCAACTCACCGGGCGCCGGAGCACCGCGCCACATCTACGACGAGGCGAACGTCATGCTGGGCGAGACCGTCCAGGCGGGCAGCAGGATCCGGCTGCAGAAGGACGCGACCAACGGGCACACGTACGCCATCGACTTCGTCAACCTGGAGCAGGTCACGGCGGCGCCCAACCCGGACCCGGCGGCGTACACCGTCCCGGCCGGAACCAGCCACCAGGATGTGCAGAACGCCCTGGACAAGGTGCGGATGGACACGACGGACACGCTCGTCGGCGTGTATCTGCCGCCGGGCACGTACCAGACGTCCAACAAGTTCCAGGTGTACGGAAAGCCGGTCAAGGTCGTCGGCGCGGGGCCGTGGTTCAGCCGCTTCGCCACCCCGGCCGACCAGGAGAACACGGACGCCGGATTCGACGTCCAGGCGACCGCGAACGGCTCGTCGTTCTCCGGCTTCGGCTTCTTCGGCAACTACACCGCACGCAACGACGGACCGGGCAAGGTCTTCGACTGGGCCAAGGTCTCGAACATGACCATCGACAATGTGTGGGTCGAGCACATGATGTGCCTCTACTGGGGCACGGACACGGACCGCATCACCATCAAGAACTCCCGTATCCGAGACATGTACGCCGATGGTCTCAACTTCACCAACGGCAGCAGCGACAACCTGGTCAGCAATGTCGAGGCCCGTACGACCGGGGACGACGCCTTCGCGCTCTTCCCGGCCGTGGACATCGTCAACGCGGACGAGACCGGCAACGTGTACGAGAACATCACCTCGCTGCTGACCTGGCGGGCGGCCGGAATCGCCGTCTACGGCGGCAGCGGCAACACCGTGCGCAACGCCTATGTCGCGGACACGCTCACGTACTCCGGACTCACCATCGCCACGCTGAAGTTCGGCCCGATCCCGGCGCTCGGCTTCGGCAGCACCCGGTCGACGTTCGAGAACATCACGTTGGAACGGACCGGTGGCCACTTCTGGGGCAACCAGACCTTCCCTGCACTGTGGATGTACTCGGCGGAGTACGAGTTCCAGGGCATCAGGATCACCGGCCTGGACATCACCGATCCGACCTATTCCGGGATCATGTTCCAGACGAAGTACAACGGCAGCCAGTCGCTGTACCCGATCAAGGACAGCATCCTGACCGATGTGTCCATCAGCGGGGCGAGAAAGAGCGGTGACGCCTTCGACGCCAAGTCCGGCTTCGGGCTCTGGGTGAACGAGATGCCCGAGGACGGCCAGGGCCCCGCGGTCGGCGAGGTCACCTTCAACGGGCTGACGTTCGGCAACAACGCCCAGGACATCAGGAACACCACCTCCACCTTCAAGATCAACATCAATCCCTAGGCGACCTCCGAAGATGTGGAGACTAGCGCAAGCCATTTGCATGGCTTGCGCTAGTCTTGCGTACATGACGCGACGACTTGCTCAGGTGGCAAAGAAGGTGGGAGTCAGCGAGGCCACGGTCAGCCGGGTCCTCAACGGCAAGCCCGGCGTCTCCGACGCCACCCGGCAGGCCGTGCTGACCGCCCTGGATGTGCTCGGCTACGAGCGGCCCACCCAGCTGCGCGGCGAGCGCGCCAGGCTCGTCGGACTGGTCCTGCCGGAGCTGCAGAACCCGATCTTCCCCGCGTTCGCCGAGGTCATCGGCGGTGCGCTCGCCCAGCAGGGGCTGACCCCGGTGCTCTGCACCCAGACCAAGGGCGGGGTCTCCGAGGCGGACTACGTCGACCTCCTGCTCCAGCAGCAGGTGTCGGGGGTCGTCTTCGCCGGCGGTCTTTTCGCGCAGGCGGACGCCCCCCACGACCACTACCGCAGGCTCGCCGAGCGCAAGATCCCGGTCGTCCTCATCAACGCCTCCATCGCGAACCTCGACTTCCCCTGCATCGCCTGCGACGACGCCGTCGCCGTCGAGCAGGCCTGGCGCCATCTGGTCTCGCTCGGGCACGAGCGGATCGGTCTCGTCCTCGGCCCGCCGGACCACGTGCCCTCGCGGCGCAAGCGGGCCGCCGCGCAGGCCGCGGCCAGGGCCACGGGGCGGGAGCTGCCCGAGGAGTTCCTGGAGTGCTCCATGTTCTCCCTGGAGGGCGGACAGGCGGCGGCCACGCGGCTGCTGGACCGCGGGGTCACCGGCATCATCTGCGCGAGCGACCCGCTCGCCCTGGGCGCCGTACGCGCCGCGCGCCGGCGCGGGCTCGCCGTCCCCGGTGAGGTCTCGGTCGTCGGATACGACGACTCCGCGTTCATGAACTGCACCGAACCGCCGCTGACCACCGTCCGCCAGCCGATCGAGGCGATGGGCCGGGCGGCCGTCGAGCTGCTCTGCGCGCAGATCCAGGGCGGTGTCGTCCCGCCCGACGAGCTGCTGTTCGAGCCCGAGCTGGTCGTGCGCGGCTCCACGGCGCAACCGCCTCGCTGATCTGCGCATCACTGTCAACCCGCTGTCAATCATTTACAGAATCAGCGCGACATATTGCGGCTTCCTGAAGCCGGTGGTTGAGTGTGCGACGCCCCCGCACGACGCCTTGTCCCGCAGGGCGCCCGCCGAGGGGCTTCCACGCTCATGCCCGAAGGGGACCACCGATGAGAAGTGCTCGGTCGAGCAGTGCCCGGTTCCGTCCTACGAGTCGCACGCGTCGTACGCGCCGTACCTCCGCGGCCGCCTTCCTCTCCGCCCTCGCGCTGACCGCGCTCGCCGCCTGCGGCACGAGCAGCAGCGACAACAACGGCGGGGACTCCGACGGCGGCGGCTCCTCCGATCCGTCGGCGCCCCTGGACCCCAAGGCCAAGGTGACGCTGACCATCGACTGCATGCCGCCGGCCGCCAAGGCGGCCGAGCTCAAGGAGTGGAACGAGGACGTCAAGACGTTCAACAAGACGTATCCGAACGTCAGGATCGAAGGGAAGTCCACCCCTGGACAGTGCCTGGAGCCGCCGCGCTTCACCGCGATGCTCAAGGCCAAGTCCCAGCCCGACGTCTTCTACACCTACTTCACCGACCTGGAGCAGGTGCTCGACAACGACGGCGCAGCGGACATCACCGCCTACGTCACCGAGAAGTCCGTCCCGGCCGTCAAGGACATCGACCCGGACGTGATGAGTTCGCTGACCAAGGACGGCAAGCTCTACGGCCTCCCGACCAGCAACTACACCATGGGTCTGCTGATCAACCGGAAGCTGTTCCAGCAGGCCGGCCTCGACCCCGACGCCCCGCCCCGCACCTGGGCCGAGGTCCGCACCGCCGCGAAGGCCATCGCAGGACTCGGCAAGGGCATCGCGGGCTTCGGCGAGTACAGCGCGGGGAACACCGGCGGCTGGCACTTCACCGCCACCACCTACGGCCTCGGCGGCGACGTCGTCGACACGAGCGGCAAGAAGGCCGCGTTCAACAACGAGCTCGGCAGGCAGATCGTCGAAAACCTCCACGCCATGCGCTGGGAGGACAACAGCATGGGCCAGACCCAGCTGCTCAAGTGGGGCGACCTGCAGAAGCAGATCGCGACCGACAAGCTCGGGATGTTCCTCGCCGCGCCCGACGACATCACGTACATGGTCCAGCAACTCGGCGCGAAGTACGAGAACTTCGGCATGGGCCCGATCCCCGGCGAGAAGACCACCCTCTTCGGCGGCAACAACTACATGATCAAGAAGGGGAGTTCCCCGGACAAGATCAAGGCCGCGATCGCCTGGCTGAACTTCAAGAACCTCACCGTCGGCAAGGGCCAGTTCGACTGGGCCCGCACCAAGGCGGACGGCCTGCCGGTCGGACTCCCGCAGCCGAACTTCTGGCTGAACGACAGCAAGACCAAGGACGACGCCCAGCGCGCCCAGAACGCCACCATGCCGGTCGCCAACTTCAAGACCTTCATGGACAACCCGGTCACGGGCAAGGCCGAGCCGCCCAAGGCCCAGGAGATCTACAAGGTCCTCGACAACGTGATGTCCGGGGTACTCACGAACAAGGACGCCGACGTCGACAAGCTCCTGTCGACAGCGGAGCAGCAGGTGAACCAGATCCTGGCGAACCAGTAGCCCATGTCCGCCCCCACCCTCCCCGCCGGCGAGCAGCGGGAGGCACGCGTACGCGACGCCGCCTCCCGCCCTCGCACGGTCCCGCGCCGCGAGGCGTTCGTACGGGCCCTGGGCCGCAACCTCTCCGCGCACGCCTTCCTGATCGGCGCCGTCCTCTGCTTCTCCTTCTTCTCCTGGTACCCGATGGTCAGGGAGTTCCTCCTGGCCTTCCAGAAGACCGAGGACGGGCGGACGACCTGGGCCGGCTGGGACAACCTCCGGACGGTCTTCGACGACCCCGCCATCTGGCAGGCCTGGCGCGGCACGCTCCTCTTCACCGGCCTCGCCCTGGTCCTCGGCTTCGCCGTTCCCTTCGTGATCGCGATCGTGATCAACGAATTCCGGCACGCCCAGGCCTACTTGCGGCTGCTGGTCTATCTGCCCGTCATGCTGCCGCCGGTCGCGTCCGTGCTGCTCTTCAAGTACCTGTACGACCCCGGGTACGGACTGTTCAACACCGTCCTGGACGCCCTGCACCTACCGCAGCAGCAGTGGCTCCAGGACCCCGACACCGCGATGCTCTCCGTCGTCATCGCCGCCACCTGGATGAACATGGGCGGCGCGACCCTGATCTACCTCGCCGCGCTCCAGTCCATCCCCGGCGAGCTCTACGAGGCGGCCGAGCTGGACGGCGCGGGAGTGCTGCGCAAGATCTGGCACGTCACCGTCCCGCAGACCCGGCTCATCCTCTCGCTCCTGCTGCTGATGCAGATCGTCGCGACGATGCAGGTCTTCACCGAGCCGTTCCTGCTGACGAACGGCGCGGGCCCCGAGGGATCCACGACGACCGTCGTCTATCTCATCTACCAGTACGCCTTCAACTTCAACAACTACGGGGCCGCGGCGGCGCTCGGCCTGCTCCTGCTCGTACTGCTGGCCGGCTTCTCGGCGGCGTACGTACGACTCAGCCGCACCGCCGACGACGCATGAACGGGGGAGCGCGACGCACATGACCACTCGGACGCTCATCTCACCCGCACAGCTGGCCCGGCCCCGCGCCCGGTACGTCTACTGGACCGTCCTCGCCCTGGTCCTCGTCCTCTTCACGGTCGTCTTCCTCGGACCGCTGTACTGGATGGTTACCGGCGGGCTGAAGACCACCCAGGAGGCCGTGCAGTCGCCGCCGACCCTGTTTCCCGGCTCCCTGCACCCGGAGACGTACGGCAGGGCGTGGGAGGTGATGGACCTCGCGCGGCTGCTGTTCAACACGCTGTACTACGCCTTCGGGGCGCTCGCCTTCCAGCTCGTGCTCGACGTCGCGGCCGCCTACTCGCTGTCCAGGCTCCGGCCGGTGTTCGGCAAGGCGATCCTCGGGATGATGCTCGCCACCCTGATGATCCCGGCGACCGTCCTCGTCGTACCGCAGTACCTGACGGTCCTGGACGTGCCGATCGTGGAACGCAACCTGCTCAACTCGCCCTGGGCGATCTGGCTGCCGTCCGTCACCAACGCCTTCAACATCTTCCTGCTGAAGCGGTTCTTCGACTCGATCCCGCAGGAGTTGCTCGACGCCGCCTCGATCGACGGGGCGTCGCCGCTGCGCACCCTGTGGTCGGTGGTGCTGCCCATCTCCCGGCCCATCCTGGGCGTCGTCTCCATCTTCGCGGTGGTCGGCGTCTGGAAGGACTTCCTCTGGCCGATGCTCACCCTGCCCGACCCGACGAAGCAGACGCTCAACGTGGGGATCTACTCGCTCGCCAGCGGAGTGCCGGAGAACGTCCTCATCGCGGCCCTCACCATCGCGTCCGTGCCCACACTGCTGATCTTCCTGATCTTCCAGCGGAACATCATGAGCGGTCTCACGGCAGGCGGACTCAAAGGCTGACGTCTCTCGGACTCAACGGCTGACGCCTCTCCCACCCCGAAAGGATCCACGTGTCCGCATCGGATTCGGACTGGTGGCGCTCCGCCGCCATCTACCAGGTGTACGTACGCAGCTTCGCCGACGGCGACGGGGACGGCACGGGCGATCTCGCCGGCGTACGGGCGAAACTGCCCTACCTCGCCGAACTCGGCATCGACGCGCTCTGGTTCACGCCCTGGTACCTCTCCCCGCTCGCGGACGGCGGGTACGACGTCGCCGACTACCGCTGCATCGACCCGGCCTTCGGCACCCTCGTCGAGGCCGAGAAGCTCATCGCCGAGGCACGCCAGGCGGGCATCAGGACGATCGTCGACATCGTCCCCAACCACGTCTCCGACCGGCACGTCTGGTTCCGGGCCGCACGCGCGGCGCGAGCCGGCAGCCCCGAGCGCGCTCTCTTCCACTTCCGGCCCGGCCGTGGCGCGGACGGGGAACTGCCGCCCAACGACTGGGAGTCCGAGTTCGGCGGCAGCGCCTGGACCCGGCTGCGCGACGGCGAGTGGTACCTGCATCTCTTCGCGCCCGAGCAGCCCGATCTGAACTGGGCGCATCCCGCGGTGCGCCGTGAGCACGAGGAGGTCCTGCGCTTCTGGTTCGAGCGCGGGGTCGCGGGCGTACGGATCGACTCGGCGGCGCTGCCGGCCAAGGACGCGGACCTGCCCGACCTCGGGGCGGGCCGTGACCCGCACCCGTACATCGACCGGGACGAGCTGCATGACATCTACCGTTCCTGGCGGGCGGTCGCCGACGAGTACGGCGCGGTCTTCGTCGGCGAGGTCTGGCTCCCTGACTCCGAGCGCTTCGCCCGCTATCTGCGCCCCGACGAGCTGCACACCGCATTCAACCTGAGCTTCCTCGCCTGCCCCTGGGACGCGGAGAAGCTGCGCCGCACGATCGACGAGACCCTCGCCGAGCACGCGCCCGTCGGCGCCCCGGCGACCTGGGTCCTGTGCAACCACGACGTGACACGCACGGTCACCCGCTACGGACGCGAGGACACCGGCTTCGACTTCGCGGCCAAGGCCTTCGGCACCCCGACGGACCTCGCGCTCGGCACCCGGCGCGCCCGGGCCGCGGCCCTGCTCTCGCTGGCGCTGCCCGGATCCGTTTACGTCTACCAGGGCGAGGAGCTCGGCCTCCCGGAGGCGGAGATCCCACGGGACCGGATCCAGGACCCGATGCACTTCCGCTCCGGCGGCACCGACCCTGGTCGCGACGGCTGCCGGGTGCCGCTGCCCTGGACCGGCACACCCCCGGCCGTCGAACCCTGGCTGCCGCAGCCGGCCGACTGGTTCTCGTACGCCGCCGACCGCCAGGCGGCCGACCCCGGCTCGATGCTCAGCCTCTACCGCAGGGCCCTGCGGCTGCGGCGCACCGAACCGGGCTTCGGGGACGGGCCGCTGACGTGGCTGCCCCGGTCCGGGCCCGGAGTACTGGCCTTCGCCCGGCAGGACGGGCTGGTGTGCGTGGCCAATCTGGGCGCCGAGCCGGCCGCCCTGCCGGCGCACGAGGCCGTACTGCTGACCAGCGGGCCCCTGGACGCGGCCGGGCGGCTGCCGCACGACACCGCGGCCTGGCTGAGGACGCCGCATATCCTGGGGCTGGACATGTCGTCGTAGGCCGGAGAGGTACCGCGTTGAGCACGCAGCAGATCCCCGTCATCGTCCTCGCGGGCTTTCTGGGATCCGGCAAGACGACCTTGCTCAACCATCTGCTGCGGGCCAGTCGCGGGACCAGGATCGGCGCGATCGTCAATGACTTCGGGGCGATCGAGATCGACGCCATGACCGTGGCCGGGCAGCTCGGCGACTCCACGGTGTCCCTCGGCAACGGCTGTCTGTGCTGCGCCGTCGACGCGAGCGAGCTGGACGTCTTCCTCGAGAAGCTCACTCGGCCGGCCGCCCGGCTCGATGTGATCGTCATCGAGGCGAGTGGTCTCGCCGAGCCGCAGGAGCTCGTCCGCATGGTCCTGGCCAGTGAGAACGAGCGGATCGTGTACGGCGGCCTCGTCGAGGTCGTCGACGCGGCCGAGTTCGAGGCCACCCGCGAGCGGCACCCCGAGTTCGACCGGCATCTCGGCATCGCCGATCTGGTCGTGCTGAACAAGGCGGACCGGGTCGACGAAGCGGCCGGGCAGCTGCTGCGCGAGCGGATCGTGGGCCTCGCCGACCGGGCCGCCGTGCTCCCGGCGACGTACGGGCGCGTCGATCCCGAGTTGCTCTTCGAGTGCCGCCCGCGCGGCGAGCGCGTGGGCCAGCTGTCGTTCGAGGACCTCTTCGACGACAGCCAGGAGCAGGGGCACGAGCACGACGAGCACGCGTGCGGCGACCACGGCGGCCATCTGCACGCCGCCTACGAGACCGTCTCGTTCACCTCCGCCGACCCGCTCCACCCGCGCAGGCTGCTGGACTTCCTCGACTCACGGCCCGAAGGCCTCTACCGGATCAAGGGTTTCGTCGACTTCGGCGAGGCCGACCCCCGCAACCGCTACACCGTCCACGCCGTCGGCCGGTTCCTCCGCTTCTACCCGGAGCCCTGGCCGTCCGGCGCGGAGCGCCTGACCCAACTGGTCCTCATCGGCGCCGGCATCGACACCGGAGCCCTGCTCAAGGAGCTCGACGCCGCCAGGGCCGACGGCCCGCAGGACGCGCCCGCGGAGCACACCATGTGGGGCGTCCTGCGGTACGTGCCCCAGCCCGTTGAGCAGATGGATACGGGCAGTTCATAGGATCGATCCCGTGACGACAGGGACAACCACGGGGTGGGCGCCGCCGACGGAGACCGAGCAACTGCTGTACGAAGCAAGAACGGGCGGCGGCCGGGAGACGGAACTCGCCGTGCTCTGCCGCGCCAGACTGTTCATGCCCGTACCCCGGTTGCACGCGGACACTCCCGGATTCACTTCCCGGCTCGCACCGGTCAAGGATCCGGGGACCGGCAGGTGGACCGTTGCGGTCTTCACGGCGGGCATGCTGCCGCCCTGGCATCCGGAGTGGGTGCACCGGTCCACCACCCTCGCCGAGCTGGCGCAGGACTGGCCGAACGACCGATGGCGGCTGGCGGTCAACCCCGGTACGCCCTGCGCCCTCACCCTCGAGGCCAGGCGGTCGCACCGCCAGACCTGGCTGAAGATCTCCGCCGGGACCGGCGGACCGCCGCGCGGGCTGCTCGTCACGCACCGCGGCGGCCCGGTCCACGGCGCCCTGGCCCACGGCCTGGCCTGCGGTGCGCATCTGTCGCTGCACAACAGCGTGGCCTGGAACGAGCTCGGCACGACGTACTTCGACTACTTCAGGGACGCCGGCATGCTCCGCGGCACCTGGAAGGTGACGAACCGCGCCCAGTACCGGGACACGCTGGCAGCCCTTCTCGAGGCCTGGTTCTCCGGCAGGCGGGCCCAGGACTCCAGGGAGGACTCGGAGCGCTACGAGGAGCGGTTCCGTGACGACGGGGTGCTCGGTCCTGATGAACGTGTCGCCTCGCTCAGCGCCTTCGACTACGGGCGGATCATCATCTTCGTCCGGATTGGTCTCGGCGCACGCCTGTGCGCTCCGCAGGAGGCCGAAGAGGCGGTGCTCACGGCCGGCAGGCTGAGCCGGGAGACCTACGGCTCGTGGAGCGCGTTCTCGGCGGCGTACTCGCTGGCCCGGGTACTCGCCTTCGACGACGGGGAGTTCGGACAGACGTACCAGGAGTCGGTCGCCCAGCACCGGATCCTCACCCAGGACCCGAGGAGCCCGTACCGGAGCGTGCCGTGGTCATGAACATGGGCTGGGTGCCTCCGACGGAGGTGGAGCGGCTGCTGTACGAGGCCCGGCTGCGCGGAGACGTGGACGCGCAGTTGCGGATACTGGCCGCCGAGGAGCTGTTCATCGCACGGCCCCGGCACGAGGTCGACGCCGAACCGGACACGATCTACTGGCCCGCGGTACAGGATCCGGTGACGGGGGGCCTTTGCAAACCGCTGCTCACCCGGGGCATGCTGCCGCCCTGGCACCCGGACTGGGTGTTCCACGAAGTGACCCTGGACTGGGTGGCGCAGGCCAACTGGTCCAACCCGAAGCACTGGCTCGCCGTCAACGGCGGCACCCCCGCCGCCGTCCTCCTTCCGGCGTCACCCGAGCACCGGGCGGTCTGGCGCCGCTACCACGCCGAGAACGACCGCACCACGGACAACCGGCTGACCGCGCTGCACACCGGGCCGCTGTACGGCCCGCTCGCCTTCGGGCTCGCGTGCGGGGCACATCTGGCCGTGACCAACGGTGTGCCCTGGAACGAGGTCGGCACGGTCTACCTCGACTACCTGGCCCAGAGGCGCATGCTGCGCGAGTCCTGGGCGATCAGCGACAACGCGAGCTGGCACCAGCAGATGGCCGCCCTGCTGGACTACTCGAACAGCCCGCCCGAGCCCGAGTTCGCGCTGCGGGTGCGTGAAGCCCTGCGCCGGGGCACGGGCGAGCAGCCGCCCGCCGATCTGTGGCGCGAAACCGCCGCCGGATCCCTGCACGACCGGGGCGCCCCGCCTGCCGTCGTCAAGGAGATGGAGGAGTTGGTGCGCCGCATCATGCGGTACGAGGCCAGGTTCCGGGCCGACGGCCTGCTGCCCGACGACGGCTGGGTCACCACGGCCGCCGCGTACGACTACGGCCGGGCGGCCTCCGTGGCCCGCTGGGGACTGGCCGCGCGGTACTGCACCCCGCACGAGGCGGAGCAGGCGATCGTTCACGCGGGTGCGCTGAGCAAGTCGGCGTACCACTCGTGGCAGGGCTTCTCGGCGGGCTATGCGATGGGCCGGGTCCTGCGCTTCGACGACGAGGAGTACGGCCACTACTACGAGGGCTCGCTGTCCTCCCACCGGCTTCTCATGGAGAACGAGGGCAGTCCCTGGCGGAACATTCCCTGGAACTGACGCAAGCGCGCCCGCCGTCCGGCGGGCGCGCTTGCGTGGATGAGCGCTGCGGTTACGAGGCCGGGCCCGCCAGCGACGCGACCGGCTTCGGCAGCGGCATACCGGAGCCGTCACGCCTCGGGTCCATCTCCGGCAGCTCCGACGGGGTGCCGTTCTTCTGCGCAGCGCGGGCCGGGGCCGCGCCCGCCCAGGCCAGGACCAGGACGTCCTCGCCCTTGAGGAACCGCTGGCAGCGCACGCCGCCGGTCGCCCGGCCCTTGCGCGGGTACTGGTCGAAGGGCGTCAGCTTCGCCGTCGTCACCGAGTCGTCCAGCGTGCCGGTGGCGCCCGCGGCCGTGAAGACCACCGCGTCCGCCGCCGGGTCCACCGCGGTGAACGAGATCACCTCGGCGCCCTCCGCGAGCTTGATGCCCGCCATGCCGCCCGCCGGCCGGCCCTGTGGCCTGACCTGCGAGGCCTGGAAGCGCAGCAGCTGGGCGTCGGAGGTGATGAAGACCAGGTCCTCGTCGCCCGTGCGCAGCTCGCTGCCGCCCACGATCCGGTCACCCTCCTTGAGGGTGATGACCTCCAGCTCGTCCTTGTTGGCCGGGTAGTCCGGCACGACCCGCTTCACCACGCCCTGGAGCGTGCCCAGCGCGAGGCCGGGAGAGGCCTCGTCGAGGGTGGTGAGGCACACCACCGACTCGTCCGTCTCCAGGGACAGGAACTCGGAGACCTGCGCGCCGCCCGACAGGTTCGGCGCGGTGGCCGTGTCCGGCAGCTGCGGGAGGTCGATCACCGGGAGCCGCAACAGGCGCCCGGCGGAGGTCACGACTCCCACGTCGCCGCGCGCTGTCGCGGGCACCGCGGAGGCGATCACGTCGTGCTTCGTGCGCTTGTCGCCGGCGTCCGGCAGCGGCTCCCCGGTGACCGTACGGGCCAGGAGCCCCGTCGAGGACAGCAGCACCCGGCACGGGTCGTCCGCGACCTGAAGCGACTCGGCGGGAACGGGCGTGCCCGCGGACTCCAGCAGCACCGTGCGCCGCTCGGTGGCGAACTTCTTGGCCACCGCGGCCAGTTCGGACGAGACCAGCTTGCGCAGCTCCGCGTCCGACTCCAGGATCCGGGTCAGCTCCGCGATCTCCGCGGTCAGCCTGTCGCGCTCGCTCTCCAGCTCGATCCGGTCGAACTTGGTGAGCCGGCGCAGCGGGGTGTCCAGGATGTACTGCGTCTGGACCTCGCTGAGCGAGAAGTGCGCGATGAGCCGCTCCTTCGCCTGCGCCGAGTTCTCACTGGAGCGGATGAGGCGGATGACCTCGTCGATGTCGAGGAGCGCGACGAGCAGGCCCTCGACGAGATGCAGCCGGTCGCTCTTCTTGCCGCGGCGGAACTCGCTGCGGCGGCGGACGACGTCGAAGCGGTGGTCGAGATAGACCTCGAGCAGCTCCTTGAGGCCCAGCGTCAGCGGCTGGCCGTCGACCAGCGCCACATTGTTGATACCGAAGGACTCCTCCATCGGCGTCAGCTTGTACAGCTGCTCCAGGACGGCCTCGGGGATGAAGCCGTTCTTGATCTCGATGACCAGACGCAGTCCGTGCTCGCGGTCCGTGAGGTCCTTGACGTCCGCGATGCCCTGCAGCTTCTTCGAGCCGACCAGGTCCTTGATCTTCGCGATCACCTTCTCCGGGCCGACCGTGAAGGGCAGCTCGGTGACGACGAGGCCCTTGCGGCGCGCCGTCACGTTCTCCACGGTCACCGTGGCGCGGATCCTGAAGGTGCCGCGGCCCGTCTCGTACGCGTCCTTGATCCCGGACAGACCCACGATCCGGCCGCCGGTCGGCAGGTCGGGACCCGGCACGTACCGCATCAGCGTCTCGAGATCGGCGCCCGGGTGCCTGATCAGATGGCGGGCGGCGGCGATGACCTCGCCCAGATTGTGCGGCGGCATGTTCGTCGCCATGCCGACCGCGATCCCGGACGCGCCGTTGACCAGCAGATTCGGGAAGGCCGCCGGGAGGGCGACGGGCTCCCGCTCCTGCCCGTCGTAGTTCGGCGAGAAATCGACGGTGTCCTCGTCGATCGACTCGGTCATCAGGCTCGTCGCGTCGGCCATCCGGCACTCGGTGTAACGCATCGCGGCCGGAGGGTCGTCATTGCCCAGCGAGCCGAAGTTGCCGTGGCCGTCGACCAGCGGCAGACGCATCGAGAAGGGCTGGGCCATGCGCACCAGTGCGTCGTAGATCGACGCGTCGCCGTGCGGGTGGAGCTTGCCCATGACCTCGCCGACGACACGGGCGCACTTCACATAGCCGCGGTCGGGGCGCAGCCCCATCTCGTTCATCTGGTACACGATCCGGCGGTGCACGGGCTTCATTCCGTCCCGGGCGTCCGGCAGGGCCCGGGAGTAGATCACCGAGTACGCGTACTCGAGGAAGGAGCCCTGCATTTCGTCGACGACGTCGATGTCGAGGATCCTCTCCTCGAAGTCGTCGGGCGGCGGCGTCTTCGTGCTGCGGCGGGCCATCGCTGCTGCGGCTCCTTCACCAACATGAACCATGAACGGGATCTGACGCGGACCATTGTGGACCGTCCCACCGACAACGCCGACCGCGACCCGGAACAGAGGGTGGAAGCTCCCGGAACTTCGCCAGGTGCCGACGGCCTTGCATACAGTGGCAGGACATCCAGCAACGCGATCGAAGGGACTACATGCCCATGGGTCACACGGCCACAGCCCAGGCCGGCTCCGGCGGCCTGACAGCGACCGAGCACCGCCTGGCCAACGGTCTGCGCGTGGTGCTCTCCGAGGACCACCTGACCCCGGTCGCCGCGGTCTGCCTCTGGTACGACGTCGGCTCACGCCACGAGGTCAAGGACCGTACGGGCCTGGCTCACCTCTTCGAGCACCTCATGTTCCAGGGCTCCGCGCAGGTGCCGGGCAACGGCCACTTCGAGCTGGTCCAGGGAGCGGGCGGCTCGCTCAACGGAACCACCAGCTTCGAGCGCACCAACTACTTCGAGACCATGCCCGCCCACCAGCTGGAGCTCGCGCTCTGGCTGGAGGCCGACCGCATGGGCTCGCTCCTCGCCGCTCTCGACGAGGAGTCCATGGAGAACCAGCGGGACGTCGTCAAGAACGAGCGCCGCCAGCGCTACGACAACGTTCCGTACGGCACGGCCTTCGAGAAGCTGACGGCCCTCTCCTACCCGGAGGGCCACCCCTACCACCACACCCCGATCGGTTCGATGGCCGACCTGGACGCGGCGACGCTGGAGGACGCGCGGAACTTCTTCCGCACGTACTACGCGCCGAACAACGCGGTGCTGTCGGTCGTCGGCGACATCGACCCGGAGGAGACCCTCGCCTGGATCGAGAAGTACTTCGGCTCCATCCCGATGCACGACGGCAAGCAGCCGCCGCGCGACGGCGCCCTGCCCGACATCATCGGCGAGCAGCTGCGCGAGGTCGTGGAGGAGGAGGTCCCGGCCCGCGCCCTGATGGCCGCCTACCGCCTGCCGCAGGACGGCACGCGCGAGTGCGACGCCGCCGACCTGGCGCTCACCGTCCTCGGCGGCGGCGAGTCGTCCCGGCTGCACAACCGCCTGGTGCGCCACGACCGCACGGCCGTCGCCGCGGGCTTCGGCCTGCTGCGGCTCGCCGGGGCGCCCTCGCTCGGCTGGCTGGACGTGAAGACGTCCGCCGGGGTCGAGGTGCCCGACATCGAGGCCGCCGTCGACGACGAGCTGGAGCGGTTCGCAGCCGAGGGCCCCACGCCCGAGGAGATGGAGCGCGCCCAGGCCCAGCTGGAGCGCGAGTGGCTGGACCGGCTCGGCACGGTCGCGGGCCGCGCCGACGAACTGTGCCGGTACGCCGTGCTGTTCGGCGACCCCCAGCTGGCGCTCAGCGCCGTCTCGCGGGTCCTCGACGTCACCGCCGAGGAGGTCAAGGCAGTCGCCCAGGCCCGGCTGCGCCCGGACAACCGGGCGGTGCTGGTGTACGAACCCGTCCAAGCGGCCGAGGCCACCGAGGACAACGACGACGCAGAGGGGGCGGACCAGTGACCGACGCTGCCGTGACCATGGACTTCCACCCGCAGCCGCAGGCAGGCGAGGCCAGGCCGTGGGCCTTCCCCGCCCCCGAGCGCGGCCTGCTCGACAACGGACTGACCGTCCTGCGCTGCCACCGTCCCGGCCAGCAGGTCGTGGCCGTGGAGATCTTCCTCACCGCCCCGCTGGACGCCGAGCCCGAGGGCCTCGACGGCGTCGCCACGATCATGGCGCGGGCGCTCTCCGAGGGCACCGACAAGCACACGGCGGAGGAGTTCGCCGCGGAGCTGGAGCGCTGCGGCGCCACCCTCGACTCGCACGCCGACCACCCCGGCGTCCGTGTCTCCCTGGAGGTGCCGGTCTCCCGCCTCCCCAAGGCGCTCGGCCTGCTCGCCGAGGCCCTGCGCGCGCCGCTCTTCGCCGACAGCGAGGTCGAGCGGCTCGTGCGGAACCGACTGGACGAGATCCCGCACGAGACCGCCAACCCGGCCCGCCGCGCCGCCAAGGAGCTCTCCAAGCAGCTCTTCCCGGCCTCCTCCCGGATGTCCCGCCCCCGCCAGGGCAGTGAGGAGACCGTCGAGCGCATCGACTCCGCGGCCGTACGGGCCTTCTACGAAGCCCACGTCCGGCCCGCAGCCGCTACCGCCGTGATCGTCGGCGACCTCACCGGAGTCGATCTGGACGCCGTGCTGGCCGACACCCTCGACGACTGGACCGGCGGCGCGGCCGAGAGCCGTCCCGTGCCGCCGATCACCGCCGACGACACGGGCCGCGTCGTCATCGTCGACCGCCCCGGCGCGGTCCAGACGCAGCTCCTCATCGGCCGCATCGGCCCGGACCGGCACGACCGGGTCTGGCCGGCCCAGGTCCTCGGCACGTACTGCCTGGGCGGCACCCTCACCTCCCGCCTGGACCGCGTCCTGCGCGAGGAGAAGGGGTACACGTACGGGGTGCGGGCCTTCGCCCAGGTCCTGCGCTCCTCCGCCGACGGCACGGGCGCGGCCACGCTCGCCATCAGCGGCTCCGTCGACACCCCGCACACCGGCCCGGCGCTGGACGACCTCTGGAAGGTGCTGCGCACCCTCGCCGCGGAGGGCCTCACCGACGCCGAGCGCGATGTCGCCGTACAGAACCTGGTGGGTGTGGCCCCGCTGAAGTTCGAGACCGCGGCGTCGGTCGCGGGCACGCTGGCCGACCAGGTCGAGCAGCACCTTCCGGACGACTACCAGGCCCAGCTGTACACGCGCCTGGCCGGGACCGGCACCGTCGAGGCCACGGCCGCGGTCGTCAACGCCTTCCCGGTGGACCGGCTCGTCACCGTCCTCGTCGGCGACGCGTCCGAGATCGAGGAGCCGGTCAAGGCTCTGGGAATCGGTGAAGTGACCGTTGTCACGGGCTGATTGACTGCCGGTCGGCTCCGGCGCACCCGGAGGGCCCCGTTGGCATCGTGCCAACGGGGCCCTTCCGTATGTCCGTTTTGTTGGAGAGGCTGCGTGTCTGACCTGTGGCATGCACAACAAATCTCCGTGTCCGTTTGGTGATTGAAAGATGTCCCGCTTAGCGTCTTCTGCGCTGTCCGTCGGTTGCACCAGCCGCATCCGCGGCATCGGACAGCCATCGCCGAGTCCCCGTCGGGCGCGAGCCTGGGGAGCCGGGGACCCACACGTCCCCTGGGGTGAATCGGACGCCTTCGCACCCGTGCGGAGGGGCCCGTAGGAGACCTTCCTGCTCCGAACCCGTCAGCTAACCCGGTAGGCGAGAAGGAAGGAAAGGATCAGCCACTTCATGGCGTTCACCCGTGCCACCGGGAAGCATCGTGGTCCGAGCCGTCTGACGCGCAAGCGCGCGGGTCTGGCCGGAGCCGCAGCCCTCGCCACCACCGGCGTCATCGGAACCCTCGCCTCCCCGGCGCTCGCCGCCGACACGGAAAGCCCCGCCCTCGAGGACACCGGCCTGAACCAGGCCATCGTCGCCGCCGACACCCTCGCCGAGCAGATCGACGCCCAGGCCGACGCCCAGCAGCGGGAGGCCGACCTGGCCGCGGCCCGCGCGAAGGCCGAGGCCGAGGCGAAGCGCAAGGCCGAAGCCCGCGTCAAGGCGGCCCGCGAGGCCCAGGAGCGCGCTGCCCGCGAGGCCGAGCGCAAGCGCCTGATGTCCTACACGCTCCCGGTCGCCGGCTCGTACATCAGCACGGGCTACCAGGCGGGCGGCTCGGTCTGGTCCTCCGGGAGCCACACCGGGGTCGACTTCCACGCCCCTTCCGGCACTTCGGTCGTCGCCGTCGGCATGGGCACGGTCGTGGAGGCCGGCTGGGGCGGCGCGTACGGCAACAACATCGTGATCAAGATGAAGGACGGCACGTACACCCAGTACGGCCATCTGTCGTCCATCGGCGTCTCGGTCGGCCAGACCGTCACCCCGGGCCAGCAGATCGGCCTGTCCGGGTCCACCGGCAACTCGATGGGCCCGCACCTCCACTTCGAGGCCCGCACGAGCCCCGACTACGGCTCGGACATCGACCCGGTCGCGTATCTGCGCGGCCACGGCGTCAGCGTCTGAGACCCGCCTCCCCGCGGTAGGGCCCCGGCCCGGTCATGGAGACCGGCCGGGGCTTTCGGTGTATTCCGGCCAAAAGATATCCATGGATTCCCGTAGGCCATCGGAAATTCCGGCCCACTGCAATAGAGTCACCGAACAGACATCGCTCGACTGGGTTTCGCGCGGATTAAAGACGGAGGTTCGGTATGCGCATTCCTGCGCGCTCGGTATGCACGGCCATCCGCGACGACATCGTCTCCGGTGTCTTCGAGCGCGGCAGCCGGCTCACCGAGGAGCAGCTGGCGCGCCGCTACGGCGTCTCACGCGTCCCGGTGCGCGAAGCGCTGCGCACCCTGGAGTCGGAGGGCTTCGTCGTCACCCGCAGACACGCCGGAGCGTGCGTCGCCGAGCCCACCGAGCAGGAGGCCGCCGACCTGCTGGAGATCCGGATGCTGCTGGAGCCACTGGGTGCCGCGCGCGCCGCGCAGCGGCGCACCGAGGCCCACCTCAAAGTGCTGCGCGGCCTGGTCAGACTCGGCCAGGAGCGGGCGCGCCGGGGTCAGGGCGAGGATCTGCGCTCGCTCGGCGGCTGGTTCCACGAGACCCTCGCGCAGGCCTCCGGCAGCCCCGGCCTCATCGCGCTGCTGACCCAGCTCCGGCACAAGATCGCCTGGATGTACGCCGTCGAGCAGCCCGCCCGGCCGGTGGAGTCCTGGGCCGAGCACGGCGCGATCGTGGACGCGGTGTCGCGCGGCGACGCGGAGCGGGCGCGGGCGCTCACCGCGATGCACGCCGAACGGATGACGGGGGCGCACCGGTTGCGTATCACGGCGCGCGGGGCAGTGAGGAGTTCGCAACATTCCGTAAACACGGCGAGTGCCCGCAATTAACAAAAGCGCCGTATACAAAGAGGGGCTATTTCAAACAGCAGAGCCGCAGACCGGTAATTCCCGGTTGCTGCGGCTCCGCCGTTTCCATTCATTTGTTCTTTGCCGGCCGGGATAAGGCTCACTCCCGCGAGCGGGCAGCCGGGGTCCGGACCGGGACCGGGCCGGGTCAGACGGTCTCGGGGAGCTCCTCGAGACCCTCGGCGACCAGCTTCGCCAGACGGTCGAGGGCGGCGTCGGCGCCGTCCGCGTCCGAAGCGAGCACGATCTCCTGTCCGCCCTCCGCACCCAGGCCGAGCACCGCGAGCATCGAGGCGGCGTTGACGGGGGTGCCGTCGGCCTTGGCGATCGTCACCGGGATGCCGGAGGCCGTGGCGGCACGGACGAAGATGGAAGCGGGGCGGGCGTGGAGGCCCTCGGCCCAGCCGACATTGACGCGGCGCTCAGCCATGGTGATGCCCTTCAAGTCCTAGCGGTTGTCTAGACCAGTCTCTCATGTGTCGTGCAGTGCTCGGAATCGGCCCTCGGCCGTGTCCGGGGCACTCGCGGGTGCCCTAAGACTGCACCCGGCCTTCGGGCTTCGCGACCGGTGCCCGAGCCGTACTCTTTCCCCATGCAGACCCCGTCGGATCACGCGTACCCCGACCACTGGGAAGCCGACGTGGTGCTGCGTGACGGTGGCACCGCGCGCATCAGGCCCATCACCACCGAGGACGCCGACCGCCTCGTCAGCTTCTACGAGCAGGTCTCGGACGAGTCCAAGTACTACCGCTTCTTCGCGCCCTACCCTCGGCTCTCCGCGAAGGACGTGCACCGTTTCACGCATCACGACTACGTGGACCGCGTGGGTCTCGCGGCGACGGTCGGCGGCGAGTTCATCGCGACCGTCCGCTACGACCGGATCGATGCTCACGGAATGCCCGCGTCCACGCCCGCCGACGAGGCGGAGGTCGCCTTCCTGGTGCAGGACGCGCACCAGGGAAGGGGCGTCGCCTCCGCGCTCCTCGAGCACATCGCGGCGGTGGCGCGGGAGCGGGGGATCAGGCGGTTCGCGGCGGAGGTGCTGCCCGCGAACGGCAAGATGATCAAGGTCTTCACGGACGCCGGGTACACGCAGAAGCGCAGCTTCGAGGAGGGCTCCGTCCACCTCACGCTGGACCTGGAGCCGACCGCCGAGTCGCTCGCCGTGCAGCGCGCCCGTGAGCAGCGCGCCGAGGCGCGGTCCGTGCAGCGGCTGCTCGCGCCCGGCTCGGTGGCGGTGATCGGGGCAGGACGGGCGCCGGGCGGAGTGGGCCGCGCCGTACTGCGCAATCTGCTCGACTCCGGCTACACCGGGCGTACGTACGCGGTGAACCGGAACCTCGCGCCGGACGTGCGCGAACTGGACGGCGTCCCCGCGTACCGCTCGGTCGCGGAGATCGTCGCGGAGACCCGGGAGCCCGTCGACCTCGCCGTCGTCGCCGTACCGGCCGAACGGGTGCCCGAGGCCGTCGCCGACTGCGGCGAGCACGGAGTGCAGGGTCTCGTCGTGCTGGCCGCGGGATACGCGGAGAGCGGGGCGGAGGGGCGGGAGCGGCAGCGCGAACTGGTGCGGCAGGCACGTTCGTACGGGATGCGGATCATCGGGCCGAACGCCTTCGGGGTCATCAACACCTCCGACGCGGTCCGGCTCAACGCGTCGCTCGCGCCCGAGTCGCCGGCGCGCGGCAGGATCGGCCTGTTCACCCAGTCGGGCGCGATCGGCATAGCGCTGCTGTCGGGACTGCACCGGCGGGGCGCCGGGCTCTCCACGTTCATCTCGGCCGGGAACCGGGCGGACGTGTCCGGGAACGACTTCCTGCAGTACTGGTACGAGGACCCCGACACCGACGTGGTCCTGCTGTACCTCGAATCGATCGGCAACCCGCGGAAGTTCACGCGCCTCGCGCGGCGCACGGCGGCGGTCAAGCCCGTCGTCGTCGTGAAGGGCGCACGGCACAGCGGGAGCGCGCCGCCCGGGCACGCGGTGCCGACGACGCGGGTGCCCTACGCGACCGTGTCCGAGCTGCTCGCGCAGGCGGGCGTCATCCGCGTCGACACGGTCACGGAGCTCGTCGACGCGGGCCTGCTGCTCGCGGGACAGCCGCTGCCGGCGGGGCCGCGCGTCGCCATCCTCGGCAACTCCGAGTCCCTCGGCCTCCTCACGTATGACGCCTGCCTGACGGAAGGGCTGCGCCCGCTCCCGCCGCGCGACCTGACGACGGCGGCGACGCCGGACGACTTCCGGTCGGCGCTGGTGGAGGCGCTACGGGACGAGGCGTGCGACGCGGTCGTCGTCAACGCGATCCCCTGGGTCGGCGACGGCGGAGTCACCGAGTCCGGCGACGGCGAGGTCCTGGCGACGGCCCTCCGCGCGGCTGCGGCCACGGGGCCGGCCAAGCCGGTGCTGGTCGTCCACGTCGAACTCGGCGGCCTGGCGGACGCACTCGCCGCGGCGACGAGCTCGGCCCCACCGCGGCGAGCGCCCGCGCCCGACCCGGCGGGGCCGCCCACCGCAGGCACCCGGATCGCCGCGGGTGAGGGCGGCGGCGTCTCTTCCCCGCCCTACCCCTTCCCGGATCCGGTGGCGGACCCCCAGCCCACCGTCGGCGACGCGGCTTCGGCGGAGTCGCGGGGCGCGACGCCGCGGTCGGGCGCGTCCGACGTGGGACCGGGGCCCGGCTCCCGGGCCTCCGGTGGCGACCCGGTTTCGGCGGAGTCGCCGGGCGGCACGACGCAGTCGGGCGCAGTCCCTCAGTCCCCTGGCCGGGCTGCAGTGTGGCCGGGGCGCGGGGAGCCGTCCGCCCGCGGGCAGGCGGGGCCCGGGGGCCCGGCCCGCCCCGGCACGTTCCCGCCTCCGGAGGGCTCGGGAAAGAGGCGGAACGGGGACCGGAACCACCCGGACCCGGACCCGGCGGCGCGGCGGATCCCCGCGTACCCCGCCGCCGAGCGGGCCGTGCGCGCGCTCGGGGAGGTGGTGCGGTACGCGCAGTGGCGGCGGGAGGCCGCCGAGCCCGGGAAGGTGCCGGAGTACGAGGACATCGACGAGGGCGGGGCCGCCGCGCTCGTCGGACGGCTGCTCGGCGACACACCGGGGGAGCGCGGGGTCACCCTGCGCGAGCAGGATGCGGGGGAGCTGCTCGCGCGGTACGGGATCCATGTGCGCCCCACCCTGCCCGCCCCCGGCCCCGACGCGGCCGTCCGCGCCGCCGAGCGCCTCGGATACCCCGTCGCGCTCAAGACCACCGCCCCGCACCTGCGCCACCGCGCCGACCTCGGCGGCGTACGCCTCGATCTCGCCGACGAGCACCAAGTACGCCAGGCATACGCAGAGTTGACCGACACCTTCGGCAAGCCCGAGGAGCTCCAGCCCGTGGTCCAGGCCATGGTCCCCCGCGGCGTGGACACCGTCGTACGCGCCGCCATCGACCCCGCCGTCGGCGCCGTGCTGTCCTTCGGGCTCGCCGGACCCGCCACGGAGCTGCTCGGCGACACCGCCCACCGCCTCGTCCCCGCCACCGACCGCGACGCCACCGAGCTCATCCGGTCCGTCCGGACCGCCCCGCTGCTCTTCGGCTGGCGCGGCGCCGCCCCCGTCGACACGGCCGCCCTCGAAGAGCTGCTGCTCCGGGTGTCCCGGCTGGTCGACGACCACCCGGAGGTGGTCGCCATCGGACTCGAACCGGTGGTCGTCGCCCAGCAGGGCCTCTCCGTGCTCGGTGCCACCGTCCGGCTCGCCCCGCCCCCGCCCCGCACCGACCTGGGACCGCGCACGCTCCCCAGTTACTGAGCGCACTCCGGGGTCCCGCGGCCCCGTAGGATGGAGCCCATGGCGAAGACCGGTACGACGACCCAGGGGCTGCGCGCGGCGATCGAGCGCAGCGGCTACTACCCGGCTCTCGTGGCCGAAGCGGTGGAGGCCGCTGTCGGAGGTGAGCAGATCGCGTCGTTCCTGGTCCATCAGGAGACCACGTTCGACGCGAACGAGGTCCGCCGCCATGTCACCGTCCTCGTCCTGACCGGCGCCCGCTTCATCGTCAGCCACACCGACGAGCAGACCGCCGACAGCAGCTCCCCGACGCCGTACGCCACGACCTCGACCGAGTCGGTCAAGCTCGGCCGGATCTCGTCCGTCGTCGTCAGCCGTGTCGTCGCCAACCCCGAGTCGTACACCCCGGGCACCCTCCCCCGCGAGGTCGTCCTCACCATCGGCTGGGGCGCGGTGTCCCGTATCGACCTGGAGCCCGCCGCCTGCGGCGACCCCAACTGCGACGCGGACCACGGCTACACGGGGAACTCCACCGCGGACGACCTCAGCCTGCGCGTCAGCGAGGCGGGCGACGGCCCGGACGCGGTCCGGCAGACGCTCGCCTTCGCGCAGGCGCTGTCCGAGGCCACGGCCGCCACTGCCGCCACGGCGTCCACCCGCTGATGGCCCAGCCCCAGCTCGCGTCCGCCTGGCCCGACGAACCCGTCCCGCTCGCACTCGGCACCGCGCCCGTACCCGCGTACGGCTCCGCCTCGCTCGCCGATCTGCTGCCGACGATCGCCGCGGGTCAGGGCGTGCCCGGACTGCACACCGCGATCACGGAGCTCGAGCCCGCCGACCGGAACTGCGTCTTCCTCATCGACGGCCTCGGCTGGGAGCAGCTCAAGGCCCACCCCGAGGACGCCCCCTTTCTGACCTCGCTGCTCGCCTCCTCGTGCGGCGGCACGGGCGCCCCGATCACCGCCGGCTTCCCCGCCACGACCGCCACCTCGCTCGCCTCCTTCGGCACCGGCCTGCCGCCCGGCGCGCACGGCCTGCCCGGTTACACCGCCCGGAACCCGGAGACCGGCGAGCTGATGAACCAGCTGCGCTGGAAGCCGTGGACCTCGCCGCGCGTCTGGCAGCCCTACCCGACGGTCTTCCAGCTGGCCGACGAGGCAGGGGTGCACACCGCGCAGGTCTCGTCCCCGGCCTTCCAGGACACCCCGCTCACCAAGATCGCGCTGAGCGGCGGAACGTTTCACGGCCGGCTCACCGGCGAGGAGCGGATGGACTTCGCCGCCGAGCAGCTCGCCGCCGCCGACCGGTCCCTCGTCTACACGTACTACAGCGACGTCGACGGCAAGGGCCACCGCTTCGGCGTCGACTCCGACGCCTGGCGCGGCCAGCTGATGTACGCCGACCGCCTCGCCCAGCGCCTTGCCGAACAGCTTCCGCCGCGCTCCGCGCTGTACGTCACCGCGGACCACGGCATGATCGACATCCCCTTCGACGAGGAGTCGCGGATCGACTTCGACGAGGACTGGGAGCTGCGCGCCGGTGTCGCCCTGCTCGGCGGCGAGGGCCGGGCCCGGCATGTGTACGCCGTCCCGGGCGCCGAGGCCGACGTGCTCGCCGTCTGGCGCGAGGTGCTCGGCGACCGGTTCTGGGTGGCGAGCAGGGACGAGGCGATCACGGCGGGCTGGTTCGGCCCGCACGTCGACGAGCGCGTCCACCGGCGTATCGGGGACGTCGTCGCCGCGGCGAGCGACAACGTCGTGATCACCGCCTCCGTCAACGAGCCGCACGAGTCCGCGATGGTCGGCATGCACGGCTCCATGACCCCGGTCGAACAGCTCGTCCCGCTCATCGAAGTCCGTTCGTAGACACCATCCACGCCGCCCCCTTCGACGACAACTGAAAGGCCGTCACATCCCCATGTCCGAGCTGGTGTTCTTCTCCGGAACGATGGACTGCGGAAAGAGCACCTTGGCGCTGCAGATCGAGCACAACCGTTCGGCTCGTGGCCTGCAAGGTGTGATCTTCACCCGCGACGACCGGGCGGGCGAGGGCAAGCTGTCGTCCCGGCTGGGGCTGGTCACCGAGGCCGTCGAGGTCGTGGAGGGCATGGATGTGTACGCGTACCTCGTCGATCACATGACCCGCGGGGGCAAGGCGGACTACCTGATCGTGGACGAGGCGCAGTTCCTTGCGCCCGAGCAGATCGACCAGCTCGCCCGGATCGTGGACGACCTGGGCCTGGACGTCTTCGCCTTCGGCATCACCACCGACTTCCGCACGAAGCTCTTCCCGGGCTCCCAACGGCTGATCGAGCTGGCGGACCGCATCGAGACCCTCCAGGTCGAGGCCATGTGCTGGTGCGGTGCGCGCGCCACCCACAACGCCCGCACGGTGGCCGGCGAGATGGTGGTCGAGGGCGAGCAGGTCGTGGTGGGGGATGTGGACCGGTCGGCCGAGGAGGTCGGGTACGAGGTTCTGTGCCGGCGTCATCATCGCAAGCGGATGACGAGCGCTGCGGCGCGGGCGGCGGCGCTGTCGCCCGATGTGCTGCCGGTCACCTCGGCCTGACCTCTGCTGCGACGACGGCGACCGGTTCTCACTCGGCGGTCGTGCCTGGCGTGGGGCAGGAGCCACGACCCCGTACGTCGTGTTCCACGGGCTCGATGCGCGGGCGATGTCCTGGTTTCTTCAGGGGTTCGAGCGGCCCTCGATCCGGGCTTGTTCGACCAACTCCTCGTAGGCGTCGGCGTCCTCGAGGTCGGAGCCCTGGAGCAGCATGACGGACCAGGGGATCGGGCAAGGCGAGGGGTGGTCGGGGTCCGGGCAGAGCAGCCTGGTGATCTGGGCCTTGATCTCTTCGGCCTGCTGCCGCGTGGCGTACACGCCGAGACGTACCTCCCAGACACCCGGTTCCTCGGACATGACTCACCTTTCCTGATCGGGGGCGAAGAAAAAGGGAGGCGGGGGTGACCGCCTCCCTTCGAAAAGCTACCAAATACGCTTTGTGTCGCAGTGTCGCTTGTAGTGGCCGGGCGGGACGGGGACGTTGCGCTTTGCGTCCTTGATGGCCGCGTCCTTGCTGTTGCCCGAGCCGGTGCCCCGGTCGTAGCCGACGACGTGGTCGTCGCTGATGCGCTTGATCTGGCACTGCACCTCGGCGTGCCAGGTCCGCTGGATCGATATCCCGCCCTGCTCGGTCGCCTGGGTGAGGCTGTCGGCGGAGGCGGCGGGGGCGGCCATGCCCCCCAGTGCGACGGCCATGGCGCCGACGACGAGCGCGCTGCGGAGCTTCTTCACGTGGGTTCCTTCCTGATGGTGTGCTGCCGGAACACACCGGACCGGTGCAGGGGCAGCCGGTCCGGTGGCTACGACACTCGCACCTGAACGCGGCCAAAGACCGGGTCTGGCAGGCCGGTTGGCAGTCCGTCGGCAGTTGTCAGCCACTGCCGCTCCAGGTGTGCCGGCCGTGAACCTCGACGTCCGCCACCGCTACGTACACGGCGTAACCGACAGCGGCCAGGTAGGAGAACACATGGCGTACGACACGGCTGCCCCGCCTCTCGCGGGGCAGCGCGACAATCCCTCGCTCACCACCGTGGTGGGTACCGAACTCGCTCGTGCCAAGCGGGGGTTCGTCCCCTGGTACCACCTGCTCGCGCCGGTCATCATCACCGTGCCGCTCTTCCTGGGCGCGCTCGGCTCCGCCGAGGCGAAATCAGGGCAGACCTTCGACGTGTTCCGCAATGTGACCCTGGAGTTCTGGGGTGTGCTCGTGCCGATGACCGCGGGTCTGGCCGCGGCGCTCTCGGTCCGCGCGGACCAGGACGCCTGGCGGCTGCTGCTTTCGTACGGTGTGCCGCGCGGGCGCTACTTCGTCGGCAAAGTGGCCGCCCTTGGCGTCCTGGGCTTCGTCTCCTCCACGGTGCTGCTGGTGATGCTCTCCCTCGGCGCCATGCTCAGCGGGCGGTTCCCCGAAGCCATGGGGACGGTGCTCGCAGCGGTCTATCTGCCCTGGCTGGTGGGGCTGTCCATGACGGCACTCGCCGTGCTTGTCGCGGTGGTGTGGGGGATGGGACCCAGCATCGGGGTGGGCGTCGCCGGCCTGTTGTGCGGGGCGCTCGTCTCGGACAAGGACTTCTGGTACGCCGTTCCGTTCGCCTGGCCGATGCGTGTGGTGCTGCCGCTGGCCGGGATCGGGCCCAACGGGGTGCCGCTGCCGAAGGACAGCCCGGTGACCGCCATGTCGGCAATTCCGCTCGCAGTGGGCCTGGCAGTCGTCCTGACCGCGGCCCTGCTGGTCATCGGCAGTCTGCACATGAGCCGCAAGGAGATCTGACCATGAACACGGCGACACCGGGAATGCCCGGCGGCCACCCGGCGGCTGCGCTCACGATCCGTCAACTGTACAAACACTACGGCTCACATCGTGCACTCGACGGAGTGGACCTCACCGTCCGAGCGGGAGAGGTCTACGGACTCCTCGGGCCCAACGGCGCCGGCAAGACCACCCTCATGAAGGTGCTGCTCGGTCTGCAGCGGCCGACGTCGGGCACCGTCGAGATCTTCGGCAGGCCGGTCGGCCGCGAGTCCCTGGCCGAGGTCGGAGCCCTGATCGAAGTGCCTGGACTGTGGCCCACGCTGACCGCCGACGAGACGCTGAAGGTGCATGCCCGGCTGCGGCGCGTGCCCGAGGACTGGATCGAACCGGCGCTGCGGCTGGTCAAGATGACCGAAGCGCGCAGCCGGAAGGTCGGGGCGTACTCCCTCGGCATGCGCTGGCGCCTCGGCATCGCGGTCGCCCTGCTCGCCAGGCCGCGCCTGATCGTCCTCGACGAGCCCACCAACGGCCTCGACCCCGTGGGCATCCGCGAGATGCGCGGCATCATCCGCTCGCTCGCCGGTGAGGGCGTGGCGGTGCTGATCGCCAGCCATCAGCTGGCGGAGGTCGCGCAGGTCTGCGACCGGGTGCAGGTCCTGACGAACGGCCGCACCCGGTACGAGGGCCCGCTGGCAGGGCTGTCCGTCAACGGGGATCTGGAGGCCGGGTTCTTCCGGCTGCTCGAGACCGCCGACGCGGAGATTCACTGACCGGCTCCGGGCGGGCTGCCCCGGCGCCGAGTGCGCCGGGGCGGCCGGCCCGTGACCGGAGGCGTCAGCAGGCGCGCCGGTCGGGGAACGGGCGGCGCGTGCGCGTGCCGGAAGCGGAGACGAGCGCCGTCAGCTCGGCGCGGCCGGTGACACCCAGAAGGTCGTAGAGCTTGCGGACGCGGCGGTACATGGACCGCTCGGAACAGTAATGGCGTCGGGCGATCTCGGACACGGTGATGGACGTACAGAGCAGGCGCATCAGCTCGGTGTCGTAGTCGGAGAGGGCAGGCAGCGCGGCTGGGTCCCGCCGCCCGCCCTCCCGGAGCACAGGGCCGCCGCGCCCCTGCGGCCCCTGACGGACGGCGTTGTCCGCGCCGGGGTGGAGTTCGTTGTGGTCGAGGAGGACGCGCTGGATCCGTGGCGTGGCGGTGTGGGCGGACGCCCAGTGAGGGGCGTCGGGGGCGTCGGGTGCCGTGTGGGCGGCCATGGTCGTGCTGTGCGCCCTGAACTGCGCGTACAGCATGTCGATCTGGCTCTCGCTGGATATGGCGAGGTTGAACGCGAAGTTCGAGCCCGAGCGGATGGCATGGTAAATCAGGTGCCCCGACAGGTCGTTGGTGACCGCGATGATCAGGGACAGCGGATGGCGCATCCGCACCGTGCGCAGTTCCTCGGCCTGGGACTCGCTGGTGACGGGTAACAGCACCGGCAGCTCGAGCGCCTCGCCGGGCGCGGTCAGTTTCTCCCCGCCGACGAACTCGACCCGGTTCAGGCCGATGCGGAGTGTGCTGAGTGGGGCGTGCGGCGAGTCGAAGAGCGCCCGCAGCCCGGTGTGGACCAGTACGTGGAGGCCGGCGGCGGTCGAAGCGTATGGGTGCTCTTGCTCGTGCTCGTGCTGGTGCAAGGCGGATGCTCCCCCGTGATGGTCGTTGTTCCCCGTTCACGCAGCGTTCGCCCCGTGGTCAGTGGGGCGATGCCTGCCCTTGATCACGCTGAGGACAGCGTATAACCGCCTATGTCAGGGCATCATCCGACCCTGCAGAGCTTCATCGTGTGGCTGAGGAGCGAGCCGAGGCCCACCTCGTCGCCGCTGTCTCCCGAGGCGCGCACCGGCTCGATGTCGGGATAACCGGCCTTCTTGGCACGGTCGTTGAGCGCATAGGTCGTGCCGTCGGGCACCGTGATGACGGCCTGGTCGCCCTTGCGGCACGCGGCGGTGCCGTGGTCGACGGTCAGGGGCCAGAGGTAGCCGAAGTTCTTCTCGCTCACCTGCTGCTCGGCGGCGGTGGGGCTGGGCAGCGGAACCGGATCCTTGGTGACCGGATCGGTGCGGCCGCCACCTCCGCAGGCGGTCAGGGCGAGCAGCATCAGGCCGGCCAGGGCGGCGTACCGGGTCTTCGTGATCATTTCTCCGCTGCCTCACTGTGCGTCGGGTGGGTGTCGTCAGCCGCGTTCCGGGCGGCGAGCAGGGCGGCGTACCCGTCCTCGAGGGACGGCTCCACCGGACGGGCCCCGGCGGGCGGGGCGGTGGTGACGATGCGGTACTCGGCGCCTTCGGCCGTGGTCACCGCGCTCACCACCTCGGTACCGGGCGGCGGCCCGCCGACGGCACCGGACGGTTGCCAGACGTAGGTGCAGCCGGCGGCCTGACTGACCAGCGCGGTCGTGGTGCTGTGGAAGACCAGTCGGCCGGCGGCGAGCACGGCCACCTCGGGGCAGGTCTGGGCGACGTCGTCGAGGATGTGGGTGGACAGCAGAACGGTGCGGCCGCGGCCGAGCCCGGCGAGCAGTGCCCGAAAACGCATCCGCTCATGCGGGTCGAGGCCCGTGGTGGGCTCGTCCACGACGAGCACGGACGGGTCGCCCATCAGGGCCTGAGCGATGCCCACCCGCCGCTTCATACCGCCGGAGAAGCCGGCGAGCCGTTCGCGCGCCCGCTCCTGCAGACCGACCTCGGCGATCCGTGCGTCGACCTGACGGCGGCGTTCGCGTTTGTCGTGAATGCCCTTGAGTACCCCGATGTAGTCGAGGAACTCACGTGTCGTCAGATCGGGGTAGAGGGACAGCTCCTGCGGCAGATAGCCCAGGGTGCGCTTGACCGCGGTGAGCCCGGCGGTGGTCGACAGATCGTGCCCGGCGACGACCACCCGCCCCGAAGTGGGTCTGAGCACGCCGGTGAGGATGCGCAACAGGGTGGTCTTTCCCGCGCCGTTGGCGCCGAGGAGGCCCACCGTGCCGTTCTCGATGTGCAGATCGACACAGTCGAGGGCGCGGCGGCCGCCGGGGTGGATCTTTGTCAGTCGCTCAGTGGTGATGTTCATGATGCTCCGTGTCGTCTGAAGCGGGCGACCAGATGGCCGAGTACGTAACAGGTCACGGCCGCGCCGAGGACGAAGGCGGCGTTCAGCAGCGCAGGGGCGTCGCCGACCACGGGGCGCAGCGCCCCGGTGCCCTGCCGTGCCGCCCACACTTCGGGCGCACCGGCCCAGGCGACCAGCGGATAGCCGCCGAGCGGGGACAGGACGGTGCCGGTCGGCGTAGGTACGGGCGAGAACCTCGGGGGGAAGTGGCAGGCCCACAGCCACACCACGACGACGACGGCGCGCGCCCCGGCCACCGGCAGCAGTGCACCGAGCAGCCCGGCGAACGCGGTGATCAGCAGCGTCGCCGGGAGAACAACCGTCACCAGGGCGGCCACCGCGGACCCCAAGGGCGCCGCGGAGCTCTCGGCGACCGCGACCACCCCCGCGTACATCAGAAAGAGGACCGCGACGGGTGCCAGCGCGGTCAGCAGCGGCCCGGCCAGCGTCCCGGCCGTCCGCGACAGCGGCCGCGCCGGAGTGGCGGCGAGGAGTTCGGGCATGCCGCGCGCCTCGATGGCGTCGCGCAGCCGGTCGGCGAGGGCGAGCCCCACCCCCAAGGAGCAGAAGGTGTTGACGAGGACCGCGGCCGCGCCGACCCGGGCAGTGGGGTCACTGTGCCCGGTGACGACGGGCGAGGTGGCGGCAAGGACCAGGCTGAGCAGCGCCAAGGGCAGTACCGCGCCCCACACGACCTTGCGGCGGGCCGCCATCAGGGCCTCGTACCGAAGGGTCCACAGCAGGGCGGCCATCAGACGTCCTCGGAGGGGGAGTGGGAGCCGGTGCCGGAGCAGGAGTCCTGCCCGCCCGGGCCGAGGGACCGCAGCGCGAGCGCGGTCAGCCAGGCTCCGACAACCAGTGCGGGCAGTGCCTGGGCCGGCCCCGCGGGCACGACCCGGTCGACCAGCAGCAGCTTGGCCAGGACAGCCGCCACCACCAGGCCCGTGGCGGGTGAGGCCGAGCCGGACCGTACCGTCGCCCACACCGCGCCGCCGCTCAGCAGCACGGTGAGCCCGGCCAACTCCAGGAGCGTGGCCACGGGGTTGATGGTGTGCCCGGCGGCCGTCACCAGGGTCACCAGGGCAAGGGCGACGACCGCGGTGACGGCAGCGGGCCAGCCGAGACGGCGGGCGACGGTGCGCCGGTAGGGGGTGGGCAGCGACAGATGCAGCTCCACCATCGGCTCGCGTGCCACCACCGCCGCACAGGCCAGGGCCGTGGCGGCGGGCAGCGTGCAGCTCAGCAGTGAACGCCCGAGCAGCTCATCGTCGCCGGGCCTCGCGGCCGCTGTCGCGGCGCAGGCGACGACCGCGGCGAGCACCGGCAGAACGACGGCCTGTCTTCCGCAGCGGCGCACTTCGTGCGCCCACCATGGCGCGGTGGTCATGTCCCAGCTCCTCCCAGTGGTGTCCCCTGCCTCGCCGTGAGTCAGAGCGCACCGCCACTCACGGCCGACGACGGGGGATGAAATCGGCCGTGAGGGCGGTACACCCGGTACGTAGCGGCGAAATCGGCGGCGGTTCACGAATGGCCCGAACAATCTCTGACATGGGGAAAGTTGCACCGCCCGGGCGCGCGACAGATCAGGCCGAGGGGCTGTTCCCGGCCGACCGCATGGCACCGGCGGCCCACCCCAGCAGGGCGACGGCAAGGAGCAGCGCCCAGGGCGTCGTCGACAACAGGGCGTCAAGGAGGGGGTCGAACGGCGTGCTGAGCATGCCCTGCGGCCCACTCACCACACTCAACAGCCATAGCGCGCCGCCCGCCGCCGTGCCGACCACCGGTGCGCACCGGACCGACAAGGAGAGCGCGAGCGACGCGGCGAGGAGCGACTTGCCGAGCCAGCTCGACACCACGGCCCACCACCCCGGCCCGTCCACCAAGGCCGAACAGACCATGGCCAGCGCCACATCGACGCAGAGCACCACCGTCAGCCGGGCCAGGAACACCGCCGCGGGCGGTACCGGCAGGGTGAACAGCACCTCATGCCGGGGGTCCCGCCGGGGCGATGCCACCATCAGGCCGCCGAGCATCACCAGAAGCACGGCCACCCCGCCGAACAGCCGCAGGCCGAACCGGTCCTGCACCTGCGCCGACGCGAGCAGCGCCGCTCCGACCAGGCCGGCGGCGCTCAACGGCGCCCACACCTTGGGCATCAGCCGGACCTGGCGCAGCGCCAGCTGCCCGGCCGTGCGCCAAGGGCGGGCCACGCGGCGGGGGAACGCCGCGGACAGCGGGGACCCGGCGGGGGCCGGTGCGGCCGCGCCGGCCGGCTCGGCGGAGAGCGCGGGCCCGAGTAGCGCGTCGAACGACGGCACGGAGACGGCCTGTTCGGCGGCCTCCTGCCGCATCGCCGTACCGATGTGCTGCCACGCTGCCAGCCGCGTACGACAGCCGGCGCAGTCGGCGAGGTGCCGGCGGTGGCGCGGGTCGTCCGGCCCGGATCGGGCGAGCTGCGCCAGGACGGTGTCGGTGAAGTGTTGTGTCATCGTCGCCCCGATCCTTCCAGCCGTGTGGCGGCGAGCATGCTGCCGAGGCGCCTGCGCGCATGGGACATCCGGCTCTTGACGGTGCCCACCGGAATGTCGAGCACGGCCGCCACCTCCGGGTAGGCCAGTTCGTCGACCAGAACCAGTGCGAGGACCTCCCGTAAGTGTTCGGGCAGGGTCTGCACGGCCGACAGCAACTCGGTGCGCTCGGCCTCCCTCACCAGCTGGTCCTCCACGCTCGGTGCCGGATCCGGCACGTGCTGCGCCTCGGCCAGATCCGCCAGCTGCGGCCTGGATCTGCGCAGATGGTTGTGTGCCTGCCGCCTGGCCACGCCGAGCAGCCAGCCCCGTAGGGACGACTCACCGCGGAATCCGTCCGCCGAGCGCCACACGGCCAGCCAGGTCTCCTGCAGGATCTCCTCGGCCAGTCCCTGGTCCGAGGTGAGCCGGCGGATGAGCCGGAGCATGGCGGCGGCATGCCTCTCGTAGAGGGCCCGCAGGGCCCCTTGATCGCCGCGGGCAACGGCGGAGAGCAGAGCTTCGTCCGAACACACATCACGTACGTAGCCAGAAAACCCTGCCCGGTTCATATGTCGCCGATCACATGCCGCCGGTCGCAGCGAGGCGGCCGGAGCTGGTGCCGACCTGGCAGTACTGCCAGGACTGCCATGTGGGAGCGAAGTCATTGAGCCATCGCTCGAGTTCGTGATTGCGTGATCCACGGATCGCGACCCACGAACACCTATTCGGTTCTACGAAGGAGGCGGCATGGGCATCAATGCTCCCGCGCAGTCAAGCGAGGCGAACCTGTTCGACCTGGACCTGGAGATCGGCGTGGAGAAGTCCGTCGCCGGCCCGGCCATCACCAGCGTCTCGTACTGCACCCCGGGCTGCACCAGCCAGGGCGGCGGCTCCGGCTGCAGCCACTGCTGCTGACGGCACACCTGGCTGAGAACAGCTGACCGTGGGGCCGGGCGGGCGCCCGCCCGGCCCCACCGGCAGTTCCCGGCACCACCGAGGCGCGCACTTACGACCGAGGCGCGCCCGCACGACCGAAGTGGCCCGTACGACTGAAGTGCCCGTACGACCGAAGTGCCACGCACGACAAGGGGGATACCCATGGGGGAACCGTCACAGCAGGTTCTTTTCGCGGCGAAAGACGTCTTCCTGTACCGGGCCCCATTGGCACCGGGAGCCGCTGGGCTGCGTCCTCCGGCCGCCGAAGGGCCTCAGGACCTCACCGCCTGCGCGGAGTTGCTCGCTTCCGTTCCCGCGGACCCGGTGCTCAGCGAGGCGCTCGACCTGGCTTCGCCGAGCCTCGGCAGCATGATCCGCCGTGTGGCCGAGCGCGGGGCCACCGGAATCAAGGCCGGGCAGCTGCGCCGCGCCGCGCTTGCCGTGCTGCGCTACGACATCCGGATGCGGACTCGGCCCACCCCCTTCGGCCTGTTCGCGGGCGTGCAGAGCGGGCAGTTCGACTCGGCCGCCAAGGCGCAGCGGGGCACCGCGCACCGCACACGTACCCACGTCGACATGCAGTGGCTCACCCGGATCGGCCATCGCCTCGAACGCGACCCGGCCGTGCTGTCCGCGCTCACCCTCCAGGCCCATCAGGCGCTGGTCGCCCGCGGTGACCGCCTGGTGCTCGTCTCTCCCTCCACACAGGGCGTGCGACCCGGCGACGACGGAGAGGGACGCTCCACCGTGTCCGTTCGTCGAACGCCCGTCGTCGAGCGGGTCGTTGCCGAATCAGCGGCTCCGGTGACCTATGTCGACCTGGTCCGGCGCACCGCCGAGGCCTTCCCCCAGGCGCCCGTCGAGAAGGTCCGGGGCCTGCTCGCCGAGCTGGTGCGACAGGAGATCCTCATCACCGGACTGCGTCCCCCGCTGGACGGCGGCGACCCGTTGCAGCACGTCCTCGATCTGCTCGCCACGGTCACCGAGCCCTCCGACGAGACCCGACGCATCCACGATGCCCTGCTGGCGGTGGAGCGACAGCGCCAGGAGTACGACGCCCGGGCGGTCGGCGACGGCCGCGAACAACTCAACCGGCTGCTGAAGACGGCACGTTCGCTGGAGCCCGACGACACCCCGGTGCACATCGACACCCGGCTCGACCACACGCTGCACCTGCCGTACGCGGTGCGCGAGGTGATCGAAGAGGCGACCGGCGTGATGTGGCGCCTCTCCCGCCCCAAGCTCGGACTGTTCGCCCTGCGTGACTACCACCGACGATTCCTCGACACCTATGGAGCCGACCGCCTTGTGCCGGTCCTGGAACTCCTCGACGAGTCGACCGGACTCGGCGCCCCGGCAGGCTACGGCTGGCCCAACAGCGAGGCCGCGCCCGTCCCGCCCGACGACCCCCGCACGGCCCGCCGCGACCGCGCCATGGCCCGCCTCGTCGCGGCCGCGCAGCGCGCCGGACGCCGCGAAGTCTTCCTCGAAGCCGCGGACCTGGACGAGCTGTGCCACGACCGAACCGACCACGCCGGCCGCGCAGCCCATGCCGACCCCGCCGACCTGCCCAGCTCCTGCGAGGTGACGGTCCAGGTCGTCGCCCCTTCGACGGAGGCCCTCGACAAGGGCGACTTCCGGGTCTTCCTGTCACCGTCGCCCGGCTCGCACCGGGCGGGCTCCACCTTCGCCCGGTTCGCCGACCAGCACCCCGACTGGCAGGGCCGGTTCGCCGCCCTGCACCGCGACAACCCCGTGCACATCCAGGACGCCGTACCCGTCGACCTCGCCTTCAGGCCGCGCTCGGGCCGCGCCGCCAACCTCGCCCACACCATCCCCGCCACCGGCCGCCGCATCAGCGTCGGGGTTCCCGGCAGCCCCGGCGTCGAGGAACTGCGCCTGTGCGACATCGGCATCGGGGCGACCCTGGACCGGCTCACCGCTGTGCACCTGCCCACCGGCCGCGAGGTCGTCCCCGTGCTCGGCAACATGGTCAGCGCACCCGCACAGGCGCCCAACGCGGTCCGGCTCCTCTGGGAGATCGGCCTCGAGGGCCAGCGCCTGTGGGAGCCGTGGAACTGGGGGCCGTTCACCGACGCGCCCTTCATGCCACGGGTGCGGTACGGCAGATTCGTACTGGCCTGTGCGGTCTGGCGGCTGGACGAGATACGCGTACGCGCCGAGCGGCTGCCCGCGAGCAAGGACGGGGCACGCGCCGCCGACTGGGACAGCGCGATCGGCGCGTGGCGGGCCGCGTGGGACGTACCGCGCCAGGTCCTCGCCGTCACCGCCGACCAGCGGCTGCTGCTCGACCTCGACGACGCCTGGCATCGCGAGCTGCTGCTCGACCAGGTGCTGCGCCACCCCGACCTGATCGCCCAGGAAGTTCCCGGCGAGTACGAGGGCTGGCTGGACAGCCCGCTCAGCGGGCACACCGCCGAACTGGTCGTCGCGCTGACCCGCCGGGAGTCCGGCGTTCCACGCCGCCCTTACGCCGGGCACTGCCTGCCCGGACGCACCGTGCACGGCCTGGGCGACGAGTGGCTCTACCTCAAACTGCACGGCGCCGCCCGCAGTCAGGACGACCTGCTGCGCGACCACATACCCGAACTGGTCAACCTGGCGGGCGAGAAGGGCGCCGACGGCTGGTTCTTCATCCGTTACACCGACGACGCCGGTCATCATCTGCGGCTGCGGCTGCACGGCAGCCACCCGAAGGAGCTGTGGGGCGAGGCCGCTCCCGCGATCGGCGCACTGCTCAAACGGTGGCAGCGCGAGGGGCTGCTGCGCAGCCACACCCTCGCGCAGTACGACCCCGAGAGCGAGCGCTACGGAGGGTTCGCCGCCCAGCGCCTTGCCGAGCGGGTCTTCCAGTACGACAGCGAGGCCGCGCTCGAACTGCTGCGGCTGGCCAAGGCTGCCACCAACGAGCACGGAGTCGACGATCTCGCCGCCGTCTCCTGTGCCGCCCTCGCGCACGCCTTCGGGCCGCCGGCACCCGGCAACCCGCGGGTCACCGAGGACTGCGGTGACGACGGCGCCGCGGCCTGGCTCTCCATGACCGGCGCACGCCGTGACCTGCCCGCCGAATTCCGGGCCAGGTCCGCGCACTGGCGCCGCCTGATCGACCCCTACGGTGGCTGGCCCGCTCTTGCCGACGACCCGGCCGGTGCCCGCGCCCTGGCGGCGCTGCGTCCCAGGGACGAGGCGGTTCGCCGACTGGCCGACCACGTACGGAGGTCCGGCGACACCCCCGAGGGGCGTGTCGTCGGCAGCCTGCTCCACATGGTCTGCAACCGCCTCTTCGGCGGCTCGAGCGCCCGCGAGCTGACCGTCCTCGGTACAGCCCGGGGCGCCGTCCAGGACCACCTCAACCGCCGGAGGCACCAGTCGTGAACGCCAGTACCACCGTCCACGCGGACGCCCGTGCGGACGACGCCACCACGGCCCGTGCCCGGGACGTCGTCGCCCTGGTCGCCGAACGGCTCACCGACCCCGACCAGGTCGCCGCCGTCGCCTCCCGCGACGACAACCGCGACCCCATCTACGACGCCGTGATGTGGGGACCGCTGACCCTCGCCAACGGGCTCCCCGGCACCGCCCTCCTCTACGGCGAACTGGCCCGCGAGGACGAAGCCTGGCGGCAGCTCGCGCACCGGCACCTCGCCGCCGCCGGCCGCGTCATGAACGCGGTACCGAGCCGCGGCCTGTTCTCCGGCCCGGCCGCGCTGCTCGCGGCCGCACAGACGTGTGCGGGACCCGAAGGGCACTACGCCTCGCTGCGCCGGAGGCTGGCCTCCTGGGTCGCCGATGACCAGACCGAGCGGCTGCGGATCGTGCACGCCCGCGCGGAGTCCGGTGGCATCGGCGTCGACTGGGCCGCGTACGACCTGATCAACGGCCTGTCGGGGACGACCCGGCTGCTCCTGGACTCGGTGGCCGACCCGGTCGAGACCGGCCCCGACGTGGAAGCGGCCCTCACCGCCTCGCTCCGTCACCTCATCGACCTCACCGAGCCGATCCGGGTCGACGGACACGAGGTTCCCGGGTGGTGGGTACCGGCCGAGCTGCAGATCAGCGACAGGGACCGGGCGGAGTATCCGCGCGGCGACTTCAACCTGGGCATGGCACACGGCATCACCGGACCGCTCGCGGTGCTCTGTTCCGCATACGAGGCCGGGAGCGAGGAGCCGGGTCTGCGCGACGCCGTCCAGCGCATCGCCGACTGGCTGCTGAGCTGGACGCTGCGGGACGACGCCGGACCGTACTGGCCCGCGCGGGCGGGCCTGGAACACGAGGTGGCGGCGCAGCGCCCGCACGAGCTGTTCACCCGTACCGCCTGGTGCTACGGCACCCCGGGCGTGGCCGCCGCGCTGTTCCGCGCCGGCAGGGTCATGGACCGGTCCGCCTGGCGCACCGCCGCCGTCGAGGCGCTGCGTGCCGCACTGCGCCGGGACGAGTCACTGTGGGCCATCGAGGGTGCCACGGTCTGCCACGGCTACGCCGGACTGCTGCGGATCCTGACCCGAGTCGCCGAAGCCGGCGACGACCCCGAACTCCACGCCGGGCGGCGCCGTCTGACCGCCAAGGTCCTGGAATGTGCCGACGAGGACGCACCCTTCGGGTTCCGCCACCTCATGCGCTTCCCGGCCGCCGCCCGCTCACCGATCCCGCACCGGGCCGTGAACACCGCGGGCATGCTCGAGGGCGCCGCGGGCGTGGCGCTCTCGCTCCTGCCGACCGGAGACGCTCCACTGCCCTGGGACCGCACCCTGGGCCTGGCATGAGCCGGCCGCCGAAGGAGCGAACGCACATGTTCCCGCAAGCCGACGTGCAGGCCACGAAGCCACCGGCCTTCGAGCTGGCCGACCTCGTCGTGTGCTACGGCAGGGTGACCGCCGTCCACGGCGTCTCCATCAGCTCCCCGCCGGGCCGTATCACCGCGCTGCTCGGCCCTAACGGCGCAGGAAAGTCAAGCCTGTTGGGCGTCCTGTCGACCGCCGCGCGGCCCCACTCCGGCACCGTACGGATCTTCGGTCACGACGTCCGCGAGGCACCGACCGCCGCGCGGCGCCGACTCGGCCTTGTCTTCCAGGAACGCACCCTGGACAAGGAGCTCTCCGTCGAGCGCAACCTGTGGTTCCACGCCCGCCTCTTCGGGATGAAGCGCGCCGACGCGCGGGCCCGGATCAGCCTGATGCTGGACCTCTTCGACCTCGCCGACCGCCGCCGCCAACCGGTCGAGGAGCTGTCGGGCGGACTGGCCAGACGGGTGGAGATCGCCCGCGCTCTGCTCCACCGACCCGGCCTCATCGTCCTCGACGAGCCCACCAACGGCCTCGACCCGACGGCCCGCGCCGCCGTCTGGGCCGATCTGCTGAGGCTGCGCGACGAGCTGGGCGTCACCGTCCTGTTCGCCACGCACTACATGGACGAGGCGGAGTACGCCGACGACATCGTGATCCTGCAGAAGGGCCGGATCGTCCGGCAGGGCAGTGTCGGCCGGCTCAAGGGCAGCCTGGACTCCTCCCGCATCGTGGTGAGCTGCGCGGACAACGACGCCGCGGCCCGTCAGCTGCGCACCGCCGGCTTCGAGCCGCTGATCGAACCCGACGGCGTCGCGGTGCACTGCGCGGAGCCGGAGGCCCGCATCGCCGAGGTGATCCGGGCCCTGGACGTTCCCGGCCTGACCGTCTCCGTACGCCATCCGTCGATGAACGACGTCTACTTGGCGGCCGCCGAGGACTCCGGCCGCCAGGGCGGACCGCACCACCAGCAGGAGAGCGTGAGCACGCCATGACGACCGCAACCACCGCCCCTCCCCTCGCGGCCGGTGACGGCCGGCTGCGCGTCGCCCTGCGCGCCGTAGCCGTCATCGCCCACCGTGATCTGCTGCGCCAGGTCAAGCGCCCGGGCGTGCTGTTCAGCCAGGCTGTGCAGATCGTGTTCTTCGTCCTCGTCTACGCGATCGGCTTCGACGGGATGATCGGCTCGGTCGGCTCGGTGCCCTTCAGCGCCTACGTCTTTCCCGGGATCATCGCCATCCAGGTCGTCTCGATCGGCATCGCATCCGGCCAGACGTACGCCTGGGACCGCGAGTACGGCGTCCTGCGCGAGCTGCTGGTCGCCCCGGTGCCACGGGTCTGCCTTCCGCTGGGGAAGGTCGTCGCGGGCGCGGGGATGGTGACCACGCAGAGCGTGGTGATGCTCGCCTTCTCTCCCCTGATGGGGGTGGTGCTGACTCCGGGGCGGTTCGCCGCCGCGGTCGGCTGCTACGCACTCGCCGCCACCGTGTTCAGCGTCATCGGTCTCTGCCTGGCCACCGTCATCACCCGCGTCCAGACGCTGCAGGCCACCGTCCAACTGGCCATGTTCCCCATGCTGTTCCTGTCCGGTTCGGTCTTCAGCGCCGAGGACGCCCCGGCCTGGCTGGCCTGGATCATGCACCTCAATCCCATGACGTACGCCGTCGATCTGGCCCGGCAGACCCTGCTCGGAGTCGACGGCCTGATGCCGTGGTGGGCGGACCTGAGCGCACTCGGCGGGACTCTGCTTGTGGTCCTGGCGCTGCTGCGGACCCGGAGCGGGCGATGACCGCTCCCGATGACATGGCCTCCTGGCCGCCGGTTCCGGCATACGCCCGTACGAGCAGGACGGGCGGTACGAGCAGTGCGATGCGGCCGCCGCCGGCCAAGGCCAAGGACAAGGGCGAGGGCGAGGGCGGGGACGGGGACGGGGCCGCGGGGCGGGTCCTCGAGGGCGCATTGCGGTGGATCGAGGCGCACCTGGAGTGGTTCGCACCGGAGCGCTGGGAGGAGTTCCTGCCTCCCCGCCCCTTCCGGCCCGGCCCCCTCCTCGAACTCCTCGGGCTGATCCGGGTCCTTGACCGGTCCGGCATCCTGCCCAAGGACGCGCCCCTCGCGACGCGCGCCCTCGACCTCGCCGAACACGCCGTAAGCGCTCCGGGCTTCGAGCACGGACTGCGCCGCGGCGACGAACTGTTCCCCTATCACCTCAACCTGATCGCGCTCCTGGACCTGCTCGGCCGCCCCCACCCCGCGCTGCGCAGGGCGTGCTCGGCACTGCTCGCGGCGGACGCGGGCGCCCACGGCCGACCGTACAAACCGGCGCTCACCAGGATCGAGCTGCGCTACTTCATCGACCGCGGAGGCTTCACGGCACCCGCGGCGCTGCCCGACCTCGAAACCCTGCACCGCGAGACGATCGCGGCCCGGGGCCCGGACGTCCTCCAGCTGACCGACAGTGAGACCTACGCCCTCACCCACGTCCTGTTCTACGTGACGGACTTCGGGCACCGTCCCCCTGGTCCTGGCCTCGGCGGCAGCGAAGAGGCATCCCGCCTGCGGGAAACCGTACGCATCCTGCTCGGCGTACACCTCGCCCGCGGCAGCCTGGACCTGCTGGCAGAGCTACTGCTCTGCGACGCGGCCCTGGCCGACGGACACGCCTCGGCCCCGGCAGTACACCAGGGCTGGCACATGCTGGCCCGCGCTGCCCGGCCGGACGGCGCCGTGCCCAGCCCCGTCCACCGCCCCGAGATCCTGACCGGCCTCGCGGGCGACAAGGCCGCCGCGTACCTCTTCGGTACCTGCTATCACACCACCATGGCAGCGGCTCTGGCCGGCGCCGTACGAAAGGGGTGCGCATCGGCGCCCTCGGCCGCCGAGGACTGCTTCCCGTTGCCCTGCGCGGATCCGCAGGAGATCCGGTCGTGGGCACGCACGGTGTCCGAGACGTCCGCGACCACCCCGGCTGCGGCACGCTCGGCCTGGTCCGCCCAGCTCGACCCGCTGCTTGCGCTCGGCGTTCAGGCGCACGATCCGGCCGTCGTGACAGAACTCATCCGCGCCGCCGAACACTTGGGACAGGGCGACCGCCCCCTGATCCGCTCGGCAGCGGCGCTGCTCAGGGCGTGGGCGACCTGATCGCTTGCCCAGCTCTCAGAGGGTGAGGGTGGGCGCGTGTCCGGCGTTGCGCCAGACGGTCCCGCGGCGTTCGTGGGCGAACAGCTTCTCCACCGAGTGGGCGACACGCGGGCCCAGTTCGCGCTCCAGCAGGTAGAGGCCCACATCCAGCCCGGAGGTCACCCCCGCGCCGGTCACCAGGTCGCCGTCGTCGACCACGCGCGCGTCGATCGCGACCGTTCCGGTGGCCGCGAGCGCGTCGAGCCCCAGATGGTTGGTGGTTGCAGGGCGGCCCTCGATCAGGCCCGCCATCGCCAGCACCAGCGACCCTCCGCACACCGTGGCCACGGTGAGCCCCGGCCGGTCGAGGGCCTCCTTCATCAGGGCCGGCAGACCGGTGGCGAGGGTATGGGCGAGGACGGCCGGGATGCTGTCGTCCGGGACGCCGTCCTCTCCTTCGGGCAGACTCCCGGCCGCACCGGGCACGACGACCACGTCCGCGCGCCCCGGCGAACCAGTCCTCCTCGTGGTCGGTGACCTCGACGCCAGTCAGGGCACGCCTCATCGGGAACTGGCCGGATTGCCATACTCCAACGGAATCCCGCCAGAGCGTTGACCTGCGTATATGGGGCCATCCGGCCCGGGCTACGAGCGCGCCGCACTCCGCACGATCGTGAAGACCGCGCCCTCCGGATCCACCACTGTGGCGATCCGTCCGCACGTCCCCTCCCGCGGCTCGTGCAGTACGTGCCCGCCGAGGTCCACCACCAGCGCCGCGGTCTCGTCGGCGTCCCCGACCTCGAAGTACGTCATCCAGTGCGAGCCCCTGTCGCGGGGCAGGGCGTTGCCGACACCGTGCAGGGAGGCCACCGGGCGGCCCTCCAGGTGCAGGGTCAGATAGTCGAAGTCGGCGGAGACGATCGGCTCCGCTTCGTAGCCGAAGACGGACTGGTAGAACTTGCTGACCGACGACGTCTCCCGCGTCACCAGCTCGTGCCAGACCGGTGTGCCGTGCGTCCCGAACAGGGCGATGCCCGCGTGCGCAGCGGCCTGCCACACCCCGAAGACCGCGCCCTCCGGATCCGAAGCGATCGCCAGCCGGCCCGCGTCCGCCGCGTCCAGCGGCCCGACGCCGACCGTGCCGCCACACATTCTGATCTGCTCGGCCGTCTCGTCGGCGTCCTCCGTGGCCATGTACGTCGTCCAGGCGACCGGCAGATGACGATCGGGCGGGAGCTGCCCGATGCCCGCGACCTCCTTGCCGTCGATCAGCGCCCGGACGTAGGGACCGAGCTGCTGCGGGCCAGGGACGAAGTCCCAGCCGAACAGCGCCCGGTAGAAGTCCTGTGTCGCGGCAAGTCCGTGCACCATCAGGCTCACCCAGCAGGGCGTGCCGGGTCTGCGCCGAGTCGCCTCGGTCATCGTCACTCTCTCCTCGGACCAGCGTCGTGGCCGTGCGGCGGGGGGACCGGATGCGGGCCGTCGTGCGGCAGTGGCTCTGTGCCCCGTGCAGATGCTCGCACCACCGGCGTGCGGCACGCCCCGGCCGCGCCGCATGACCGGGGATCCCACAGGAGAGGATGCCCGTTTTGGCTTCGCCCATCCGTTCCGACGCCGTTACGGGCCCGCCGTGCCCTGCGCGAGGATGGCTCTTATGACCCCCATCATCACCGCAACAGAACTCGCGAGCGAGTCGGCCGGTCCGCGGCCGCCGGTGCTCCTCGACGTCCGCTGGCAGCTCGGCGGCCCGCCGGGACGACCCGCGTACGAGGCCGGGCATCTGCCCGGTGCCGTGTACGTCGACCTCGACAGCGAGCTGGCAGGGCCGCCCGGAGCGGGCGGCCGTCATCCGCTGCCCGACGTGACGGCCTTCGGAGCGGTGATGCGCCGCGCGGGAGTGTCGGGCTCCACTCCGGTCGTGGCGTACGACGGCGGCCAGGGCTGGGCGGCGGCGCGGGCCTGGTGGCTGCTGCGGTGGACGGGCCACGAGGACGTACGGGTCCTGGACGGGGGCCTCGCGGCGTGGGACGGCCCGCTGACCACGGACCTCCCCACTCCGGAGCCGGGCGACTTCACTCCGGTACCGGGCGCCCTGCCACTGCTCGACGCGGACGCCGCGGCGGCGCTGGCCCGTACCGGGCTGCTGCTGGATGCCCGGGCCGCCGAGCGCTACCGCGGTGACGTCGAGCCCATCGACCGCGTCGGCGGCCACATCCCGGGCGCGGTCTCGGCCCCGACGACGGAGAACGTCACCCCGGGAGCCACCACTTTCCTCCCTGCGGGTGAGCTGGCTGCCCGCTTCAAGCGTCTGGGCGCATCGGACGCCCCCGAGGTCGGCGTCTATTGCGGCTCGGGCGTCTCCGGCGCCCATGAGGTCCTGGCCCTGGAGATCGCGGGCATCCGGGCCGCGCTGTACGCAGGCTCCTGGTCGGAATGGTCCTCCGACCCTGCCCGGCCGGTAGCCACGGGCCCGGACCCGGCCCCGCGGTAGCGCTCCGCGGGGCCGCGGTGTGCCCGGTGCCGCGGCGGCGTCCGGGCTGGGTGTGCGCCCGGTGCCGCGGTGCCGGCCGGCGGGCTGAGTATGCACCCGGTACCGCCGGGTGGGCCGGTGTGTCCGTCCTCAAGCGCCGGACGGGCTGGGTGGTGGGGGGTGCCCCGTGCCGCGACGGTGACCGGTGTGTCCGTCCTCAATCGCCGGACGGGCTGGGTGGTCGGGGGTGCCCGGTGCCGGGTCGGTTGCCCTCCCGGGGCCGCTCCGGGGCTCGTATCCGGGACGGCATGATTTACGGCGCGCGCCACCCCGGACCCACCAGTCATCGCCCATGCCGCGCGCCACAAATCACGCTTGAGTGTCCCGAACACGACCCCTGCGCGTCCCCGGGCGTGGTGAAC